>NZ_JBSFNO010000006.1:76641-256426 GCF_053981095.1 Nocardia sp. NPDC003693
CGGACACCGCTCGGCCGGACACCGCTCGGCCGGACACCGCTCGGCCGGACACCGCTCGGCCGGACACCGCTCGGCCGGACACCGCTCGGCCGGACACCGCTCGGCCGGACACGCGCTGCGGTCCGGCCGGATAAGCATCGGTGTCCCGGCGAATCCGCTTACACGGCAGGCGGATTCAGGCGGGTGAAGTCGCCGAGGCGGTAGTAGGGGTAGTACGGGTACGGCGGGGTGACCGCGCTCGCCTTGTCCAGGCGGGCGATCTGGTCGGCGTCCAGGGTCCAGCCGACCGCGCCGAGGTTCTGGCGCAGCTGCTCCTCGTTGCGCGCGCCGATCATGACCGTGGCCACGGTGGGGCGGGTGAGCAGCCAGTTCAGCGCGATCTGCGGGACCGTGCGGCCTGTTTCGGCGGCGATGTCGTCGAGCACGTCGACCACGTCGTAGAGCACCTCGTCGTCGACCGGCGGACCCGCCGCGGCGGTCTGGTGCAGGCGGCTCCCCGCCGGAAGCGGTTGCCCGCGCCGGATCTTGCCGGTCAGCCGCCCCCAGCCGAGCGGGCTCCACACCACCGCGCCGACGCCCTGGTCCAGGCCGAGCGGCATGAGCTCCCACTCGTAGTCGCGGCCGACCAGCGAGTAGTAGACCTGGTGCGCGACGTACCGGGTGAGCCCGTTCCGGTCCGCCGCGGCAAGGGATTTCATGAGCTGCCAGCCTGCGAAGTTGGAGGCGCCGACGTAGCGGATCTTGCCCGCGCGCACCAGATCGTCCAGTGCGGCAAGGGTTTCCTCGATCGGGGTGCCCGCGTCGAAGGCGTGCAGCTGGAACAGGTCGATGTGATCGATGCCGAGCCGGCGCAGCGACCCCTCGACCGCGCCGACGAGGCGGGCGCGCCCGGAACCGGCGTCGTTGGGACCGGGCCCGGTGGGCAGGGAGGCCTTGGTGGAGATCAGCACCTGATCGCGGCGGCCGCGAATCGCCTCGCCCAGTACCTCTTCCGACGCGCCGTCGGAGTAGACGTCCGCGGTGTCGAAGAGCGTGACGCCCGCTTCCAGGCTGATATCCACCAGGCGGCGGGCCTGCCGGGCGTCGGTGTCACCCCAGGCGCTGAAGAGCTCCCCGCGCCCGCCGAAGGTGCCGGCGCCGAAGCTCAGAGCCGGAACCCGCAAACCTGACGCGCCGAGCCGACGGTACTCCATGACTAACTCCTAACGGAACTACAGTTTCATTAACATCGGCAACGCTACACTCACTTCGCCGCAAATGGAACTGGAGAACCGTTATGACGCAGGACACCACCGCCCCCGGCTCGATTCGCCCCGGCGGGCGCACCGCCCGGGTCCGCGACGCCGTGCTGCGCGCCGCCGGGGACGCCCTCGCCGAACACGGCTTCGCCCGCTTGGACCTGGCCGAGGTGGCCGCGACCGCCGAGGTCGGCAAGACCACCGTCTACCGGCGCTGGCGCACGCCCGCCGGGCTGGTCGCCGACCTCCTCGCCGAGATGGCGGAATCCTCGCTCCCCCATGCCGATACGGGTTCGCTGCACGGCGACCTGCACGCCAACGCCGCCCTGGTGGCGCGGACGCTCGCCGATCCGCGCCAGGGCCGCCTGTTCCGCGCCGTCATCGCCGCCGCGACCACCGACGAGGCCACCGCCCTTGCCCTGCAACGCTTCTACGACACCCGCCTGACCGAATGGACCCCCTGCGTCACCGCCGCGGTCGCCCGCGGCGAGTGCCCCGCGAACACCGACCCCCGCGCGGTCCTGTCCGCGGTCTCCGCGCCCCTCTACTACCGCCTCCTGGCCAGCGGCGATCCGATCGACCCCGCCGCCGCGCGGGCCGCCGCCGACGCCGCCTTGGCCGCCACCCACGCGGGAGTGTTCGCGGCCGCCGCCACCGATTCCGGCAGCTGATCCGCGGCGGCACGAGCGCGCCGGGGACACCCGGCCGGAGCCTCGCGCCCAGGTGCACGCATCCCGCGAAAAGTGCTGAGCGCAAGCGATTTCGCCTGTTTTCCGAACACGATTTTATGCCCCGGCGGTACCGAGTCGTTAGCGGTTCGGAACCCGGATTTCTGCCCAAAACCGCTGGTGGGGAGGAGAATTGATAGATGAAAGGTGATCGAGTAGAGATCGTCGTGGACACCGGTGACGGTTCCCGCAATTACGAAGTGACAGCCACCCGCGCGGGCCGCCGGGTCGAGGTGCGCATAGCGCGCGGAATAGTCGAAGTCAGCGAAACGACCCGCACCGGAACCCAGGTGCGCACCGCACGGTTCATGGCCGGGCGTGTCCTCGCCCTGGTGGAACACCCCACCGACAAGGGCCCCCTCCCCGGCGAATGAGCCGTCCCCCAGCCCGGCCCGCCGCTCGGATCCCACCCCCGCGGCTTCCCCACCCGGGCCACACCTCCGCCGTGGCCCTGTTCCACACAATGACAGCCATCCCCGGGGGCGGTGCCCAGGTTTCCGCCTCACAGTGGCAGTTGTCGGTCGGCACGGAATCGGTAGCCCGACTCGCCCGGCCGTGATACAACCGACCCACCGGCCGTGACCTGCGCACACCCGCCGACCACCCCCCACCCCGGTTGCCGACTCCTGCTCCGGGGCGCAAGCTGGGAGATGCCCGACTTCACCCGGCCCAGCCGACACGGCGGAGAGGAGCATCCGATGAACGAGCGCGTCGACGAGGTGTCCGAAGCCGACTACCTTGAACAGCACACCCCGGCCTACCCCGACGCCGACAACCCCGCGACCGACGCCCCCGGCGACCCGGCCCCGGATTCCGACACCGACATCCCCCCGGTTCCCCCGGGCGACAGCGGCTGGACCGCCGACGAGGGCGACCTGGTCGAACAGTCGATCCCGGTCCCCCTGGACGACGACTACCAGGACGCCGAACCCGAGTACTGACTGTCGCCCGTTTCCAAGGGGAACGCTCCGAGCGCGCGCACCCCGGTGGAGGCATGCCACCGCGCCGGCACGATCACACATCCCGCCCACGACGACGGCGGCCCGAAACGCGAAACCTGCGGAACTCGGCCGGTTGGGATGTGCGGCTCGCGCAGGCCGGATCGCCCAGCCGCTACCCCGAGCGGCCTGCGTGCCAGAGGTACCCGGCTCGGTCGGTTTCACCGGACTCAACGGAACCGCCGACGCGTCGTGGGCAACCGGCACCGAATCGGTCTGCCCGCCCGGTGGCACGCAGCTCGCGCAGGCAGGTCCCCACGGCCCCGAGCACCCCGCCGCGCCGGACCCGGCGGCTCGGTGGGATCCGCCGGACACGACGGAACAAGCACGGGCCCTGGGAAACCCGGCCGGCCGGCCGGTGATACCCGCGTGCAACTCGCGGAGGCTCGAGCGTCCGGTCGCCGCCTCCGGAACGCGGACGCCGCAGCGGGCAGTTGAACTCGACCGCCGGCTCGGTGAGATCCGCTCGGACACAGCGGAACCGGCAGCGAGTCCCCGGGAACCGCTATCGAGCGGGTCGGTCAGCCGGTGATGCCGGCGCGGACCGTCGCGTGCAGCTCGCGGAGGCTCGAGCGTTCGGTCGCCACCTCGAGGACCCGGACGCCGTGGGCGGGGCGGGTCAGCTCCACCGCCAGCTCGGCGGGATCCACCTGGCGATGGGGCACCCGGTAGGCCGCGCACAGGGCCGCGAGATCCATGCCGTGCGGGGTGCCGAAGACGCGTTCGAAGACGCCCGCGTACTGCGGATCGCCCTGTTCGAGGAGTTCGAAGATGCCGCCGCCGTCGTCGTTCGCGACCACGATCGTGAGGTCCTCCGGGCGCGGTTCGCCGGGGCCGATCAGCAGGCCGGACGCGTCGTGCAGGAACGTCAGGTCGCCCATCAGCGCGACCGTGCGGCCGGTATGGGTCAGGGCCGCGCCGACCGCGGCGGACACCGTGCCGTCGATCCCGGCCACGCCGCGGTTGGACAGCACCCGCACCCCCGGCCGCGGCTCGGACACCAGCGCGGCGTCGCGCACCGGGTTCGACGCGCCCAGCAGCAGCTGATCGCCATCGCGCAGCGCGGCCATGACCACGGCCGCCACGTGCAATCCGGTGGGCTTGGGATGGGCGGCCAGCTCGGCGCGCACCACGGCCACGGCCCGCTCGTTGAGATCCCGGCACTGCTCGAGCCACTCGGCGCGCGGCGTGCCGGAGGTGACCGCGCGCGTGCCGGTCCCGACCACGTTGCCGGACACATCGGGCCAGCGCGGGCCGGTGGTCAGCGCGAACACCGTCACCTCGGGATCGGCCAGCACCTTCGCAACCTGCCGGTGCAGGGTGGGCCGGCCGGTGATGATCGCCTGCTTCGGCCGCACCAGCGACAGCGCCAGCGGATGCAGCGGCGGCCCGTGCATGGGCGCGGTGGGCTCGGCGACGGTCGGCAGCGCCGCGAGCTCGGGCCGATGGCCCGCGCCGTGGCCGGAGATGACCACGGTGTCCAGGCTCAGGTCGATGTCGAGCGGCACGTCGAGGGTGGCGTATTGCGTTGCGGTCCAGGGCCGGTCGTCGCTGCGACCCAGCGGCAGCGGATCGCCCGACGCCATGTCCGGCACCAGCGGCTCGCGCAGCGGGATGTCGAAATGCACCGGCCCGGCGTTGCCGGAGCGGGTGCCGCGCGCGGCGGCCAGCACCCGGCACACCGCCGAGCGCCAGACGCTGTTCTGCTTGGGGTAGACCTCGCCGGACTCACCCGCGGCCGGCCCGAGGCCATCACTCCGCAGCTGCCCGGGGTTCTCCCCCGCCGGCCCGAGGCTCTCGCTTTCCGCCAGCCCGAGGCTGATTGTCGCGCGCACCTGACTGCCGAACAGCCCCAACTGCTCGACGGTCTGGTTCGCGCCGGTGCCCAGCATCTCGTAGGGCCGGTTCGCGCTGATCACGATGAGCGGCACGCGCGCGTAGTTGGCTTCGAGCACCGCGGGCCCCAGATTGGCGACGGCGGTGCCGGAGGTCATGACCACCGGAACGGGCCGGCCGCTCGACAGGGCGAGGCCGATGGCCAGGAATCCGGCGGCGCGCTCGTCGATCCGCATGTGCAGCCGCAGCCGCCCGGCCGCGTCGGCGGCCTGTAAGGCGAAGGCCAGGGGCGCGTTTCGCGATCCCGGGCACAGGACCACGTCTCGGACTCCGCCGCGCGCGAGTTCGTCGACGACGACGTGCGCCTGTGCTGTCGAGGGGTTCACAATCCCAGCCTCTCAGACAGTCGATCTCCGCGCTGCGTCGGCCCGATCACACCCGGCGTGTTCTAGTTAGGGTGCGCTAACCTAAGCCCATGGCCAAGCGCACCAAACATCTCAAGCCCGAACACCGGGAAATCCTCACCGCCGAAGTACTCGCGAGCAAGCGCGTCAGCCCGAATTTCGTGCGCGTGACGCTCGGCGGCGACGGACTCGCGGGATTCACCGCGATGGGCTACGACCAGTGGTTCCGGCTCTTCATGCCCGGCCGCGACGGCACCCTCACCCTGCCCACCTCGGCGAGCACCCTCGGCTGGTACGCGCAGTACCTGATGATGGGCAAGGAGCACCGCCCGCTGGTGCGCAACTACACCGTGCGGGACTACCGCGCTGCCGGTTTCGGGGAGTTCGGCAGCACGGCGGAACTGGACATCGACTTCTTCTCGCACGGCGACGACAGCCCGGCCTCCACCTGGGCCAACGGCGCGGCCCCCGGCGACCGGGTCGGTCTGCTGGACGAGGGCGCGACCTTCCAGCTCGCCGAGGGCGCGAATTTCGCCCTGCTGGCGGGTGACGAGAGCGCGCTGCCCGGCATCGCCGGCTCCCTGCGCTCGGCCCCGCGCGAGCTGAAGGGCGCGGCGTTCATCGAGCTGCCCGATCTCGCCGACGCCCAGGACTTGGGCGAGCCCGAGGGCGTCCGGGTGCACTGGATCGTCCGCACCGACGCTAGCGCCGAGATCGGCGCGACCGTGGCCGCGGCCGTGCGCGCGGCGGAACTGCCTGCCGCGGGCGTCTACGCGTTCCTCGCGGGCGAGCAGAAGCTGGTATCGGGGTTGCGGCGATTCCTGGTCCAGGAACGCGAAATCCCCAAGGCCGATATCACTTTCACCGGCTACTGGCGAGTCGGTAAGGCCGCGGGCTGATTTCGGCCGCCGGGTACGCATTCACCGGCGCGTTCGAGCCGGGATCCCCTGACAGCGAAAAGGGGATCCGCGCACTGCCTCGAATTCGGGTATTTTCCACCCGAATTGGGTGACACAGACTTTATGCAGTCCGTGTTCGCGGCCCGGCTCCGGGCCGCGAACCGGTCATTTGATTAACCAGCGTGACGCTGGATCAGGGCGCCGACACGCGGAAGCGCCTCGGCGACATGCTTCTTCGCCGAGGACCGCATCGAGCCGTAGACCTTGGTCAGCGCGGGCCGCGAGGACGACTCGGCGCGCTCGTCGGTGACCGAGAGCAGCGCCTCGGAAACCTCGTCCTGCTTGGCGACCAGCAGATCGGCGAACGAACCGGCGCCCGAGGCCTGGTACTCGGACCAGTACGGCTCGAGCTGGGCGACGAATCGCGGAATGAAGGACTCCAGCGCGTCGCCGACGATGGTCGGGCTGACCTTCTTCACCGCCGCGTAGCCGCCCTTGACAGCCAGACCCGACGCGCCGCCCTTGTCCGACACCTCAGCATCCAGAACCTCTTTGGCGTCGGCCAGGAAGGCCGGACGCTTGGCATCATCGAGCAGGGATTCAGACAGTGCTGCAACCACTTTCAGGTTCCTCCGGATAGTTTTTCGATGAACGAGCGCATGGAACTATACGCACCGGTGCCCCCGCGCACACGACGCCGACGCGCTAGGGCCGCATGGTGCGGCGATGGCCGCCGCTCCCAGACAGCAACTGCACTGTAAAGCCTCCGCAATCGGTTGGCAGCGTTTCAGATTCGCCGTGTCAACTGGTCACGCGCTCGGATCCGGCGGAAGTGAATCGCGTTCCGCGACAATCAGGCTCCTTGTCCAATGTCCGAAATCCGCTATCGCAAATCTCCGGCACCCCGCCCGGGGTGGCCCGAATCGCACGGTCGGAGTGACCCGCGCGAGGGCTGTACCACTAAGTTCGTGCCCGTGACCTTCAATTCAGCGCTGTGGCGGGCAGTACCCGGGTTCGAGAACCTCACCGACATCACCTATCACCGGCATATCGAGCAGGGCACGGTGCGCATCGCCTTCAACCGGCCCGAAGTGCGCAACGCGTTCCGCCCGCACACGGTGGACGAGCTCTACCGTGCGCTCGATCACGCCCGGATGACCTCCGATGTCGGCGCGGTGCTGCTCACCGGCAACGGCCCCAGCCCCAAGGACGGCGGCTGGGCCTTCTGCTCCGGCGGCGATCAGCGCATCCGCGGGCGCAGCGGCTACCAGTACGCCGACGGCGAGACCGCGGACACCGTGGACCAGGCGCGCGCGGGCCGGCTGCACATCCTCGAGGTCCAGCGCCTCATCCGCTTCATGCCCAAGGTCGTCATCTGCCTGGTGAACGGCTGGGCCGCCGGCGGCGGGCACAGCCTGCACGTGGTCTGCGACCTCACCCTGGCCAGCCGCGAGCACGCGCGCTTCAAGCAGACCGACGCCGACGTCGGCAGCTTCGACGGCGGCTACGGCAGCGCCTACCTGGCGAAGATGGTGGGCCAGAAGGCCGCCCGCGAGATCTTCTTCCTGGGCCGCCCGTACACCGCCGAGGAGATGCACCGGATGGGCGCGGTGAACGCGGTCGTCGACCACGCCGAACTCGAGGACGTGGCGCTCGAGTGGTCCGCCGACATCCTCGGCAAGTCGCCCCAGGCGATCCGCATGCTCAAGTACGCGTTCAACCTCGCCGACGACGGCCTGGTCGGCCAGCAGCTCTTCGCGGGCGAGGCCACCCGCCTGGCCTACATGACCGACGAGGCCGTCGAGGGCCGCGATTCGTTCCTGCAGAAGCGCGCACCGGACTGGTCGGCCTACCCCTGGTACTTCTGAAAACCGGACGGCTCGCCACCCGAGCCGGGCACGATGGGATGTGCGCGGCCCGGCGAGCCGCCGCGGCGCGATGCGAGCATCGCGCCGGGACCGAAACCCGCACGAGGCATCTCACCGGAGAGAAGCGGAGGCACAGCGCATGGAGATTCTGAGCAGTCGGCTGATTCTGCGACCCGCGGACTACGCGACGACGCTGGCCTTCTATCGGGACACGCTGGGCCTGGCCATCGCCCGGGAGTATCCGGGCGGCACGGTGTTCTTCGCCGGGCAGGGGCTGATCGAGGTGGCCGGGCACGGCGGCGGGGAGCCGGCCGGATTCGCGGGGGCGATCTGGCTGCAGGTGCGCGACTGCGAAGACGCGGCGGCCGAACTCGCCCTCGCCGGGGTGCGGATCGACAGGGGCCCGACCAAGGAACCCTGGGGACTGATCGAGATGTGGATCCGGGATCCCGACGGCGTCCCGCTGGTGCTCGTCCAGATCCCGGCCGACCACCCGATCCGCCGGGACAGCCGCCCGCCGAGCACCGACTGACGTCCCCGGTCACGCGCGCGCGAAACGCCTACCACGCCGTAACACACACGGCGTGTCCGGGGGCACCGGTTAACGGATCGTTAATGGCGTAGCGCAAACTGGTCGGCGTGTCTGCCGAACTGCTCGTTCTGCTGATCGTTGTTCTCACAGCCTTGGCGTTCGACTTCACCAACGGATTCCACGACACCGCGAACGCGATGGCCACTTCGATCGCAACCGGTGCGCTCCCGCCGCGTACCGCCGTACTCCTGTCCGGTTTCCTGAATCTGGTCGGCGCCTTCCTGAGCGTCGCCGTCGCCGCCACCGTGGCGGCGGGCATCGTGGACCTGTCGGAAGTCAGCGGAAAAGCCCTGCTCGACATCGTCTTCGCGGGCCTCGTCGGCGGCATTCTCTGGAATCTGTTCACCTGGTTGCTCGGACTGCCGTCCTCCTCCTCGCACGCCCTGTTCGGCGGCCTGATCGGCGCGACCATCGCGGCGCTCGGCTGGGACGGGGTGATCTGGACCTCGGGTCACACCGGCGTCATCGCGAAGATCATCATTCCGGCGCTGCTCGCCCCCGTGGTGGCCGCGCTGGTGGCCTCCATCGGCTCGTGGCTCGTCTACCACATCACGCGCGGCAGCAACGAGAAGACCGTGGAGAGCGGATTCCGCTGGGGGCAGATCGGATCCGCCTCGCTGGTCTCGCTCGCGCACGGCACCAACGACGCGCAGAAGACCATGGGCATCATCTTCCTTGCCCTGATCGCGCACGGCTCGGCCTCGGCCGGGGATCCGCTGCCGCTGTGGGTCATCGTGTCCTGCGCGGTCGCCATCGCCGCCGGCACCTGCCTGGGCGGCTGGCGGATCATCCGCACGCTCGGCAAGGGCCTGGTCGACATCGCGCCGCCGCAGGGCTTCGCGGCCGAATCCACCAGCGCCGCGATCATTCTCACCTCGGCCCACTTCGGCCTGCCGCTGTCCACCACGCAGACCGTCACCGGCTCGATCCTGGGCTCCGGCCTCGGCCGCCCCGGCGCCGAGGTGCGCTGGGCGGTCCTCGGTCGTATGGTCGTGGCCTGGGTGCTCACGCTCCCGATGGCGGGCCTCGTCGGCGCGGTCTGCTGGGCGATCCTGCACGGCATCGGCGGCACCGCGGGCACCCTCGTGGTCTTCGCGCTGCTCATCGCCGCGGCCACGCTGATCTGGCTGCGCTCGCGGCGCACCGCGGTCAATTCGCACAACGTCAACGACGACTGGCAACAGCCGGAGGGGCCCGGCGCCGCAGTGCGCAGCCAGGATTCCGTCGGCAACGAGATCGCCTAGGAGCGCGGGGATGCAGACCCTACTGTCCAATCTGAGCGAGCTCTGGGAAGTCGTGCTGGCCGCCCTGGTGTTCGGCGCGGGCCTGCCCGCCGTCTTCGCCTACGGCGTGCGCTGCCGCGCCACCGTCGACAGCGGCGCGACCGGGGCCGCACGCCAACTCCACCAGGCGCTCTCGGCCCTGTGCTTCGCCGTGGTCATGATCGCGGCCGTGGTCGGTGTGGTCTTCATCGCACGCGGCTTCCTGGCCGACCGTTTGGGAATCCATCTGCTCGGCGCGTGACACCGACCGATCGAAAGGCACGCTCGTGAGCACTCCGGAACAGCCGAATTCCGAACCGGCGCGGACCCCCGCGCTGACCAACGTCCTGGCGAAGGTCCTGGACTGGCTCAAAGCCGGGTACCCGCAGGGCATTCCGCAGTCGGACTACGTGGCCCTGCTCGCGGTGCTGCACCGCAGGCTCACCGATTACGAGGTGCACCTGGTGGTGGAGGAACTCATCACCGAACGGGTGGCCAGCAACGAGATCGCGCGCGCCGACATCGAAGCGGCCATCGCCCGAGTTGCCAAGGAGCAACCCGGCGAGGACGATATCGCTCGGGTGGCATCCCGGCTGGCAGCCGGTGGCTGGCCGCTGGCGACACCGACGTCCGACTGACCGAACCATCACCATCGACCCCCGGCCGCGAACCCCCGCAGGTGCGCCGCCACCCCTTCCCATGACACGATCGCGAACGTGAGCAATACCCTCCGCACACTTCCCATGCCCACCGGTGCATCTGTGGGTGACGTATTGCCGCATCTGCGGGAAGCCTTGGACGGCAACGGTCCTGCGTGGCTGCCCATCCCCACCGCCGATCGCCGCGAGGCCCAGCGACTCAGCTCGAGCCTGCGGCCCGGCGAGGAGATCGACGACGATGTGGCGCTGGTGGTGACCACCTCCGGCACCACCGGGCTGCCCAAGGGCGCGCTGCTGTCCGCCGCCGCCCTGCGCGCCAGCGGCGACGCCACCCACGAACGCCTCGGCGGGCCCGGCCAGTGGCTGCTGGCCCTGCCCACCCATCACATCGCGGGCATCCAGGTGCTGCTGCGCAGCATTCTGTCCGGCACCGAACCGGCCGCCCTGGACGTCTCCGGCGGCTTCCTGCCCGAGGCGCTGGCGGGCGCGGTGGCGGGCATGACCGGACCGCGCCGCTACACCTCGCTGGTGCCCACCCAGCTCATCAAGGCCCTGGACGAGCCGACCGCGGCCGCCGCGCTGGCGCAGCTGGACGCGGTGCTCATCGGCGGCGCGGCCACCCCGGCGCCGGTGCTGGCCCGGGCGCGTGCCGCGGGCATCAACATCTTCCGCACCTACGGCATGAGCGAGACCTGCGGCGGCTGCGTCTACGAGGGTGTCCCGCTGTCCGGCACCGAGATTCGCATCCAGGACGGGCGCGTCATGCTCGGCGGCGCCATGCTCGCCAAGGGCTACCGCAACCAGCCCGACCATCCGGCGTTCGCCGAGCCGGGCTGGTTCCGCACCGAGGACGCCGGCAGCTACGAGGACGGCGTGCTGACCGTCACCGGCCGCCTCGACGAGGCCATCATGACCGGCGGCCTGCTGGTCATTCCGCAGGTGGTCGAGGCCGTGCTCATCACGCACCCGGGCATCTCCGAATGCGTGGTGCTCGGGCTGCCCGATGATCGGCTGGGCCAGCGCGTGGTCACGGTCATCGTGCCCGCGCCGGGCGCGACGCCGCCGACCCTGGACGAGCTACGCGAGCACGTGGTGGCCGAACTCGACGCCATCGCCGCGCCGCGCGAGCTGGCGGTCATGGACGAGCTGCCGCTGCGCGGGCCGGGCAAGCCCGACCGGACGCGACTGCGTGAACTGCTGGCCGCCGCGTCGCCCAACTGAGCGGCGCGACGATGCCGTCGCGAGCCGGGACAGGGTCGCGCGGCCGCGGCGTGTCGAGCTTCACATTCCCGCTGTGACCTGCCGATACTCTCTCGCGTAAGCGGTACGGACCGGCTGCGGAACCGGCTTGCACCGGCACGCAACAGCCGTGCAAGTCGCGTGTAAGTCCCGGGGCACACAGTGGGTGCCATGACTTCTTACACACCTGCTGAGGCGCTCGCCATCGAGGCGAACGACCTGGTCAAGCTCTTCGGGGAGCAGCGGGCTGTCGACGGCGTGAGTCTCGCGGTACCGCGGGGGGCCGTATACGGCGTACTGGGACCCAACGGAGCCGGTAAGACCACCACCATCCGCATGCTCGCCACGCTGCTGCGGCCCGACGGCGGCAGCGCCCGCATCTTCGGCCGCGACGTGGTGGCCGAGCCCACCGCGGTGCGCTCGCTCATCGGCGTCACCGGGCAGTACGCCTCGGTCGACGAAAAGCTCACCGCCACCGAGAATCTCGTCATCTTCTCGCGGCTGCTCGGACTGTCCCGGGCCGACGCGCGCCGCAAGGCGAACGAGCTGCTCGAGGAGTTCGGCCTGACCGAGGCCGCGGACAAGGCCCTGGAGAACTTCTCCGGCGGCATGCGACGGCGTTTGGACCTGGCCGCCAGCCTGATCTCCGCCCCGCCGCTGCTGTTCCTGGACGAGCCCACCACCGGTCTGGACCCGCGCACCCGCGCCCAGATGTGGGAGACCATCCGCCGCCTGGTGCGCGAGGGTTCCACGGTGCTGCTCACCACCCAGTACCTCGACGAGGCCGACCAGCTGGCCGACAAGATCGCGGTCATCGACCGCGGCAAGGTCATCGCCGACGGCACCTCCGACGAACTCAAGAGCTCGGTCGGCATGTCCGCACTGCAGCTCACCCTCGGCGACCGATCCCGCATCGAGGAGGCGCGAACCCTGGTGGGCGAGTACCTCTCCCGCGCCGCGGGCAAGACCGTCGAGGCCGCCATCAGCCCCGAGGCCGGTCGCGTCACCGCACCGCTGCCCGATCCCAGCGTCACCACCGACATCCTGATCCGACTGCGCGAGCACGACATTCGCGTCGAGGAGATCAACGTCAGCAAGCCCAGCCTGGACGAGGTGTTCTTCGCGCTCACCGGTCACGGCGCGGACGACAGCGACGACACCACCGATGCAGAGAAGAGCGCGGCATGACCACGACACTCACCGCCCCCGGCCGCCACGCGGCCACCGCCCCGGCCCCGATTCCGGTGGTCAGCAACCACATTTCGCTGAAGCAGACCCTGGCCAACACCATGACCATGGCCTACCGCGGCATCCTCAAGATCAAGCACAACCCGGAACAGCTCTTCGATGTCACCGTGCAGCCGATTCTGTTCACCGCCCTGTTCGCCTTCATCTTCGGCGGGCAGATCGGCGGCAGCGTCACCGCGTACCTGCCGATCCTGATTCCGGGCATCCTGGTGCAGACCGTGGTGCTGACCTCGGTCGCCACCGGCGTGCAGCTGCGCGAGGACATGGACAAGGGCGTCTTCGATCGCTTCAAATCCCTGCCCATCGCCCGCATTTCGGCTCTGTCCGGCGCGCTGGTCGCCGACATGGTGCGGTACGGGCTGGCCACCACCCTGACCGTGGTCGTCGGCATCGCACTGGGCTACCGCCCGGACGGCGGCGTCCTCGGCGTCGTGGCGGCCGGCCTGGTCACCGTGTTCTGCTCGTTCGCGGTCAGCTGGGTATGGGCGCTGGTCGGCGTGACCGGCAAGAGCGCCTCCGCGGTGCAGGGCATCTCCATGATGATCATGTTCCCGCTGACCTTCATGTCCGGCGCGTTCGTGCTGGTCGACACCATGCCCGGCTGGCTGCAGGGCATCAACAAGGTCAACCCGATCTACTACATGGTCAACGCCGCCCGCGAACTCATGAACGGAACCGGCGCCACCTCGAACGTGGTGTGGTCGCTGCTCGGCTCGGTCGTGGTGATCGCGATCTTCGCGCCGCTCACGGTGCGGGCGTACATGCGCCGCGCGTGAGCCACCGCCCCGGCGATCCAACCGGCCCGCGCACCGAATCCCGGTGCGCGGGCCGGTTGTTCGCGTGCGGGGTGCGCGCCTCAGCGTCGCTCGGCGATCTCCCCCAGCCGGGCCATGATGCGCTGGGCCGCCACCCGGCGGCCCACCCCGGCCACCGCGCGCTCGGCCGCGGCCATGGCGTCCGCGCCGACCGCGGGCCGGTGCAGTTCCACGTGCCGTTCCCACAGCATGGACGGGTAGTCCTGCCGGGCAAGCACTTTCGGCCCGAGCATGAGCAGTTCCAGCGCCGTCTCGGTGTCCACGCCGGTGGCCAGCAGATACGAGCCGATCGCGATCGCGACCGCACCGGTCTGCGGCAGATCCCAGAACTGCGGCAGCCGCACCAGAGCGACGTCCACCAGATCCGCTGCCAGACCTCGGTTTCGGTCCGCGGCCCCGTACAGCACGTGCGCGTCCAGCACCGCGGCGGCGATCATGATGTCCCCGGGGCCCGGGGTGATGGTGCCGTGCGGCCACGCCAGCAGGGGCAGCACCTGCTGGAACCGGCGCAGGCCGGTCTCGACATCACCCGCGGCCAGCGCGATCTCGGCCAGCCCGGCGGTGACCGAGGCGCGGCGATGGTTCGGCTGGATGCGCGCGAGTTCCTCCGCGGGCTCCACGCCGACGCCCGCCAGCGCCGGTTCCAGCTCCCGTCGCGCCTGCTCCAGATCCCCGATGCCGGCCAGCGACGCCGCGAGCGCGCTGCGAATCTCCACGCTCTCCTCGAAGGCCCGCAACCGGGTCAGCAGCTCGACGGCCTCGCGGTAGTAGCCGACCGATTCCGGGTAGCGCGCGGACTGCCCGTACATGCTGCCCAGGTGCTGCGACACCATGGCCTGACCCCAGATATCGTTCCCGGCCCCGGAATCCAAGGCGTACAACGCGTCTCGGATCGAGCCGTTCACATCCCCGGCGTTCTCGCGAATGTTCGCCCGGAACAGCAGCGCCGAGGTCCGGGTCCACGGGTCCGCCGAGCGCACGCCCGTGACCAGCACCCGGCCCAGCGCGTAGGGATCGGCCCGCACGGTCGCCAGCTCACCCAGGAACGCGAACATCGGCGAGAGATTCCCGGCCGCCCGCAACCGCCGGACGCGGCTCCGGAACAGCGCGAACTCCCGTGGGCCGCTGTCGGCGTACATCAGGTGCAGGCCGAGTACCAGCTGACCGAACATCTGCAGATCCGCCTCGGCGACCGTGAGCGGGCCGGTGCGCAACGGCAGCCGCAGCATGCGCGGACCCCAGCCGATCAATTCCATGTGCGCGCCCCGCATGACCCACAGCAGCGACAGCACCGGGAACACCGTGTGCGCGGTGGCGGTGTCGACGCGGTCGAGCGCGTAGCGCAGCACCGCCACCAGATTGTCGGTCTCCGCGGCCCCGGACAGCACGACCCGCACCTGATCGCCGGTGGCGTAGCGATGCACCGAATCGAGCGCGAACGTCCTTGCCCAGCAAGACATCCGGTCCATGACCAGGTCTTCTTCGGCGGCCGATGCCAGCTGCTCCTCGCCGAACTCCCGGACCGTCTCCAGCATGCGGTAGCGCAGCGTGTCGGTCTCGTCGTCGGGTTCGAGCACGGTGAGCAGCGACTGGCTCACCAGGCCGTCCACCGCCGCCGCCACATCCGGGACATCGGGCCCGGCGACGACCGCCTCGGCGGCGGCCAGGGTGAACCCGGCCGGGAAACGGCACAACCGGCGCAGCGCCACCCGTTGCTCGCCGTCCAGCAGATTCCAGCTCCAGTCGATGACCGCGTGCAGGGTGCGATGGCGTTCGGGAGAACTGCGATCGCCGCTGCGCAGCAACGCGAATCGGTGTTCGAGCCGGGATTCGATCTCCTCCACGCTCATCGTCCGCGTCCGCGCGGCGGCCAGTTCGATGGCCAGCGGCAGCCCGTCCAGGGTGCGGCACAGCCGCGCCACCACCTCCGGATCCAGCCGCACCGACGGCCGCACCGCGCGGGCGCGGGCGTTGAACAGATCGGTGGCGGGTGAGCCGTCCGCGTCGATCATCAAGGGCGGCAGCGGATACACGGCCTCGGCGGTGATCTCCAGCGGCGCGCGGCTGGTGGTCAGCACGGTCAAATGCTCACTGGCCCCGACCAGGTCGGCCACCACCTCGGCCACCACCGCGATCAGATGTTCGCAGTTGTCCAGGATCAGCAGCATCGGCCGGGAGGTCAGCGCGTCGCGCAGGCGCCGGCCCACGTCGCGCGCGAGCGTGCCGCGCAGCACGCTGCTGTCGCGGCTCAGCTCGCCGATGCCGAGCGTGGTGGCGATGGCCGCCTCGATCTCGGCCCGGGTGCCCTCGTCTCCGGCGGGATCGGCTCGCACCGAGGCCAATTCGACCAGGGCGACCGTCCGCTCGTGCGCCACCCGCGCCCCGAGTTCGTTGGCGACACGCGTCTTACCGGTGCCGCCGGGCCCGAGCACCGTGGTCACCCGCGACGTGGTCAGCAGTTGCTGCAGCGCGTCCAGGTCCGCGGCCCGCCCCAGCAGTGGGTTCGGCGCGGCCCGCAACCCGATCGCCGACGGAGCCGCGTCGGCCTGCTCCCGCGCGGCCGCCGCGTGCCGTTCCGCCGGTGCCCGCACCGAGCCGTACCCCGGGACCGGATCGGCCCGCCCGCCCGGTATCGCGCGCAATGCGGGGGAATCAGCTTGTCCCCCGCCATTTTCCGTCCGCCGCTGACCGCCCGGATCACGCGCGCTCACGCGCGCGTCCGCGGCGTCATCGGTGCCCGCAGCGTCCGACGCGTGCTCGGACCACAGTGTGCTGCCGCGACCCGTGACACCTCCGGTCGAGCTCGATCCCCCGGCTTCGGTGTCCCACGCGCCATCCTGCCCATCGCCGGACCACCGCGCGTTCCCACTCGCCGCGGCGCTACCCGCTCGGCGCGAACTTCCGGCATTCCCATCGCGCTCTGCATCGGCTGCGCCGCGCATCCGCCCAGCGATATCCCGAAGGCGTTCCATCGCACCCGTACCGGTGTCCGACACCACCGGATAGCTTTGTCCCCCAGCGTGATTCGGTGCGATTGCGGTTCCAGCGATCGTGCCCGGCAGCTCCTCGCCGCGCAGGATCGCGGTGTTGAGCGCGGTGACCGCGGGCCCGGGGCCGACGCCGAGCTGATCGGCGAGTCTGCCGCGCAGGGCGGCGAAGACCTCGAGGGCCTCGTTCCCGCGCCCGGCCGCGGCGAGCAGGCGCATCAGCGTCGCGTGCGCGGGTTCGCCGAAGGGATCCGCAGCGGCCGCGCGGCGGGCCAGTTCGAGCGCGCCGTCCACATCCCCGATCCCGGAACGCGCGGCCAGTTCGAGTGCGTCCAGAGCCTTGGCCCGGGTTCCGGACAGCGTCACGAGTTCCTCGGCGACCGGGCCCGGCGGCAGGTCGGCGCCCGGCTCGCCGCGCCACAGCGTGCGCGCGGCGGCGATCCATTCCAGGCAGGCCGCGTCGTCGCCGGCGTCGTGCGCGCGGCGGGCTCGCGTCTCGTACTGTTCGGCGCGCGCGAGGTCGACCTGGTCGGGGGCGATGACCAGGCGATATCCGGCGGGACCGATCTCCAATACGCCCTCGGGCAGCAGCGCCCGCAGCCGGGAGACCTGGGTGTGCAGGGCGTTCGTCGGCGCGCGCGGCGGCTCCTCACCCCACACCTCGTCGATGAGCGCGTGCGCGCTGCGGCTCCGCCCCGGATGTGTGGCCAGCGCCGCGACCAGCAGCCGCGCCCGCGCCCCCGGCACCGCCGCGAGCACCCCGCCCCGCCGCAACGCCACTTCCCCGAGCAGTCCGACGAGCACCGGCTCCGCGTCCCCCGCCCGGCCGGTATGCGAAGGAACCGCCGGGGCGGTAGCGCCCGCGGCGGCGAGCCGGACGACCCCGGCGCCGTCAGAACCGCTTGTTTCCGAAGACATTCCTCGCCAATCGTAGGTGAGCAGCCGGACGCCCGTCCGGTTCACCGCCCCCGCCCCGCGCGCCAGCCCACCGGACATCGTCCCGCCGGACACGTCTCTCCGCACATGATGACCGCGCCTCCGCCACCCGCGGATCCGCCCGCATCGCGGAGAACCAGGAACGACGGCTTCGCCGCGCGATGGCCCGCTCCTCCTCGGCACCCGACGACACCATGCCCAACATGGCGGTCCGCCTCAGCCTCCCGGCGATGCCGGGTCCGCGTGACGGTCCTCCTCGACCACCCGACCTCACTATGTCCGCGCGCGCCTTCTCGGCCACCTGGCGACACTTGTCCGCGCGTGGCGGTCTCCTCGCTCGCGCACCGGCCCGGCGCGTCATGGGCCCGGCACGCCGGAATCGCCGGTGCGGGCCGCGTCGATTCGCGGGTTCCGGGCCGGGGGTCGCCTAAGCTGCTGGTCATGGCGGACTTCGACGTTCACCGGGAGGCGGTCATCGAGGCCGCGCCCGCTCAGGTCCAAGCGCTCATCGACGACTTCCACCGCTGGCGCGAATGGTCGCCGTGGGAGGACATCGACCCGGCGATGGACCGCGTCTACAGCGGCGCGGACCGCGGCATCGGCGCCCGCTACGCCTGGAGCGGCAACCGCAAGGCCGGGCGCGGCGACATGGAGATCACCTCCGCGACCGCCGACGCCATCGGCATCCGCCTGCACTTCGAGAAGCCGTTCAAGGCGACCAACACCATCGGCTTCGAATTCACCCCGCAGGGCGCCGGCACCCTGGTGACCTGGCGGATGACCGGGCAGCAGACCGGCATCATGGCGCTGTTCGGCAAGCTGATGCCGATGGACAAGATGGTGGGCAAGGACTTCGAGAAGGGGCTGGCCCAGCTCAAGGCCGCCGCTGAATCCTGAGCGCGCCCCGCCCCCGGCCCGCGCACTAGGCTGCGGAGCATGGCTACAGCAGCACAGTGGATCGAGGGAGCGCGGCCGCGCACTCTGCCGAACGCGATCGCCCCGGTCCTGGTCGGAACGGGAGCCGCCGCCTCGATCGACGGCGCGGTGGGCTGGAAAGCGGTGCTGTGCCTGCTGCTTTCGTGCGCCCTCATCATCGGGGTGAACTACGCCAACGACTACTCCGACGGCATCCGCGGCACCGACGACGACCGGGTCGGCCCGCTGCGGCTGGTCGGCTCGAAACTGGCCACCCCGGCCGCGGTGCGCAACGCCGCCCTGGGCTGCCTCGGTCTCGGCGCGATCCTGGGCCTGATCCTCGTCGCCACCAGCAGCTGGTGGCTGCTGCTGGTCGGCGCGGGCTGCCTGGCCGGCGCCTGGTTCTACACCGGCGGCCGGAACCCCTACGGCTACAGCGGTTTCGGCGAGATCGCGGTGTTCGTGTTCTTCGGCCTGGTCGCGGTGCTCGGCACCCAGTTCGTGCAGGCCGGGCGCGTCGACTGGGTGGGATTGGCCGGCGCGGTGGCGGTCGGCTCGTTCTCCAGCGCCGTGCTGGTGACGAACAACCTCCGCGACATCCCGACCGACGCGGTCTCGGGCAAGACCACCCTCGCCGTCCGGCTGGGCGACACCCGCACCCGCACACTGCATATCGTGCTGCTCGCCATCCCGTTCGCCGCGACCCTGCTCCTGGCCGCCCGCACCCCGTGGGCGCTGGTCGCGCTGATCGCGCTCCCCCTGGCGATCAAGGCCAACGAACCGGTGCGCGGCAACAAGAACGGGCCCGACCTGATCCCCGCGCTGGCGGGAACCGGCCTGGCCCTGCTGGTCTGGTCGCTGGCGATCGAGTTCGCGCTGTCCTTCGGCTGAAGCCCGGCGCGAACCCGTCGCACCGGCCCTCAGTTGTCGGGAACGAGCACCCCGAGCACCCAGTTCACCAGCGTGATGATGATGGCGCCCAGCACCGCGGCCCAGAACCCGCTGACCGTGATGCCGTAGCTGATGGTGTTGGTGATCGCCGCGGTCAGCCACAGCATGAGCGCGTTGATCACCAGCAGGAACAGCCCGAGGGTCAGGATCACGAAGGGCAGGGACAGCAGACTGACGAGCGGTTTCACCAGGGTGTTCACCAGCGCGAAGACGATGGTGACCGCCAGGATGGCGAGCAGCTTGCTCTGCGTGGTGTCCTCGGGACTCTTGATGTCGATGCCGTCGACCCATTCGGCCGCGAGCCAGATGGCGACACCGTTAATGAGCAGACGTAGCAGGAGCGTCATGCCCCGATCGTAGGGGCGAACCGCGCGCCGCGGTGGTCATACCTCACCGGTTCATGATCACCTGTGACAATCACGCGGCCCGATCGAGATGGGCGGCCACGTCCGCGCGCAGCGGCTCGAGGTCCGCGCCCAGCAGGTCCCGGGTCGCCGGGTTCGGGGCGCGCAGGATCGCGAGCAGGATGTGCCCGGCCTCGATGCGATCGTCCTTGCGGGCCACCGCCTCGCGCAGCGCGAGTTCGAGAATCTTCTTCGCCTCGCGGGTGAACGGGATGTGCCCGAAGCCCCTGCCGCGGAACAGGCCGCGGCGCGGTTCGTCGGCGGGCACCGCGCGTTCCAGGGCATCCGCGCCGAAGGTCTCGGCCAGGCTGTCGCGCACCGCGTCCAGGTCGATGCCGATCGATCGCAGCGCCTCGGCGTCCTGCTCGCCCAGCGGTTCGCCGGCCCGGGTGCGGGTCAGCGCCGCGCGCACGGAGTCGGCGGTGTGCCCGTGCGCGGCGAGCAGTTCGTGCAGTCCGGCATCGGGTGCGGCGAGCAGGCCGAGGAACAGGTGCTGGACGTCGATGACCGGCGACCGCAGCTCCCGGGCCTCCTCCTGCGCCCCGACCACCGTGAATTTGGCTGCCCTGGCGAATTTTTCGAACATCAGCGGATACCGCCTTTCCGGTTGTACTTCTGGTGGACCGCCTGCCGGCTGACCTCGAGCGCGTCCGCGATGGCCTGCCAGGACCAGCCCTGCGTGCGGGCGTTGGCTACCTGGATGGACTCGAGGCGTTCGAGCAGTCGGCGCAAAGCCAGCACCGCGCGCAACCCCACCTGGGGGTCCGGGCTGCCGGCCGCGGCCGCCAGAGTCGTCGCTTCACTCATGTATGTCAATTTAAATTGACATACGAGCGGTGTCAACAAAAATTGACAATCACCGGAAAAACGCGACGTCAGCGCCGTGTCACGAACACGGCTCGAAGGGCGCGTAGTCGCAGACGTGCCCGTCGTCCCAGTCCCACACCTCGTCCGACTCCACCGGCACCCCCGCCTGCGAGCGCAACAGCCACCCGCGCGGCTCCTTCTCCCAGATATCGCCGTCCCGATCGCGGTAGCGCCCGTAGGCCACGGGCTCACGCGCACCCGGCAGGGCATCGCGATCCGAGACACCCGTCCGATTGCGATCCCCCGTGATGCTCACCCGCCGCTCGGCCACCACCGGCCGTGTCCACGAGGGCGCCGGAACCCACGGCCCGACCGTGACGCCGGTGCTCGCGACCGACCGCGGATACTGACCCAACTCGACTCCCGATGCGTTGTTGTTTCACACTGTTGAACCAGAACGGGCGGCAAGATCAGTAAGGGCACGTGGGCGATGACTGTGGTTCCAACCTTCGGCGAGTACATCCGCCGGCTGCGCACCAGAGCCAATCGCACCCGCCCACAACTCGCCTGGCTCGCCAACCTATCGGTCCCCTATCTGACCAAGATCGAGGGCGGCGCCACTCCCTCCCGTCGCGTCATCGAATCCCTCGCCACCGCACTCGAACTCGCCCCGGCGGAGTTCGAGTACGCACTCACCCTGGCCGAGGAGCCGCTGCCGCGCACCGAGCCCGATCACCCCGGCCCGGTCGATCTCGAATATCTGGAACTGCTCAACCCCAAGATCGCCGCCTTCATCTCCGGCGCCATGGACATTCTGGCCGTCAACGCCGCGCACGCGGAGGCTTTCCCCGAGCTCGATCCCGGCTGCAACTATCTGGAATGGATACTGCTCAATCCGCTGTCGCGGACCGTGCTGGTGGATTGGGACGGCGAGGCGCAGCAGGCGGTGAGCTCGTTCCGGATGCTGCTGGCCCGGTGCGGACACGACGATCGGACGCGGGCGATCCTCGAACGCTGCATGGCGAGCCCGGAATTCGCGACGCTGTGGCACAACGACGCGGTCGCCGGCGAGCGGCGCGATCGGACCAAGCTGGTGCGGGATCCGCAGACCCTGGTCATCACCGAATTGCGGATGAACATGTGGCGGACGTCCACGAGCCTGCAGTCGTGGATGCTCGTGCTCGGTTCGGGGGTCGATCAGCCCACGGCGGTCACTCGTCCAGTAGTCCGCGAAAGGCCCCGGACGTCAAGGCCCATTAACGCCCACGGAGACAGTGAAACAACAGCTCCTCACCTGCGGAGCGCGTCGGCCGCAGGCGAATAACCGCTAACCCAGTGAATTCAGCAACTCGATAGCAAACCAATCGAGGGGTGATCAACCCTTCTGAGCCGACCGCCGTGCCGTGGGAAAACTAGCCGGACCAAGAACCGGTGGCCATGAATTCGGCCAGGACCGCGGTGGGCTCCGCCAGACTCAGCCCCTGACCGGCAACCCAGTCGTCGTTGAAATAGGTTCCGGCATACCGGTCTCCGCCGTCGCAGAGCAGGGTGACCACACTGCCCGACCGACCGGCGCCGATCATGTCGGCAATCAGGGCGAATGCCCCCCACAGGTTGGTGCCCGTCGAACCGCCGACCCGGCGGCCGAGCACCTGGCTCGCGTGCCTGGCCGCGGCGATCGATCCGGCGTCCGGGACCTCGATCATGGTGTCCACGACCTGACCGACGAATGAGGGCTCCACCCGCGGCCGGCCGATGCCCTCGATACGCGACGGCATACCGGTCTGATAGCCCGAGTCCGCGGTCTCGTAACCGCCGTAGAAGGCCGAATTCTCCGGATCCACCACGGCCAGCCGGGTCGCGTGGCGCCGGTACCGGATATAGCGGCCGATGGTCGCGCTGGTGCCGCCGGTGCCCGCCCCGACCACGATCCAGTCCGGCACCGGGTGCGCCTCCAGCGCCAGCTGATGGAAGATCGACTCGGCGATGTTGTTGTTGCCCCGCCAGTCCGTCGCGCGCTCGGCGTGCGTGAACTGATCCATGTAGTGACCGTTGGTTTCGCGCGCCAGCCGGGCCGCCTCGGCATAGATGTCGGGCGACTTCGCGACCAGGTGGCAGCGCCCGCCCTGTGCTTCGATGAGCGCGATCTTCTCCGGCGAGGTGGACGCGGGCATGACGGCGACGAACTGCAGACCCAGCAACTTCGCGAAGTAGGCCTCGCTGATGGCGGTCGACCCGGAGGAGGCTTCCACCACGGTGGTGCCCTCGGTGATCCAGCCGTTGCAGATGGCGTAGAGGAACAGCGAACGCGCGAGGCGATGCTTGAGACTGCCCGTGATGTGGGTGGATTCGTCCTTGAGGTACAGCTGCACCCGCCAGGCCGCGGGCAGCGGATAGCGCAGCAGATGCGTATCGGCGCTGCGCTGGGCGTCGGCGTCGATCAGCCGGACGGCGTTGTCGACCCACTCGCGCGGTGCGTAGCGATCGACACGCTTCATCGGCCGGCCGTCACTTCTCGTCTCCGCGCAGGCGGGTCATGAGCTGGTCACGGTCGCTGCGGCGCTTGGCGTCCACGGCGGCGATGTCCTGATTCACGCGGGTGCGCAGGGTCTTGAACAGCACCATCGACAGCGGCAGGGCGATGAGCACCGCGAACAGCGCCGCGACGATGAGGGGCACCTCGACGTTCACCAGGGCCGCGGCGCCGAGGATGAGCGCCACGAGCGCGACGACCAGGCCGAGCCGGGCCACCGTGTACAGGGCCAGATCGCGGGCCAGTTTGCGGCCCGCACCTTCGGATGGGGTTGCCTCACTCACGAGCCTCAGCCTAGGTGACGACCAATCGGACATATGCGGTGGCCCGCGACCGGCGGCCCGTGCCCGAATTCGCTGGATATTCGCTACTCGCGAGTCAAACGTGACCGCGAACACAGTACGGATATCCGTTTTGTCTATTACTTCCCCTTTACCAAAACGAGACTGTTCGAACACACAGGGGGTGCGGTGCAACGATGTCGCTACTGATGAGGGATCTGACAAAACGGAAAGGTTTGCGAATGACTGCGTTCACCGCGGCGAGCCGCGTAATGGGTTCCGTCAACAGCCAGGAAAGCCTGCTCACCCCCGGCCAGGTGGCGGCCCTGTTCCATGTCGATCCGAAGACCGTTACGCGGTGGGCTCACGCGGGGCGGCTCGGCTCACTCCGGACTCCGGGCGGTCACCGCCGGTTCCGCGAATCCGAAGTTCTGCAACTTCTCAGGTCCCTCACCACCGAGGCGACGCGCGTCTAACCCCTATTTGAAAGTTCCGCGGTGCCGCGGGTACGGACACTGGATTACCCTCGTTGGCAGGAGGTGAACGACGTGACGTACCTGTTGGCACTCATCGCGTTGGTGACCATCGCGATGCTGTGCTGGAAAGCTTTCGGCCCGCAGCGACCGGCCCGCACCGGCCCGGCATCCACCACCCGCAAACGCGTGCTCGGCCCGGATGACGATCCGGAGTTCCTGTGGCGGCTCTCGCGCCAGCACCGGGACGGCGAACCCGGTTCCCCCGATAGCTGACCCCTTCGCCGGGCGACCCGTCCGCTCCATCTGGGCGATCGTCTAGCAAACCGAATGCCCCGTTTACTTCAAGCGCTCGCCGCCCTCGGGATTTCCGCGATCGGCAGGCGCCACGGGTAGCAGACAGCTCCCCGTGCGACCGGATTCGGCCGCACGGGGAGCTGTCGTTTCGCCGCACTCAGGCCCGCGCGGCGGCGCGGTCGTGCCGGCGGACGAAGCCCATGATCCGCGCGCCCACCACACCCGGTATCTCCATCAGCACACCGTGGCCGCGGCCCGGATTGGCGTCGGGCCCCTCGATCTCCGTTGATGATATCAACGTACCACTTAAGTGATATGGGCGTACCATGACGGATCTGTCCATCGCCGACCCGGGGAAGAGGTACCGCTCCATGCCGCGTCTAGCCGATCACGATCAGCGGCGAGCCCAGATCACCACGGCCGCACGCACTGTCATCGCCCGCGGCGGCCTCACGGCGGCCACGTTCCAGAACGTCGCGGCCGAGGCCGGGATCTCGGTCCGCCTCGTGCAGTACTACTTCGGGACCAAACAGGACGTCCTGACCGCCACCCACCTGTCGGTCGTGGTCGCCGCGGGCGAACGCTTCGCCCGCAACGTCGCGACCCTCGGCGAGTCCGCCCCGCCCCGCGAGATTCTGACCGCCGTCTTCACCGAGCTCCTCCCCCTGGACGAGGTCCGCCGCGAGGAGGCGATCATCCTGATCGCCTTCCACACCGCCGCCCTCACGACCGACGAGGTGCAGCCCAAGGACACCGCCGGCCCCGGCCTCTGGCTGATCAACGCGGTGGCCGAACAGCTCCGCCGCGCCCGCCCCGACGCCGACTCCCCCACCGCCACACAGCAACTCGACCTCGACGCTCAGCTGCTGGTGGCTGCGGTAGGCGGCATGACCCAGGGCATGCTGACCATCCCCCAGTCCGCCGGGAACGCCCCCGAGATGATCAACCGCCTCCTCGACAGGTTCCTGAATCCCTGACGCCCCAGCACGATTCGGCGAGAACCTCGATCAGGAGGCAACGGGAACGACCGTGACTTCCAACCCCGACAATCCCGCCGCCACACCGGCTACTTCGTCGATCGGCCTGTCCGTCACGCTGTCGAGCAGGACCAGCGGCGACAGGTACGTCTTCGTGTTCAGGTTGGCCACTACCGCCATCCAGCGGGGCAGTTGCCGCAGAAAGTCCTGATTGTCGTGGAGCAGGAAGGCGAGCACCTGCCGCCGATCGCCCGCCGTGGCCCGCAGGGGCATCATCCTGATCTCACGGACCGCGTCCCAGCCGAGGCGTAGGCCGTACTTGGGGATGGATATTCCGTCGGCGTCCAGGATCTGCTCGTTGCCGGGCAGCGTCGACCACAGCATGTGGCCGGCATACGCGACCACCGGGATCGCGATGACGATCACCGGCACGATGAGCCACCAGGTCGACGCCACCACGGCGAAGGCCAGGGCGAGGCTGATGGCGGCCAGCAGCGGGGCGACGGTGCGCAGCACGCCGCCGACCGGCATTCGAAGCTCGAGCCGTTCGGCCCGGCCGGTCGCCACACGCTCGCCGGACAGGTGTGCCCGCGGTGTCCCGGTGCTGACGTTGAGGATCCGAATGAGCGCCAGCTTGCGCCGGCTCTCGACGATGGCACAGCCGATCCCGGCCGAAAAGATGATCACGCCGACGATCCAGGACGGCCACCCCGCTATCCCGGTTGCGAATCCCAGCCCGAGGGCACAGACGACAGCCACGGGGACCACCAGCCGCAGCCGCCGAATCATGGAGCGCCCCAACACTTCCGTCGCGTGCTCCCGCGCGATCCGATCGGTCTCCGGATCCGTCGCGGGTTCCCCCCGCAGCAACGCCTTGCGAACGTCGGCGTCCAGGTCTTTCCAGTTGTTCATGCTCTCCCTCGATCAGCCGCGCGACTCTCCCTCGTGCAGCGGACCGAACCTTAACCGACCACCCGGTTTTCTGCGGAGGTCGCGGACAGCGAGTCAGGGGACGACGGTGAAGAAGAGCCAGGAGTCGTCGATCAGGCAGTCGAAGGGGTGGTCGGCGCGCAGGGGTGCGCCGGACATGCGGTGGATGAAGCCGGTGCGGTAGCCCATGGGGCGTTCCTGACGGAACACGCAGGCGTCGGTGGTCCGGTCCACGCTGGTGAAGACGTACGTCCCCACGCGGGTGCGGTCTTCGGTCTCCACACAGGCGAGCGCCGCGCGTTCCATGGCGGGGCCGGAGAAGATCCAGCCGACGCGGCCGGGGACGTGGAACCCGAGCAGGACGGCCGACACGGCGACGATCGCCGGGAGCAGCCGGGTCAAGCGTCTGGTGCCGGGTGCGAACCTGCCGGCGACGGCGTAGATCAGCCAGGGGACGAGCAGGATCGCGAGCAGGGCGACGGCCGGCGGGTAGAGCTCGACGTCATCGAAGCTGATCGCGTGCTGCCACAGCACCCACAGGCACACGCAGCCCGCCGCCGCGGTCACGACCGCCATGCCGGTCCGCCAGGCTCTCGAAACCCGTACCGGCGGAGTCTGATTCACGGTCATGAGTACGGATCCTGCCCGAACCGGACCGGGGCGTGAGCGCCGCTCGCCGATTCATCCACAACCCTCCACACGCTCTCCACAGCCGGGTGCGGCAGCCGTCCGATCGTGACGTTGAACTCACGGGGGCGGGCGGAGAGTGGGCGCGGGCGGGGGCACGTATACGGTGTGCCATCGAGAGGTCGCTCACATGCGGGCGGGATCTCCCGTTGAAACACAGTAAGGGACATGATGATCAAGCTTTTCTCCGCCGCCGCGCTGACCGCGACCGCCGCCACCGTGCTGCTGCTGCCGGCCGCCCCCGCGCAGGCCCGCTCCCTCACCTGCGACCGCGCGATCGAGTTCATCAACGCCGCCATCGACGCCAGCGGCGGGACCTACGACGACGCGACCGCCCAGGCCCTCGCCGACCGTCTCCGCACCGTGGCCCTGGTCTCCGGTGGCGAGGAGCAGGCCGCGATCTACGCCTACGCCGACGCCCTCGTCGACGACAACATCACCGACCTGACCCCCTTCACCGACGAACTCAACCGCACCTGCGCCTGAGTCCGGCCGCTCGAAGCCGCTGCCCGATCTCGCGAGAGACCCCGGTCAGCGGCTTTTTCGCGACCTGAGCCCTGATGAACAGGGCCGGGATGTCACCTGTGCGGCGTACCCTCGCCCGCATGTGCCGCAATATCAAAACCCTGCACAACTTCGAGCCGCCGGCCACTTCGGACGAGGTACAGGCCGCGGCGGTGCAGTACGTCCGCAAGATCAGTGGGTCGACCAAGCCGTCGCACGCCAATCAGGAGGCGTTCGACCTGGCCGTCGCCGAGGTGGCCGCGGCCACCGACAAACTCCTGGCGAGCCTGACCACCCATGCCCCGCCCAAGGACCGCGAGGTCGAGGCGGCCAAGGCCAAGGCCCGCTCGGAGCTACGCTTCGCCCGCTGACCGGCGGGGTTCAGTTCAGGCCCGCGTACGAGTGCAGGCCGCTGACCACGATGTTGATGATGAACAGGTTGAACAGCATCGCGACGAAACCGGCGATGTTGATCCAGGCCGCTTTCGTGTCACGCCAGCCGCTGGTCGCGCGGGCGTGCAGGTACGCCGCGTAGAGCACCCAGGCGATGAAGGACACGGTCTCCTTCGGATCCCAGCCCCAGAACCGGCCCCAGGCGGCCTCGGCCCAGATCGCGCCCAGGATCACGCCGGCGCCGAAGATCGGGAAGCCGATGATGGTCGTGCGGTAGGCCAGGCGATCCAGGGACTCCGCGTCCGGGAGGCGGCGGGCCAGGGCGCCCCAGATGCTCGACGACTCCGAGCCCGCGGGCTGGCGCAAGCGGTACAGGAACAGCACGCTGGCCACACCGGAGACCAGGAAGACACCCGAGCCGATCGACACGACGGTCACGTGCACCGGCAGCCAGTACGACTTCAGCGCCGGGACGACGGGCGCCGCGTCCGCGTGCAGCACCGTGCCCGCCAGGAACATCAGGATCAGCACCGGGGTCAGCAGGAACGCCCACATGCCCCGGTAGCGCTCGTCGCGCAGCAGCACCAGGCCGATGAGAACCGCTGCGGCACAGGACATGCTGGTGAACTCGTACATGTTGCCGAGCGGGAAGCGGTGGGTCGCGAAGCCGCGCAACACGATCGAGAGCACGTGCAGCGCGACCGCGACGAACAGCACCGAGAAGCCCATGGACCCCAGGCGTTCGGCGAACGGCCGCTTCGGGGTCTCGATGACGCGGCCCGGCGTGGCCGACTCCGAGTCCACCCCGCCACCGCCGGCGGTGACCAGCTGCCGCGGCGGCGCGGTCCGGGCGACCGCGAACTGCCACACCAGCATGATCCAGACCAGCGCGTACACCACGATGGCCGATTTGAAGGCGAGATCGCTGTAGGAGGCGATGGTCTCGTCGATCGGCATTACTTGTCTCCCGTGCTCTCGGTCAGCAGCCGCTCACGCAGTCGGTCGAATTCGCCACCCCAGCCGGCCTGGTCGGTGCGGGCCAATCCACCCATTTCTACTACGGTACGTCGTTTTGCCTCGGGGTCACTCGCGGGGTACACCCGCAGCCAGATGCGGCGCCGCTTGACCAGCAGCGAGACCAGCAGTCCGGCCATCATGGTGAGCGCGGAGATCAGCACCCACTGCTGCGCCGGGTCGTGCGAGACCTGCAGGTTCACGAACTCCTGCGCACCGTCGAAGGTCACCTTGGTGCCGTCGGCCAGCGTCACCGACTCGCCCGCGAAGAGATTCGCGCGCTGCTCCTTGGTGAGCCGCCCCTGCTTGATCATCTCCGGATCGAGCGCGAACAGCGACTGCGCCCGCCCGGTGTCCAGCCCGGTGTCGCCGACGTAGATGTCCACGGCGACCGCCGGATCCTGCATGGACGGGAACGCCGAGGTCAGCAGCGACCCGTGCAGCATCGCGGTCGGCGCGAACAGGCCCTGGATCGCGATCTGGTGCTTACGCCGTTCGGTCTCGTTCGGGTACATGCCGCCCGGCGGATCGATGCGCAGCACACCGGAGGACAGGAAGGTGGTGGCGTCGTCCGGCCGCCACTGGATGGTCTCGGTCCGGGTCTGGCCGTTGGGGAAGGTCACCGTGAAGGTCGGCGCGAAACCGTGTCCCTGCAGGTAGATTCGGTCCCCGCCGACACGCAGCGGGTGATTCACCTGAATCGTGGTGTCCCGCCAGGTGTTCGAATCCAGGTCGGCCCCGGACTGGTACGCGATGTCGGAGGTGAACATCTCGGCCTGCCCGTTCGGCAGGTAGTCGGCCTTGAAGTTCTTGACTCGCACGCACAGCGGCGTCAGCCCGGTGCCGTCCACGACGTTGCCCGCGCGGAAGGAGTCGAAGACCGCCGGCGAGGTGGTGCAGAAGCCCGGGCCGTCGTTGGCGATGACCACCACGTTGCCCTCGTAGCCGAGCAGTTTGCCCAGCGCGATGGACGCGAGCAGCCCGACCAGCGCCAGGTGGAAGACCAGGTTGCCGGCCTCGCGGGTGTAGCCCTTCTCCGCCGAGAGCGTGATCTCGCCCGCGCGCGATCCCGGCGTCACCACGGTCCGCCAGCCGCGCAACTGCTCGCGCGCCTGCGCGATCACCGCGTCGGCATCGGAATCCGCTTCCCCCGCATAGTGATGCGGCAGCCGCGACAGGTTGCGCGGCGCCTTGACCGGCGGCGTCCGCAGCGCCCGGTAGTGGTCGAACACGCGCGGCAGGATGCAGCCCACCAGCGACACGAACAGCAGCACGTAGACGGCCGTGAACCAGAAGCTGGAGAACACGTCGAACAGCTGGAAGCGATCCATCCACGGGCCCAGCGTCGGCCGGTCCGCGATGTACTGCTCGGTCTTCTGCTGATTCAGGCTGCGCTGCGGCAGCAGCGCGCCCGGTATGGCGGCCAGCGCCAGCAGGAACAGCAGCATGAGCGCGGTGCGCATGCTCGTGAGCCCGCGCCAGGTGTTGCGCGCGAGCGCGAGAACGCGACGCGGCACGGACTGGCGCGGCGGGCGGGCGGGGGCGGGGGATTCGATGGTCGTTGTCATGTCAGATCGGCAGGGTCACATTCGAGACGAAGGCGTCCCGGACCCAGGAGACGAATTGACCCCAGGCCCCGGTCACCAGGGCGATACCGACGGCGACCAGGAGCAGGCCGCCGATCACCTGAATGGTGCGGGAATTGCGGCGCAGCCAGCCGACGCCGCGCAGCGCGGTCGCCGAACCGAAGGCCAGAATGATGAAGGGCAGGCCGAGCCCGAGGCAGTAGGCCACGGTCAGGGCGACGCCGCGGGCGGCGGTGCTGCCCTCGGTGCCCGCGGAGACGGAGATGACCCCGGACAGGGTGGGGCCCAGGCACGGCGTCCAGCCGAGCGCGAACACGCCGCCGAGCAGCGGTGCGCCGACGAGGCCGCTGATCCGGCGCGGTTCCATGCGGGTGTCGCGCTGCAGCGCGGGGATCATGCCGATGAAGGCCAGGCCCATGATGATGGTGACGACGCCGCCGATGCGTTGCAGCAGTTCGTTGTTCACGTTCAGCATCTGGATGGCGCCGAACACCGAGGCCGAGGCGAGGACGAACACCACGGTGAAGCCGGCGACGAACAGCCCGGCCGCGCCCGCGACGCGCAGGCGGCCGCGGGAGCGTTCGACGGTCGCCGTGCGCTGGGCCGCATCGCGTTTCGCGGATTCGACGGTCACCGGCGGGGTTTCCGCGCCGACGACCCCGGCCAGGTAGGACAGGTAGCCCGGGACCAGCGGCACCACGCACGGGGAGGCGAAGGACACCAGCCCGGCCAGCACGCACGCGCCGAGCGCGAGCAGCAGCGGGCCGCTCGCCGCGGTCTCCTGGAACGAATCGCCCACGCTCGCCAGCACACTCACCGAGTTCACGACTTCGGCTCCCGCGCGATCTCCTCGACCACCGGCTGCAGATCCTCCTGCAGCAGCGATCGCAGGAACACCGCCGCCACCCGATGCTCGCGGTCGAGCACGATGGTGGTGGGGATGACGCTGGTGGGGAACTTGCCGCCGAGCGCGAGCAGGGTGCGCATGGACGGGTCGTAGATGGAGGGGTAGCCGACCTTGTTGTCGGTGACGAAGTCCTGGGCCTTGTCCTGCTGGTTGTCGCGGACGTTGATGCCGAGGAAGGCCACGCCCTGGTCCCGGGTGGCCTCGTAGACCCGTTCCAGCGCGGGCGCTTCGGCCCGGCAGGGGCCGCACCACTGGCCCCACAGGTTGATCACGACGACCTGGCCCGGGAAGTCGCTCACCGACACGGTTTTGCCGTCGGTCATCAGATCCGGGCCGGACAGCGTGCCGATGGTGCCGCGTGAGCTCGGCGGGTCGTAGCGAATGTCGGTCTTGCCGCCGGGTGAGACGAAGTCGAAGGTGCCGCCCTGCGCCACCGCGTCCTTGCCGGCTGTCGAGCATCCGGCCAGCGCCGCCCCCAGGGTGACGCTCGCCAGCAGGATCGACACCGTGCGCCGGAGTGCTCCGGGCCGGGACGCGATGGTGCGGGTCATGCTCCCGTCGCCTTGGGATCCGAGGCCCCCGCCGGTTCGGAATAGACGATGTCGATCAGCGTATCGCCCTGGTAGACCAGGGAAGTCAGCGATGCGAGCGAGCACTGCCGGTTGCGCGGGTCGTGCCACAGCCGCTGACCCTGCAGGAAGCGGCGCAGCGTCCACACGGGCAGCTGGTGCGAGACCAGCACGGCCTCGCGCCCGGCCGCCTCGACCCGCGCCTTGTTGGCCGCGGCCAGCATGCGGTGCGCGATCTGCAGGTACGGCTCGCCCCACGACGGGGTGAAGGGGTCGCGCATCTTCCACCAGTGCCGGGGCTTGCGCAGCGCGCCGTCGCCGATGGAGACCCGCAGGCCCTCGAAGGTGTTGCCCGCCTCGATGAGGTTGTCGTCGGTGCGGATGGTCAGCCCGTGCTGGGTGGCGATGGGTTCCGCGGTCTCCTGCGCGCGCTGCAGCGGCGAGGCCACGACCAGCGCGATGTCGTGCGGGGCCAGGGTGCGGGCGACGGTCTGCGCCTGCGCGCGCCCGGTCGTGGACAGCTGGAAGCCCGGGAGCCGGCCGTAGAGGATGCCCTTGGGGTTGTGCACCTCACCGTGCCGCATGACGTGGACGATGGTCTCGACGTCGTCGGCCACCGATCCGGGCAGGATGAGCCCGCTGGTCGAGGGGGCGGCGGCTGCGACCGTATTCGCTTCGGGGGCGTCGTCTTCCGTCGCGATGTCGGCGGGCTCCCCCGCACCGTTCGCGGACTCGGTTGCGGCGATGGGCGATTCGGTCGCGGCGGTGGAGTCGGAATCGGTTGCGGCGGTGACGGATTCGTCAGCTTCTTCGGACAGATCGGTGGTCGCTTCGGGTCCGGCAGCGGAAGTCTCGGACCCGGCGGCGGCGTCACCGGCGGGGGAAGCGTCCGAAGCGACTGCCGCGGAAGGCTTTTCGGGGGCGGGCTCGGTGTCGGGGGCCAGGGCGGCGGCCACCGCGAGCAGCACGTCCACCGGCGGCTGGGCCTGGGACTCGGACGGGGCGACCGCGGCGGCGTCGCCGGTCTCGGCCAGTTCGGTCTCGGTCTGGCGGATGGAGTCGAGCAGGCGGGCGGCTTCGTCGGGCGAGAGCGGCACGGGCGCGGGGGCGGGCAGTCCGGTCTCGGGGTGGGAACTCACGCGGCGGATCCTTCGGGAGTGGCGGCGGCCGCGGCACGCGCGGCGGCGGGGAGGGCGGCGGCGATGCGATCGAAAGCGTCCTCGTCGAGTGCCGCGGAGACGAACCACGCTTCGAACGCGCTCGGGGGCGCGTAGACGCCCGCGTCCAGCAGCGCGTGGAAGAAGGCGGGGAAACGCCAGGTCTCGGCCGCCTTGGCGGCGGCATAGTCGGTGACCGGGGTGTCGGCGAAGAACACGCTCACCATATTGCCCGCGAATTGCACCTGATGCCGGACGCCTTCGGCGGTGAGCGCGCCGGTGAGCATTCCGCCGAGCCGTTCGGCGTTCTTGTTCAGCGTCGCGTAGACCTCCGCGTCGGCGGTGCGCAGCGTGGCCAGGCCCGCCGCGACGGCGACCGGGTTACCCGAGAGCGTGCCCGCCTGATAGACCGGGCCCAGCGGCGCCAGCTTGTTCATGATCTCGGCGCGGCCGCCGAACGCCGCCGCGGGCAGGCCGCCGGACATGACCTTGCCGAAGGTGTAGAGATCGCCCGCCACGCCCTCGATGCCGTACCAGCCGGCCGCGCTGACCCGGAAGCCGGTCATGACCTCGTCCATGATGAGCAGCGCGCCGTGTTCGGAGGTGAGCGCGCGCAGGCCCGCGTTGAACCCGGGCAGCGGCGCGACCGCGCCCATGTTGCCCGCCGCGGCCTCGGTGATGACGCACGCGATCTGATCCGGATGCGCGGCGAACGCGGCGGCCACGGCCTCGAGATCGTTGTAGGGCAGCACGATGGTGTCGGCCGCCTGCGCGCCGGTCACGCCGGGCGAGGTGGGCAGACCCAGGGTCGCGACGCCGGACCCGGCGTCGGCCAGCAGCGCGTCCACGTGACCGTGGTAGCAGCCGCTGAACTTGATGATCTTGGTGCGGCCGGTGAAGCCGCGGGCCAGCCGGACCGCGCTCATGGTGGCCTCGGTGCCGGAGTTGACCAGGCGCACCCGCTCCACGGGATCGACCCGCGCGGCGATGGCCTCGGCCAGTTCGATCTCCGCGGCCGTCGGCGCGCCGAAGGACAACCCGCCGACCGCGGCGCGCTGCACGGCCTCCACGACCGCCGGGTGCGCGTGCCCGAGGATCATCGGACCCCACGAGCACACCAGGTCGACGTACTCGTTGCCGTCGGCGTCGGTGAGCGTGCACCCGGTGGCGGACGCGATGAAACGCGGGGTGCCGCCCACCGAGTGGAAGGCCCGAACCGGTGAATTCACGCCACCCGGAATGACCGCCGCGGCGCGTTCGAAGAGCTGGGCTGACACCGGCACCGACGCCCGGGTCACACGCGGAGAAGAACTCACGGCACCCAGTCTCTCAGCCCCCCGCAACCCCGTCGACGACAGGGTGTAGGAGAGTGCGCCGCCCCACACCCGAACCCGATCCGTCCCCACCCCTCCACAGCCCTCCCCCACCCGCCCCGAGCCGGCCGCCGGGCCGCTCCCGCCCCGCCACACGGCAGGGGCGGGCGGGGGCGCGGGCAACACGCGGGGGCGGGAACAGTCGAGTTGAGTCGCTGAGAGGTTGCTGATGCGTAATCTCGCGGGGCAGGAGCGAACTCGGTCGAGAAGGGCGGAACGGTATGCGGGGCATTGGTTTCGGAGCGGCGATCGTGGCGGCGGCGGCCGGGGGTGCGCTGTGCTGCGGCGCCGGAACGGCTGCGGCCGGGACGCCGATCGCCCAGCCGGAGCAGGGGCGGATCGGCGTGCAGCTGTCGCACGAGGAGACCGTGGGCATGGCGTCCGGGCCGGTCCCGGCGGTGTTCAGCATGGTCGTGCCGCTGAGCCGGATGGGCGCGGGCCTGCACCCCGAGACCACCCTCCACAGGGACAAGGACGGTGGCGTGCACGCCTCGTTGCGCCAGGTGGTGACCGAGGCCGCCGACCATCCCGACGGCACCGTCACCATCTACCTGAACGCGCCCGGCACCCGCAACGGCCGCGTGCTGGATATTTACCAGAACTGGAAGTAGTCACCGCGGGCGGCGCGAATCAGATCCGGGGCAACCCCAGGCAGAACGCCGCCCAACCGGTGCTGAGCAGGCAGTTCAATTGCACCGGTAGGAGATCCAGGAGAGACGACGCGACGGGCCGGATCGCCGCATCCCGCGGGTCCGGGCGCGCGCCGTCGGCCGGAGCCGGATCCGACGAAATCGGCTGAGCCCCATCCGCCGTGACCGCCCGTGCCGGGTCGACGACCGCGGGCACGTCCCGATTCGGCACGGCCACCGGAATGATCCGCGCATCGTTCGCACGGTCGCCGCCCGCAATGGCGGCGAGAGCGATGCCGCCGGGCTCCGCGACAGCGGGTGCGACGGCGGCGGGTGCGACCACGGCGGGCTCGGCGAGCGCGGGTGCGACCACGGCGGGGCCGGCCACCACACCGCCGGCGAGGCCCGCCGCCAGCACGCCCAGGATGACGCGTTGCAGAGAATCCGTACGCTTCATGTGTCCCATTGTCGGGCGATACCACCGGCCCTCACCAGCGAAACAGCGACTTCGCGCGCCCCTTCACGGCGTGTCGGACAGGCCGGACCAAACGGGCGATTCAGCCCCGGAAACGACGTGCGCGAGCGAACCTCAGCGCGCGAATCGGGTGACCCGGACGACCCGGGCGACCAGATCGATGAACACCAGCCCGGCGACCGTCATGACGACGGCGGCCAGCGCCAGCCACGGCCCGGAGTAGCGCGTCGCCTCGAAACCCGGCGACTCCCCGACCGGCTGGAACCATCCGGTGTGAATACCGTTGCGCCAGCACCAGATCGCGAGAACCGCGAGGACCGGTGCGACCACGAACTCGGCGAGCACGGCGAGCCACCGCATCACCTCGCCTCCTTCTCCTCGTCACCCCGATCCGCCGCGGGCTTGTCCAGCGCCACGGCGGTGTCGGTCGCGGCCTCCGCCGCCGAACCCCGGTCCGCCGAACCCTCGTCCACCACAACGGTCTTGTCCACCACAGCCGTTGTACCCGAAGTCTGCTCGACCAGCGCGGTCAGCTCGGCCCGCAACACGCGATGATCGCGCGCCCAGGCCTGCACCAGCTGACCGGATCGCAGCTTCAGGCCGATCCCCTTGCGCCGCCGCGGCACCCCGGTCAGTTCGCCCAGGGCACGCGCGGATTCCCAATCCTCATCATCCCAGGAGTCCTCGTCGATCTCCGGGAGGACCGCCGCGATGTCGGACACAGCGAGGGATTCGGTGCCCTCACGCAGGGTCTCGGCGGTGAGTTCGACACTGATGTGGCGCTTGCCCGCGATCACCTGCAACCAGACGAATCCCGCCAGCAGCAGGGAGCAGAACGCCAGCCCGAACCAGTGCAGGTCGCCGCCGCGCACGATCTCCAGAATCAGGATGATCCCGCACAGCACCGGCCCGTAGGCGATGGTGCGATACCGCGCGCCGGGCTCGGAGAACAGCACGGCGGGGGTTTTCTCGCTCATAACGAGAACCTAGCGGGGGCCGCGGACCGCCCGCGCGATAGGTGCACGGTTGCTAGCCGAGCAGACCTGGAATCAACAGCACGGCGAGGGTGAGCAGGCCGAACAGAAAAAGTAGGCCGAATGCCAGCACGTCTCGCCGAAGGCTGTGCGGCTGCTGAATCACCACTCGCATCGTTGCCTCCGCCTCTCCGGAGTCAAACCCGCCATGGCACAACGCATGACGACCGACTTCCGGTTCCCGAACTCTCTGTGACTACCCTCACCATACCCGTTAGTAAGCTTGTAACAAACTTCGCACCCCGGATTGTGCAGGGAGCCGGGTGCCGGGACGGAATCCACAGGGCAGCACCGCGATACCCCGGAGCCCGTGCGACGGCACGGCCGCCGCGCATCGGACCGGACGGCGAAATCCGTGGCGGCCGTGCGCGGTACGTCGCGCACGAGCGGCGTCAGTCGAGCCAGTGCGCGGCTTCGGTGGCCCAGTAGGTGAGCACCATGTCCGCGCCCGCGCGCCGAATTCCCAGCAGGGACTCCAGAATCGCGCCCCGGCGGTCGATCCAGCCGTTCTGCGCGGCGGCGGTGATCATCGCGTACTCACCGGAGATCTGATACGCCGCGACCGGCACCGTGGCCTGATCCGCGACATCGCGCAGGATGTCCAGGTACGACATGGCGGGCTTGACCATCACGATGTCGGCGCCCTCGGCCAGATCCAGGTGCAGTTCGCGGATCGCCTCGCGCCGGTTGGCCGGATCCTGCTGGTACGTCCGGCGATCGCCCTCGAGCGAGGAGCCCACCGCCTCACGGAACGGGCCGTAGAACGCCGAGGCGTACTTGGCCGCGTAGGCCAGGATGCCGGTGTCGGTGTGCCCGGCCGCGTCCAGTCCGGCCCGGATCGCACCCACCTGGCCGTCCATCATACCGCTGGTGCCGAGCAGATCCGCGCCGGTTTCGGCCTGTGCCAGCGCCATATCCACGTACCGGCGCAGGGTGGCGTCGTTGTCGACGCCACCGGCGTCGTTCAGCACGCCGCAGTGCCCGTGGTCGGTGAATTCGTCGAGGCAGGTGTCGGCCATGACGACCGTGGAGCCGCCGACCTCGTGGACCAGCGCGCGCAGCCCCCGGTTGAGGATGCCGTCCGGATCGCTGGCCGCGCTGCCGAGCGCGTCCTTGTCCTGCGCGCGCGGTACGCCGAACAGCATGAGCCCGCCGACGCCGGCCGCGACGGCTTCCACGGCGGCCTTGCGCAGCGAATCCATCGAATGCTGGTAAACGCCGGGCATGGAAGAGATTTCGCGTGGTTCGCCGATGCCGTCGGCGACGAACATGGGGAGAATCAGCTGCCGCGGCCGCAGGGTGGTCTCGGCCACCAGACGGCGCATCGCGGGGGTACGGCGCAACCGCCGCGGGCGGTCCATTCCGGTCATAGTCGCATGATATGCCCGTCCGATCGGCGGGTTCGCGCGGCCCGTGTCCCGGCCGCCGAAGGCTCCCCCGCGTCGTGCGGGCCGCTCACCCCGGACTCGAGTTCTGCCAGGTAGCCCCCGGTCGGCACCGGATTTTGTCGGTGCCCCCGGGTAGAATCGAAGATGTGTTCGACGGGTTGGCGCGGGGGTTTCGAACGCTGGAGCCCCGCGCCACACCCGGTACGCGATGGGAGGATCGGCAATGCTGGCAGCCGTAACGAATATGTCCGACAAGACCTCGGTGCCCAAGAAGGGCGAGGCGATCGATCACACGTGGCGACCGCTGTACAAGCAGCCGCTGCCGGCGGGGCGGCCGCGCACCTGGTACGTCCAGCACAATCGGCGGCTCAAGGCGATGCGCCTGGCCATCGCGATGCTCGATTCCGGCGTCTTCGCCGCCGATCTGGCGACCAACGACAAGATCCGCGACACCGCCGAATCCGTTGGCGTGCACTGGCCTTCGGATGCCACCTGCCGCATGGTGCGGCGCATGATGCAGGCTCAGCGCTGAGTCGGTACGGGTCCGGCCGCCGGAGGGGCGGTGGCCGGACCTGCACAACCGACCCGAAACAGACACCGCGGCAAAGATATTCACTACTATTCGCCTCACCCCGCGCCGCCCACGGCCGCGCGCAGTGACACCCGCTCCGCCGCCAGAAAGTGAACCGCCGCAACCACCATGGGACCGCACCTCCGCCGCCTCCAGGCCACCGGCCGGGGCCCGCACGGCACCCGCGCCGTGCCCGGCGGACAGGCGGCACCCGCACGCGGCTTCACGCCGATACCGAACGACGCTGTGGCACCGAATATCTCCGCCGCGGCGTCGCGGCGGTCCGCGACACGACAGGCTCGAAACGGCAACGGGCCCCGCATCATCGGATGCGGGGCCCGGGAGCCGGAAAGCCGTGCCGGCGGCCTAGCGGCTGCGGCGGCTCTTCTTGCGCGGCGGGGGCAGCAGGCCCTCGGCGCGCAGGTGGGCGGCGTGCTCGGCGAGCGCCTCGACGAGCGGGCCGACCTGGGCGGTCTCGGGCTGCACATCCACGCGCAGGCCGAACTCGATCGCCGTCTCGGCCGTCTTGGGGCCGATGCAGGCGACGATGGTGCGCGCGTGCGGCTTACCGGCGATGCCAACCAGGTTCCGCACGGTCGAGGACGAGGTGAACAGCACCGCGTCGAAACCACCGGTCTTGATCATCTCGCGGGTCTCGGCCGGCGGCGGCGACGCGCGCACGGTGCGGTACGCGGTGACGTCGTCGATCTCCCAGCCGCGATCGCGCAGGCCCTCGGCGAGGGTCTCGGTGGCGATGTCGGCGCGCGGCAGCAGCACCCGGTTCACCGGATCGAAAACGTCGTCGTAGGGCGGGAAATCGGCCAGCAGGCCCTCGGACGACTGCTCGCCGGACGGAATCAGCTCGGGATTGATGCCGAAGGACCGCACCTTCTCCGCGGTCGCCTCACCGACGCAGGCGATCTTCACGCCGGAGAACGCGCGGGCGTCCAGCCCGAACTCGCCGAACTTCTCCCACACGGCCCGAACGGCATTGGTGGAGGTGAACACGACCCACTGGTAGCGCCCGTCGACCAGACCCTTGACCGCGCGCTCCATCTGCGCGGGGCTGCGCGGCGGCTCGACCGCGATGGTCGGCACCTCCATGGGGATGGCGCCGTGCATGACGAGCTTCTCGCTCATCTCACCGGCCTGCTCCTTGGTGCGCGGCACCAGCACGGTCCAGCCGTACAGGGCCCGCGACTCCCACCACGAGGTCTTGGAGCGCTTCTCGACCTCCTTGCCGACCGTCACGATCAGCGGGCCGACCAGCTCGGACGCCGCGTTGTTCAGCGTCGCCAGGGTGGTGTCGATGGTGCGCTGCTGGCGGGTGGTGCCGCGCACGGTCACCGCGACCGGGGTCTGCGGGGCCATGCCGTGCTCGACCAGCGCGCTGGCGGTCTCGGCCAGGTGCCCGGAGGTCGCGTGCAGCACCAGCGGGCCGGGCGCGGCCGCGACGGCCGCCCAGTCCACCTCGCCGCGCACGTCGACCTCGGTGTGGCTCGAACCCAGTTCGATGCCCGCGTAGGCCGGCACGGTGGTCCCGGCGGACAGGCCCGGCAGCACCTCGAACATCATGTGCGACCGGGTGATCGCGTTGACTTCCTGGATCACCGAATCGGTGGTCAGCGGGTCGCCCGAGACCAGCCGGACCACGTCGAAACCGTTGCGGGCCTCGGTGATCAGGGTCTTGGCGACCTCGGCGGCATCGCCCAGGGCCGGGCGCACGTCGACCGGGCGCTCCCCGTCGGCGGCGGGCTCGACCGCGGCGCCGATCAGGGCGAGCACGCCCTTGTCGACATCGGGATCGGTGAAGGCCAGCGTGGCGCGCGTGAGCACCTCGCGGGCACGCACAGTGAGCAGCGCCGGATCGCCGGGCCCGGATCCTACGAAGAGGATCCGACCGGGATGCTTCTTGGTGGCTCGACTCATCGAATGTTCTCCATTGGGCTGGGAGTGGTGCTGCTGTCGTTGGATTGCGCTGCCGCCGGGTTGCCATCCCCGGGGTCGCTGAGCAGGTCGCGCGCCCCCAGCTCCAAGAGCTCACGCGCCAGTGCACGGCCCAGTTCCGCGGCGTCCGCGGGTGAGCCGACTACGGATGCCCGGATCGTGTCCGAGCCGTCGATCGCCGCCACACAACCCCGCAGCGACAGTTCGTCGAACACCCGGCCGTCGTCGTCGATCGATTCGACGACCTCGGCCAGCGCGCCGATCGGCGCGGTGCAACCGGCCTCCAGTTCGGCCAGCAGTTCCCGCTCGGCGGTGATGGCGGCCCGGGTGGCCGCGTCGTCGAGCGCGGACAGGATGGTCACGAGTTCGGTGTCCTCGCTGCGGCATTCGACCGCGAGCGCGCCCTGCGCGGGAGCGGGCAGCATCTGCACCGGCTCCAGCGATTCGGTGATGACGTCGAGCCGGTCGATGCGGGCCAGCCCGGCTCGCGCGACCACGACGGCATCGAGTTCACCGTTGGCCACCTTGGAGATGCGGGTGTCGAGGTTGCCGCGCAGCGGCACGATCTCCACGCCCAGTCCCAGGGCCTTGAGCTGTGCGGACCGCCGCGGCGCGGAGGTGCCGATGACCGAGCCCGGCGGCAGTTCGCCCAGCACCATGCCGTCGCGCGCCACCAGGGCGTCGCGCGGATCCTGGCGGGGCGGGACCGCGGCGATATTGAAGCGCGGGTCCTGCGCGGTGGGCAGATCCTTGTACGAGTGCACGGCGATGTCGACCGTCCCCGCGCCCAGTTCGTCGCGCAGCGCGGCGGTGAACACGCCGACGCCGATCTCCTGGACGGGTGCGGCGGACTGATCACCGGCGGTCTTCACGATCACCAGTTCGGCCTGCTGCCCGGCGGCGATCAGGGCGTCGCGTACGTGCCCGGCCTGGGTCAGGGCCAGCAGGCTGCCGCGGGTACCGATCCGCCACGGGGCGTCGTGCGTTCCACGCAATGTCTCGAGCCCTGTCTGTGTTTCCTGCACCATCGCTCCGGTCATGCGGTCAGCCCCTGTTCGTCCCCCGAGTGGGCGGCGGTGAAATCGTCGGCCAGATCGCCGCGCGCGGCGATTTCCATCGGCGCCGCAACCGCTTGCGCCGCACCGGGTTTGAGCTCGAACAGCTCACGCAGCGCTTCGGCGTAGCTGTCGCCGCCCGGTGTGGAGGCCAATTGCTTGACCCGCACCGTCGGCGCGTGCAGCAGTTTGTCGACGACGCGGCGCACGGTGCGCGCGACCTCTTCGCGGTGCGCGGCGTCCAGCCCGGGTAGTCGGGAGTCCAGGCGTAGCATTTCGGCCTCGACGACGTCGGCGGCCATCTGCCGCAGCGCCGCCACCGTCGGCGTCACCTCGGCCATGCGCTGTCCGGCAAGGTATTTGGCGAGTTCGTCGGCCACGATGCCGCGTGCGGCGGCGGTGTCGTCGGCGGCGGCGCCCGCCGACGGATCGCGCTGCAGCGTCTCCATGTCGATGACGGTCACCCCGGGCAGCCCGGCGACGGCGTGCTCCACGTCGCGGGGCAGCCCCAGATCGCAGATGACCAGCTGATCGCTCGCGCGGTCGGCGGAGAGCGCCCGATGCACATCGGCGATGCTCACGACGGTGCCGACCGCGCCGGTACACGTCACGACCACCTCGGCCGCGGCCATCGCCTCGGCCAGCCTGTCCATCTCCATCGCCTCGGCGGCCACGCCGTGCATGGTGGTGGCCGTATTGGCAAGGCGCTCAGCACGTTCGAGGGTGCGGTTCACCACGATGATCCGCTCGACCCCGGCCCGCGCCAGCTGCGCGACCGCGAGCCCGCCCATGGCCCCGGCGCCCAGCACCAGCGCGGTGCGCCCGGCCAGCGGCCCCAGCACCAGCCGCGCCCGATCCAGCGCCACTGACACGACCGAGGCGCCCGCGCGATCGATGCCGGTCTCCGAGTGCACCCGCTTGCCCACCCGCAGCGAATGCTGCGCGAGCTCGTGCAGGGTGCGCCCGGACGCCTGCTGCGCGTCGGATGCGGCGTAGGCGGCGCGGATCTGGCTCAGGATCTGCTGCTCGCCGATCACCATGGAGTCCAGGCCGCTGGCGACCGCGAACAGGTGTTCGGCGGCGGCCTCGGCGTAGCGCACGTAGGCGTGCTTGGTCAGTTCCGGCAGCGGCAGCCCGGAGTGCCGGGTGAGCAGTTCGCTGACCTCGCCCAGCGCCGGGTGGAAGGCGTCGACCACCGCGTAGATCTCCACCCGGTTGCAGGTGGACACGATCATGGCCTCGGAGACGTGGCTCGAGGCCAGCATCTTGTCGGTCAGCTTGGGCCGGTCGTGCTCGGTGATCGCGACCTTCTCGAGCACCGCCACCGGGGCGCTTCGATGCGAGATCCCGACGAGAAGCACACTCATGGCTGGACCACCGCTCCCTTGCTGGTTGTCTCCGTGCCGCCCGACGGGCGCGCTGCCGACGCGTGAGAAGTCTGAATCGGCGTGTAGATCACGCCCACGGCGTCGCCCGCGGCCACGCCCACCGTCTCCCCGGCGGCCTCGGCGTTGCGAGCCAGCTCGAAGGACAGCAGTTGCATCTCCACCGCGAGATCGACCCGGCGCACCTCGACGTGCGCGGGCGCGTCGAGCGCGACCGGGGAGAAGCTGAGAATGCAGAGCACACCGGCGGCGACCAGCCGATCGCACACGCCCTGCGCGGCCGAATCCGGGGTGGTGATGACCGCGATGGTCGGCTCCAACAGCCGCACCGCGTCGGTCAGTTCGGCCACATCGCGCACGGTCAGCCCGCAGACCTGGGTGCCGATCAGGGCCGGATCGTTGTCGAAGATGCCGACCATGGCGAACCCGCGGCGGCGGAACCCGCCGTAGCCGACCAGGGCCCGGCCCAGATTGCCCGCGCCGACCAGCACCACGCGGTGCCCTTCGGACAGCCCGAGCACGTCCTCGACGCGGTCGCGAAGCTTGACGACGTCGTAGCCGACACCGCGCACGCCGTTGGGTCCGAGGAAGGAGAGATCCTTGCGCAACTTGGCAGAACCGACACCCGCCGCGACAGCCAGTTCCTCACTAGATACGATGGCAACACCGTCATCGGCGAGTACGGCGAGGACCCGGAGGTAGGTGGCCAGTCGGGCCACCGTGGCCTGCGGGATGTCCTTCTGCAGAGCCCTGCCGGAGACGCCACTCTGCGGCGTCTCATGCTGCTCTGTCACGTCGCTTGCGCTCCTCGTCCGGCCGGGGATTGGGTGTCCGGCGTTCTTTTGTCACCCGACGCCGGTGACCGTCGCAGGGCGGTCTATGGTCGGGGGTTCGGGGTCGCTTCCACTGCCTTCGAAGGCAGGTTGCGTGCCACCACCGTAACCGCTTGTGAAGCCCTGCACAAAGTCGGTGAATTCAGTCACTTTGCGGCGGGCTGCTGCCCCGCGATTCATTCAACCCCCCTCGACCCGAACCCGCTACGCAACGCGCCGGAAATCGCCCGGCCGGACACGCCGTAGGGGGTTGGCCGGGGGCGGCGGCGACATTCCGCCGCCCCAGCGGGCCGCACCCGGAGAACCACCCGGTTTCAGCGACTCAGATCCGCGCGCAAACGCACCTCGTCGACGTCGAAATAACTGTGCTCACGACCGTCGAGCAGCACCACCGGCAGCCGGTCGCCGTACTCGGCGCGCAGCCCCGGATCGCGCTCGGCGGCCACGTCGACATCCACCACCGCGACCTCGATTCCGAACTCGGCGCAGACGGGTCGCAATTGTTCCAGCGCCACCGTGCAGAGGCCGCAACCATTGCGGGTCAGGAGGGTGACCGTACGTGTGGGATCGCTCATAACTCCATTCAACTACCCGTTATGTCGTTCAGCGTCTACGTCCCGGTCACCGGTGAGCGTTACTGTGGACTGTGCCGGTTCATGCGCGACCCGTATTGGTCTCGGGCTCCCTGGTGTACCGGCCAAAAACACAGGCGGAGGTACTGGTGCCGGAACGATCGAAAGAGGCCGGAACGGGTTCGAAGGACTCGCGGCCGGGATTGATCGCGGGGCGATTCGGGGAATTCCCGGCCCGCTGGGGACAGGGTCTGCAGGACCAGTTCACGCGGATGGCCCGCAGTCCGTTCGGACCCAGCGAGGAAGAGGTCAGAGCGAACCTGGCCGGCGAGGCCAGCGCCGACGCCGCCATCGCGCTGCACGACGCCGAACTCGCGCTGCACGACGAGCCGACGCGCGCGGTCCCCCGCGACCTGACCGCCGCCGCGTTCTTCGACGTGGACAACACCATGGTGCAGGGCGCGTCGATCGTGCACTTCGCGCGCGGGCTGGCCGCGCGCAAGTACTTCAAGACCTCCGACCTGGTCGACATGGCCTGGAAGCAGGTCAAGTTCCGGGTCACCGGCAAGGAGAACATCGCCGACGTGGCCAGCGGCAAGGAGCGGGCGCTGGAGTTCATCGCCGGCCGCCCGACCGCCGAACTGGCCGCCCTCGGCGAGGAGATCTACGACGAGATCATCGCCGACAAGATCTGGCCCGGCACCCGCGCGCTCGCGCAGATGCACCTCGACGCCGGGCAGCAGGTCTGGCTGGTGACGGCGACCCCGGTCGAACTGGCGCAGGTCATCGCCAAGCGGCTGGGCCTGACCGGCGCGCTGGGCACCGTCGCCGAGTCCGAGGACGGGGTGTTCACCGGCCGCCTGGTCGGGGACATCCTGCACGGGCTCGGCAAGGCACACGCGGTGCGCACCCTGGCCATTCGCGAGGGCCTGAACCTCAAGCGCTGCGCCGCCTACTCCGACAGCCACAACGACGTGCCCATGCTCTCGCTGGTCGGCACGGCCGTGGCCATCAATCCGGACGCGGACCTGCGCGAGGTGGCCAAGAACCGGGGCTGGGAGATCCGCGACTTCCGCACCGGCCGCAAGGCCGCCAAGGTCGGCGTGCCCACCGCGCTCGCGCTGGGCGCGGCGGGCGGCGCGGCCGCGGCGGTGCTGAGCCGCAAGCGCGAAGCCCGGGTCGGCTGAGAGATCGTCGAGAAATGGTGTGGCCCGGTCCTTTTCGGACCGGGCCACACCATCGTGCTACCGCCGCAACCTATCCCGTGAAGGGATTGCGGCGCTTGGTCAGATTCCGGTACAGCGTGCCCTGGATCGTCTCCCGGACCTGATCGGTGATCTCGAACATGGTCATCGGGTCGTCGGCGGCCTCGGGCTCGTAGCCGCTGGTCGAGATCGGCTCACCGAACTCGATGTGCCACTTGGACGGCAGCGGGATCGCGCCCAGCGGGCCCAGGTGCGGGAAGGTCGGCGTCACCGGGAAGTACGGGAGACCGAGCAGCCGGGCCAGCGGCTTGAGATCGGCCAGCTTGGGATAGATCTCCTCGGAGCCGACGATCGAGCACGGAATGATCGGCACGCCGGTGCGCACCGCCGCCGACACGAAGCCGCCGCGACCGAACCGCTGCAGCTTGTAGCGATCACCGAACGGCTTGCCGATGCCCTTGTACCCCTCGGGGAACACCCCGGCGACCTCGCCCGCGCGCAGCAGCCGCTCGGCGTCGGCGGAGCAGGCCAGCGTATGGCCCGCCTTGCGCGCCAAGCCGCCGACCAGCGGCGTCTCGAAGATCAGGTCCGCGGCCAGCAGGCGCAGCGCCCGCTGTTCGGCGTGCCGGTCGTGGATCGCCAACTGCAGCATCAGCCCGTCGATCGGCACGGTGCCCGCGTGATTGGCGACCACCAGCGCGCCGCCCACCGCCGGAATGTTCTCGATGCCGCTGGTCTCGACCCGGAACCACAGATCGGAGATCGGGCGCAGGATCGGCAGGATCACCGACTCCAGCAGGTGCTCGTCCAGGCCGAACTCGTCGACCTGATAGTCGCCGGTCAGGCGGCGGCGCGCGAAGTCCGCGGTGCGGCCGACGCCCTCGGCCACCGCGCCGCGCAGCAGCTCGCCCAGCGACTTCGGCTGCCGCGATTCGACTTCGGCGAGCCGATCGGTCAGCGAGGTCACCGGCTTCAGCGCCGGTTCGCCGGGCCAGACGCGCGACGGCCGATGCCGCGCCTCGATATCCACGTCGTGAAGACGGATCACCTTCGCTACGTCACTCATTGGTGCGCTCCCGTCCCGGCCCCGATCAGGCCGAGAAGTTTGTTCTCTGCGGCATCGATCCAGCGGGGATCGATCACGGGCCGCAACGCTGCGCCCCCTATGAAGTCGTCGAATGCCTGCACCGTGGTCCAGCGGGGTGCGAAGCCGAGCTCGGTGCGCATCCTGGTGGTGTCCAGGCCGCAGCCGAAATGGAAATAGTCGATCTGTTCGGCGGTGAACTCACGCATAACCGGTCCCATCAGGGTACGGCCAACAGTACGGAAAAGGCTGTACGGAACCGGCATTTCGATGCGACCCGCGCGCCGGATCGCCTGCGACAACGCCATCGCGCCGTCACCCGCCACATTGAAAGTGCCGCCCGGCGCGCCCAGCGCGGCATGGGTGAGCGCGGCGATCGCGTCTTCCTCGTGCAGCAGTTGCATTCTCGGATCGCGGCCCAGGATGGTGGGCGTCACCGGCGAATGAAAATACTGCACACCGCGATCGGCCAACCGTGGGCCGACAATCGGCGGAAAACGCAGAATGGCGGTCGAAATATCGGGACGGCGCCGGGCCAGCCCGCGCACGAAACTCTCCACCTCGACCATATCGCGGGCGAACCAGCCCCGCGGCGGCGTGCGCGCACTCATTTCCTCGGTGAATTTCACCGGATCCTTCGCACTGCAGCCGTATACCGCCGAGGACGAACGCACCACCACGCGCCGCACGCCGGCCGCTTTGCGGCACACCGCGAACAACTGCATGGCCCCCATGACGTTCATATCCTTCATCGCGGGCCTGCCGCCACCGGCCGGTGGCCGGGACAACGCCGCGGGATGTACGACGGTATCGACAGCATTGCCGTCGATCACCTTGCGTATCAAAGGATTACGAATATCGGCGCGAACGAATTCGGCGCGCCCCATGCGCCGCAACAGTTCCCGGCTCGGCTGTTTGGCATCGACCGCGATCACGCGCTCGATACTCGGATCGGCCGCCAGCCGCGCGACCACATTGCCGCCGAAGAACCGGCTGGCGCCGGTCACCATCACGATCTTCGGCGCCGAACCGTCCCTGGTGCCGCCCACCGCACCGGATCCCATTGTCGAGCCCCCATTTCCTGTTTTCCCGCGTCCCCAGGGTAACCGCCGGACCTGGGCTCCCCGAAGGGTATTAACCAGGATCTAACGATGAGTTCTGTCACCCGTGATAAACGGAAAGCCCGCCACCGACGGTGACGGGCTTCCAGCTACGACGCAGCGCTTACTTGCCGAGTTTCCTGCGCTGCACGCGCGTACGACGAAGCAGCTTGCGGTGCTTCTTCTTCGACATGCGCTTACGGCGCTTCTTGATCACAGAACCCATAGGGTTGTTCCTCGCGTTCTCTCGGGTCACCCCCACCTTCGCGGGGAGCACACTTTCAACCCTGCACAGTCCTACCCGTAACGGACCGACATGGGCCCGACGGCACCACCGGCACGTACAGGATGCCGGTCCATGCTACCGGGCCACTCTCCGGCGAACGAAACGGGTAGGCACAGTGCCGCCACCGGGCCCGAAGTGCCGGGCTCGGCGCGCCGACCGTACTGTGCGCGACCGCGCGGAGGGGATGGGACGACGATTCCGGCGGTACCCGGCACACGGCCGGGACCACCCGAAATCGATCGTCACCGCTGGAGTTCGGCCGGGGTGCTCACCCCGCGTCGAAGTAGGACGTCTCCAGGTAATCGTGCACCGCTTTCGCGTGCACCCGGAAGGATCGACCCACCCGCACCGCGGGCAGCTCTCCCGAATGCACCAGCCGGTACACCGTCATCTTGGATACCCGCATCAGATTCGCCACCTCGGCGACGGTGAGGAACTGGGTTCCTCCGCCGAGGACATTCGCGGCACTGATCGGTGTGTTTGCGGACCTCGCTTGACTGTTTCCAGACATCATTGCGCCACTGACCTCCGGCACGTCCGCGCCGCCGGCTTCCCCACCGGCGGAACAGACACGCACGTGCTCCTTGAAGCTTAGCGGGACCAGTGGTGTTGCTGCGACGGGTGTGAGAAATCAGCCTTTGCTGTGGCGAGTCGGGGCCCGGCAGCAAACGAGCTACTGGCCAGTCAGGCTAGTCGGAACTGGCGCCCTGTTCGGCGGAACGACGCTTCGCGGCATGCAGCGCCTCATGAAACGCCGACCGCACCCCGCCGCGCTCGAGTTCCCGCAGCGCCGCCGCGGTGGTCCCCGCGGGCGAGGTGACGGCCGCGCGCAACTCCACCGCACTCTGCCCCGACTCCTCGAGCAGCGCCGCCGAACCGAGCATGGTCTGCACCACCAGCTGGGTGGCCACATCGCGGGTCAGGCCGAGCCCGACCGAGGCGTCGATCATGGCCTCCACGACCAGGAAGAAGTAGGCCGGGCCCGAGCCCGACACCGCGGTGACCGCGTCCATCTGCGCCTCGGCGACGGTCACCACCTTGCCGACGGACTCCAGCATCTCCGAGACCAGCGCCAGCTGTTCCTTGCGCGCGTACCGGCCCGGCGCGATGGCGCTCATGCCCTGCCCGACCAGCATCGGGGTGTTCGGCATGACCCGCACCACCGGGAAACCGGCGGGCAGCTTGTTCTCGAAACGCAGGGTCGGCACCCCGGCCGCGAGGGACACCACGACCGCCTCGCGCTCGGACTCGCCCAGCTCGGCCTTGGCCAGCTCGGTCAGCACACCGTCCACGTCCTGCGGCTTCACCGCGATCACGATGAGATCCGCGCCGATCACCGCGTCACCGACCGAATCGGTAACCCGCGTCCCGAACCGCTGCGCCAGCAACTCCGCCCGCGGCTTCACCGGTTCGACAACCACCAGATCCTTGCTCGCCCGTCCGGATTCGAGCAGACCGGCGACCAACGCCTCGCCGATCCGGCCGCCGCCGATCACCGCAATCCTCGTCATGATTCCCAGGCTAGTGCCTCGCGGACATCGACCCGAAGCCGGATCGGCGAGAACCCGCACCCGCGCACCCGGCGCACGCACATGTTCGCGCCACCGCGACAGACCCCCGAAACAGGGGCGTTGCATCATGATGAGCTTCACGAATCATGTTGCGAAATCATCGATTTCGCGATCCTCGACGGGTGCAGCAACCATCAGCTCGGCTCATATCGCCGCACGGTGCGGCGACGCGAGGGCGAGGATCGAGAAAAGCTCACAATCACCCGGTTCGACCTGGAAGCCGCCGCTCCGGCCGTCGTCGACGGGGACGACGTGCCCGAGATGCGGCCGCCTGCGCCGACCGGTTCGTTCTAGCGAGACTGGGGGATCAAGGCCAGCTGACGGCTCTGGGCGACGATCGCGCCCGTCGAGTCGATGACCAGCTGGTCCTCGTCGAACATGCGGCCGCCGACCTCGCGGGCGTGGGCGATGACGCGGAGCCAGCCGGGGGCCGGGCGGCGGCGCAGGTACGTGGTCATCTGAACCGTTGGGGCCCAGCCGAAGTGGCCGAGGTTCATCGGAACCGGGGGGCTCATGTCGGCGGCCATCATGGCGAAGAAGGCGGCTACGTCGGGCAGCTGCTCGTCACCCTCGCGGGGGCGAATCCACAGGCGCAGACGGGGTTCGGCGGTTTCGCCGGCCAGGAACCGGGCCCACTTCGTGTCGATGGCGACCGAAGAGCCCTGTGCCACATGGACGATCTTGCCCATCGGGCTGTCGCCGTCGTAGCCCATCGCACCGGCGTCGGGCTCGGCGGGCATGTCGCCCGCGTGGTCGGCGGTGAAGGCGGGCGCGGCGTCGTCGTCCAGGTGGCTGAAGGTGAACGCGGTGTGGACCAGGGTGCGGCCGTTCTGGATCAGGCTCGCGTCGATCAGGCAGATCTGCCGGCCGATCTTGCGGGTGCGGACCTCGTACTCGACCTCGCCCGGATCGGGCGCGCCGAGGAAGTCGGTGCTGGCGGAGATGGGGAACATCGCGGCCTGCTCGGGCGCGGTGCGGCGCAGCCACGCGGTCGCGGCAGCCGCGCTGCCCGCGACCATGGTGCCGCCGTGCAGCTTCTTGCCGATGGTCCAGATGTCCTCGATGACCCCGGCGTAGCGGCCGATGCCCGGATCGTCCGACGCCAGCTCGGTCACCGCGCAGACGCGGCTGAAGGGCGCGGTCCGGTCGGTGAGGGCCTGTTCGAGGTCGACGGTCAACTCCGTTGTCATCCGCTGCTTCCTTCCGCTGATCGGTTTGTACAGCGTACAAGCGCCGGGTACACCAATCGGTATTCCCGTGGCGGGAATCACTGGCGGGGCAGGACCGGCCGGGCGCTCGCGCGCGGGCCGAGCGCGACAACACGACCACCCGGCCCGCAACTCCCCCGCGCGGCCGATTCCCGGGCCCTCAGTGGCGGCTGGCGCCCGTCGGCTCGGGTTCCGGGGCCGGAGTGGGGGTGACGCCGTTCAGGTGCTTGCGCGCGAACGTGAGCGCCCGATTGAGCATCGCCGCCCGATCCATCGTCGTGCGGGCCATCTGGGTGTTGACCTCGATCACGGCCTGGCCGCCGAAACCGCCCGCGGTCAGCATCGCGCACAGCTCGGCCACCGGCTGGGTGCCCTCACCCGGAATCAGATGCTCGTCGGTGGCCGCGCCGCGCCCGTCCGCCAGGTGCAGGTGCGCCAGGCCGGCGCCCATGCGGCGCGCGAGCGCCAGCGGATCGACCCCGGCGGTCGCGGTGTGCGAGGTGTCCAGTGTGTAGTGCCGGTACCCGGTGTCGGTCGGATCGTAGGACGGGCTGAAGGTGGTCAGCGACGGCCCCGGACCGCCGCGGCGCTCGAGTCTGCGCACCGAGCTGCCCCGGAACAGCGTGTCCGCGCGCATGGGGAACATGTTCTCCACCGCCACCGCGATCGGACTCTCGTTCTCCAGCTCGGCCACCTGCTGCGCGAAGCCCTCGGCGTAGCGGCGCTGCCAGCGGAACGGCGGATGCACCACCACCGTCGCCGCGCCGAGCGCCTCGGCCGTGTGCACGCTGCGCCGCAGCTTCGCCACCGGGTCCGACCCCCAGACCCGTTGCGAGATAAGCAGACACGGTGCGTGCACGGCCAGCACCGGCACGTCGTACTTGTGCATGAACGACTGCACGGTCGAGATGCTCTGGCTGGCCGGTTCCGCCCACACCATGAGTTCGACTCCGTCGTAACCCAATTCGGCCGCGTAGCGGAAAGCGGCCTCGGTGTTCTCCGGATACACCGACGCGGTGGAAAGCCCGATCCGGACTTCCCCCCGCACCGCTCGGTCTTCGATGTTCGCCCCCTGCACGATATTCCCCACTGCTGCTCCCTGCTCAGTTCGTACTGAGTAGAAAGGCTAGCGGTCCCAGCGTCACGAAGACGCCTACGACGACCGCAATCACAGTGCTGAAAATATCGTCGGTCCGGCGCAGCACCCGCACGAGTGCGACCAAACCGAGGATGACGATCATCGACAGGGCCAGGGCAACCCACGGGAGCATTTCCCACAGGCGCTCGAAACCCTTGAACAGCAACATGCCCGCGACCGCCGCGCCCGTGCTCTGGCCCGCCAGCACCAGCCACTGCCTGCGATGCTCCTCGTCCTCGGACAGGTCGGCCCGCGCCCGCGACGGCGCCGGACGCGCGCGCCGCGCGGCGCGGGCGGCGACCGCCGACAGCCGCCCGACCACCGAGGTGCCGGGCTCGTCGTCGTAGTCGTCGTCCTCGTCGTCGTCGAGCGGCTCGTAGACGTCGGTCAGATGCTCGTCGAGATCGCGCTCCCGGACCGCCGCGCCGCCGCGCCGCCGCCCGCCCGGACCGCGACGCTTGCCGCCGCGGCGCGAATCATGTTCGGCGCGTTGCTCATCGCGTTCGAGCCGATCGCGGAGCATCTCACCGGCAACCGTCTCGCCGGACATGAGCATCTGGTCCTGGTCCGCGGCGGACCAGCTCGGCTGCGGCTCGGCCCGGTCCCGCGGGCCGTCGGCCCGGTTGCGCGGCAGCAGCTCGGTGCGATCGTGTCCGGCGGCCTCGGGCGGGGCCCCGGCTCCGGGACGTCTTCGCGCCGACCAGGACGGCAGCCCGGATCGCTCCTCGTGCTCGACGCGGGCATTGTGCTCGGCGCGACCGTCACGCAGCTGCTCGTCGTGGCGCCGCCCGCCGGGCAGCCGCTGGATGTCCGGCGGGCGCGGGGGTTCGGGCTCCCGGTCGGCGTCCTGCTGCCAGGGCGGCACCTCGGCCTGCCGCTCACCCTGCCACGGTTGTTCCGCCTGGCCCGGCCAGGGCTGTTCGGCTTGCCCCGGCCACGGTTGCTCGGCTTGCCCCGGCCACGGCTGCTCGGATTGCCACTGCCGCGGCGGTTCCGGCTGTCGCGGCGGTTCGGGCCGGTGCTGCGGTTCGGGCTGCCAATGCGGCTCGGCCGGGCGCTCGGGGGCGTTCTGGCGCTGCGCCTCCGCGTGCCTGCGCGCCGAGCGCGACATCGGCGGGGCGGAGATGGGCGGGGCCGGAGCGGCGGCCTGCGGCGGTTCGGCGCCGCGGCTCGGCGGGCTCGATAGCGGGTCCGGCGACCAGGCGGCGGCGTCCCAGCTGCGCGCGGCGCCGTCGGCCCGGCTGAGCGAGCCGTTCAGGCCGCCCATCGCACTGTCCGCGCGGGACGGGTCGTGCCCCCGGAAGGGCTGCACGTCCTCGGTGTTCTCGTCGTCGGGATCGAAGCGCCGGCGGCGGCCGCCGCTCTCGGCGGGTGCGGGCGGGACGCTGCCGTCCAGTTGGTTCAGCGGCACCTCGGCCGACAGCGGATCGGGCTTGCGCCTGCGGCCGCTGCGCGGCGCCTCCGCGGCGGGCCCGGGTAGGGGCGGCGGGGACGCGTTCGGGGCGAGCGGATCGTAGAACGAGATCGGTCCCGACAGCGGGGAGTACTCCGGGGCCGGATCGGGTACCGAGTAGGAGGAGTAGTCCGCCTGCGGTGCTGCCGAATACGACGAACCGCCCCCGAAATCACCGGAACTTCCGGCGTAGTTCGGGTAATCCGCATTGTTTGTGTTCGAATAGTCCGAATAATTCGAAAAGTTTGAATAGTCCGATTCGCCCGAATCAGCCGGGGGTGCGGGCTCGGCCGCGCCCTGTTCCAGCGCGTCGTCCGGCGCGGCGTGCGAAGAGGATCCGTTGCGCACCGTCGGTATATCGCCGGTCAGATCGGCGACCGATAGGCCGCGCCCACTCCTACGCCTGCGCCCGCCGCCCGCGGCGGGCGGCGCACCCTGTCCGTTTCGCGCCAAAAGTTCGGCAACGGACAGTTGACTAATATCCTCGGTCATCGAGACACCGTTTCGATCGTGCCCGGCTGGCCGCCGTTGGGACCACCAGTTATCGGCTCATTATCCAGGTCGGTATCAAGTTTTCGCAGGATCAAACCTTCCCGCAGTGCCCAAGGGCAAATTTCTAGCGTATCCAATGACAATGCCCGCATACTCGCCTCCGCGACCAGCGCGCCGGCCACCAATTGCTGTGACCGATCGGAACTTACGCCTTCCAATTCTGCCCGGTCCGCGGCTGTCATTCTCGATATGAACGCAATCAGCTGCCGCAGGCTGGAACTCGTGAGGGTACGCCGCACCCGCGGCCCCGCCGAGGACGGGGCCGAACCGGTCAAACGAGCCAGCGAGCGGAACGTCTTGGACGTGCCCACCGCCAGATCCGGGCGGCCCGCCTCGAGCAGCTGCTTGGACGGCACGACCAGTTCCGCGTCGAGCCAATCCCGCAGCACCGCCACCCGCCGCTTGCCCGGCGGGTCGTGATGCAGCCAGTCGCGGGTGAGCCGCCCCGCGCCCAGCTGCAGCGACAGCGCCGTGTCGGGCACCTCGTCCGCGCCGTTGCTCAGCTCGAGCGACCCGCCGCCGATGTCGAGGTTCAGGATCCGCCCCGCGCTCCAGCCGTACCAGCGGCGCACCGCGAGGAACGTGTGCCGGGCCTCGTCGGCTCCGCTGAGCACCTCGAGTTTGACCCCGGTCTCGGCGCGCACCCGCGCCAGCACCTCGTCGGAGTTGGTCGCCTCGCGCACCGCCGAGGTCGCGAAGGCCATCAGCTCCACGCAACCGGAAGTCTTTGCGATACTGGCGAATTCGGCGACCGTGGCGATCAGCCGCGCCGATCCGCCGGGCGTGATCCGACCCTGGTCGTCCATACTCTCCGACAGGCGCAGGGTCGCCTTCGTAGAGCTCATAGGCATCGGGTGGCCACCGCGATGCGCGTCCACCACGAGCAGGTGGACGGTATTGCTTCCCACATCCAGTACACCGAGCCGCACATGAACACGGTACTGGGTGCGTCACGGCTTCAGGCCAGGCGACTGAGCTGTTAGCGTTCCGCGGTGTGACGGCAGGTGCATCCGCGAGTGGCCCGACCGGGCTGCGACCAGCGGCGAAGATCGACCCGGCTCCCGAAGTAGAGCTCGACTTCCCGCGCGAGTGGATCGAGTTCGTCGACCCAGCAAATGACGAGCATTTGATCGCGGCGGACATGACCTGGCTGTTGTCGCGCTGGACGTGCGTTTTCGGCACTCCGGCATGCCAGGGCATCATCGCCGGGCGCGAGGACGACGGGTGCTGTTCGCACGGCGCCTTCCTCTCCGACGAGGAGGACGGCAAGAAGCTGCACCGGGCTGTGAAAATGCTCACACCCGACGATTGGCAGCTCATGGGCGAGGCGGTCGACGACAAGGGCCGCGTCCGCAAGAAGCTCTATCTCGAAGAAGACGATCTCGACGACGAACCCGCGTTGCGCACCCGGCGTTTCGACGGCGCGTGCATCTTCCTGAACCGCGCGGGCTTCGACAAGGGCCTGGGCTGCGCGCTGCACACCATGGCCCTGCGCGAGGGCCTGGAGCCGCTCACGGTGAAGCCCGAGGTGTGCTGGCAGCTGCCGATCCGGCGCACCCAGGACTGGGTGGAACGGCCCGACGGGGTGGAGATCCTCAAGACCGTCATCGGCGAATACGACCGGCGCGGCTGGGGTTCGGGCGGGCTCGACCTGAACTGGTACTGCACCGGGTCGCCGGACGCGCACGTGGGCACCCGGCCGGTCTGGGAGGCGTACGCGCCGGAATTGATCGAACTGCTCGGGCAGGTCGCCTACGACGAACTCGCAGCACACTGCCGGCGACGCCAGGGATTGGGCATCGTCGCGGTGCATCCGGCGACGGCTATCGCCGAGCAGAAGGCCGCCGACGAGCGCGCCGCGGCCAAACAGGAAGCGGCGCATTCCAAGAAGTCGGCCGCCGCCGCGGCCAAGATTCCCGGGGTCAAGAAGGCCGCGGGCGCCAAGCGCGGTTGACGACCGGCCGGTAACTTTCTGAAAGTACGTATTTTCACTTCACTGCTCACCTACTGTGCGAGCGACCCCTCCCCCTCACGGGGTCGCAGTACAGGAGAGATACATGAGCAACACCTCAGCCTTCCGGCGTCCGCTCGGTCTGGGCCTGGCCGGGCTGGCCGTGGCCACCGGCGTCACCGTCGTGCTGGCGAACCCCTCGGCCCCCGAGGCCACCGCCGCCGTGGACAACATCACCATCTCCGGCTCGGATCACAAGGTCGGCCAGACCTACACCCTGCACGCCGACCTCAGCGGCGCGTCCTTCGGCCTGCTGGTCTACTGGAAGGCCAACGGCCAGGCCATCACCAGCCCCGCCGCGCAGGTGCCCTGGCCCGCGTACAACACCAGCGCCGACTGGACCCCGCGCACGGCCGGTGCGCACACCATCACCCTCACCCAGGGCAGCAGCACCAAGTCGCTCGTGGTGAACGTGACCGACGGCTGGGTGCCGACCACCACGCCGCCGACCACCACGGTTCCGCCGACGACCACCGAACCGCCGGTCACCACCACCCCGCCGGTCACGACCGAGCCGCCCGTCACCACCACCCCGCCCGTCACCACGGAACCGCCGGTCACCACGACCCCGCCCGTCACGACCGAGCCCCCGGTGACGACGACCCCGCCGCCGGTCACCACCACGCCGCCGACGACCACCGAACCGCCGGTGACCACCACCCCGCCGACCACCACGAAGCCCGCCGGCAGCGGCAGCTCCGATCTGCTGCCGTTCTGATTCCGGTTCCGGCCGGTCACCCGGTGGCCCGATAGCTCCTGGTTCATCGGCAGCAAGCTCGCGGGCAGTGCGGGATTGCCGAGGATGTACGCCCGTCCGGGTTCGTCTTCGAGCGCCGAGCGGTAGGAGAAGTGGTGGATATGACGAGAAACCCCTGGTGAAGTCATATCCACCACAACCAAGCGGACGCTTGTTTGATAGATTTCGCGAAACGTCCACATTTCACACGGCACGTCCCTTAGGGTGCACAGGCCCGCACACCCCCGCGGGCAGCAACATCCCAGGAGACGACACATGCGCATCACACCCTCGAGGACCGCGCGCCGGGCGGGTGCGGGATTCACCGGTCTCGCCGCCCTCGCCGCGGCGGCCGTGCTCTCGGCCCCGCAGGCCGTGGCCGCGGTCGACAGCGTGACCGTCGACGGCTCGGACTTCCGCGTCGGCACCGAGTACACGATCTCGGCCACGCACAGCGGCGCCGCGGCCGGACTGCTCGTGTACTTCAGCGACAACGGCGAGTTCATCGGCAGTCCGAAGGTGCCCTGGCCGGTCGGGCAGTCCAGCATCGCCTGGACGCCCTCGACCGCGGGCAAGCACATCATCACCGTCGAACAGGGCGGGCACACCCGCTCGACCGTCGTCGAGGTGAAGGACGCGCCGCTGGGATCGGGCAGCTCCACCTCCGGCAGCGGCTTCGGGCCCGCCGGACCGCTCGGCAGCGGCTCCAGCGGCACCACAGGCAACAAGTAGCCGCCGACCGGCATCACCGAGAACAGGACCAACCCATGAGCATTCTTTCCCGCCGCCTCGGCGCGGGCGTGGCGAGCGTCGCTGCCGCCGCGTCCATCGCGGTCTTCGCCGCGCCCAACGCCGCCGCCACGGTGGACAGCATCACCATCTCGGGCTCCAACCACGAGATCAACAAGCAGTACACGCTCAGCGCCGAACTCAGCGGGGCCGGCATCGGCCTGCTGGTCTACTGGAGCGTCGACGGCGAGGACCTCAGCGGGCCCAAGGTGCCGATGCCGATCGGCAAGTCCAGCTACCCCTGGACACCGACCAAGGCCGGCAAGCACCTGATCACCTGCTCGCAGGGCGGCAGCACCAAGACCATCGAGGTCACCGTCATCGACCCGTCGAACCCCGGACCCGGCAACCCGGGCGAACCGGGCACTCCCGGCGGCGAGAACGGCGGCACCGGCAGCGCGGGCGGCCTCGGCGGACTGCTCGGCAGCCTCACCGGCAGCGCGGGCAAGTAACCCCTCCCCGTCCCGGATCCGAGCCCGCCGCGCCGATCGCGGCGGGCTCGGCGCGTTCGCGGACGCGATCGAGACCGTCGCGACAACGCGGCTCCGGCACCGTGATCGACCGGCCGGCTCACCGGCGACCGCGGCGAGACCCGCCGTGGCCCGGCCCACAGTGCGCGTCGATCCATAGCCGGAGGGTGTGATTCATTCGACAGTGGTGAACGCTCGATGAACAGCACACCGCAACCACCCGGACATTCGAATCAAGCTGCGCGCAAACCTGTTTCGCGCACCTATCCGAGCGGTGACCTCGCCTCGAGAGGCGCCGGAAGCGCGCCCGACATCAGCAGGCCATTGCGCATTCACCGGGACGTGTTAGACATTCGCCTCATGATCAAGAAGTCGTTCGCCGTCGCCGCGCTGGCCGCCGGTGCTGTTCTCGCCCTCGCGCCGATCGCCGGCGCCGACAACGTCGATCCCAGCCGGTTCTCCGACCGCACCGCGGATTTCGTGCCCTACAACGATCTCAATGTGCTCAGCGCCAAGGACAACGGCAAGCTGATCATCGTCAGCCCGTACGGCACCAGCAACACCATCGCCTGCCGCGGCAACGGCCAGGACGTGGCCTGGTACGACTGCAAGCAGCAGGACGCGCTCGGCTGGATCAACCTGCAGCAGCAGGAGCTCCCGGTCCTGGGCACCGCCTGGGTCTACACCCTGCAGGCCGACCCCAACGCGTAGGGCCGGCCGGCCCGAAGAACAGCGCCCGCTTCCGAATTCGGAAGCGGGCGCTGTTTCCTGTCGATCAGGCCTCGAGCTTGTACCCCAGCCCGCGCACGGTCACCAGGTGTTCCGGCTTGGCCGGGTCGGCTTCGATCTTCGAGCGCAGGCGCTTGACGTGCACGTCGAGGGTCTTGGTGTCACCGACGTAGTCGGCGCCCCACACGCGGTCGATGAGCTGCCCGCGGGTCAGGACGCGACCGGAGTTGCGGAGCAGGTATTCGAGGAGGTCGAACTCCTTGAGCGGGAGGGTGACCGAACGGCCGTTGACCTGCACGGTGTGGCGGTCCACATCCATGCGGACCGGGCCCGCCTCCAGCACGCTGGTCTCGCTGCCGCCCTCGGGCTCGTCGCCGACGCCGCGGCGCAGCACCGCGCGGATGCGGGCGATGAGTTCGCGCGAGGAGTACGGCTTGGTGACGTAGTCGTCGGCGCCCAGTTCCAGGCCGACGACCTTGTCGATCTCGCTGTCGCGCGCGGTCACCATGATGACGGGCACGCTGCTGCGCACCCGCAGCTGCTTGCACACGTCGGTGCCGCTCATGCCGGGCAGCATGAGGTCGAGCAGGACGATGTCCGCCCCGGACCGGTCGAACTCCGAGAGCGCGGACGGGCCGTCACCGACGACGGTGACCTCGAACCCCTCCTTGCGCAGGAGGAATGCGAGCGGATCGGCCAGCGACTCCTCGTCCTCGACGATCAGGACACTCGTCATCGGGTTGCCTCCACACCGTTGGTTCTGGCCCGCCCGAGAGAGCGCGGGCCGGTTTCCTTCTTCACCGCCGGAAGCCCGGCGGCAAGTTTGTCGTCCACACCGTGCTCGTCCTCGGCGTGGGCCGGGATGCGCAGGGTGAACGTCGACCCCGTGCCCAGCTTGCTCCACAGCGTGATCTCGCCGTTGTGGTTGGCGGCCACGTGCTTGACGATAGCCAGCCCCAGTCCGGTACCGCCGGTGGCGCGCGAGCGCGCCTTGTCGGCCCGGAAGAATCGTTCGAAGACCCGTTCCTGGTCTTCCTTGGCGATGCCGATGCCGCGGTCGGTGACCGCGATGTTGACGTAGCCGCCGCGCAGCGCCCGGCTCACCGACACGTGCGCGCCGCGCGAGGAGTACGCGATGGCGTTCTCCACCAGGTTGGACAGCGCGGTCACCAGCAGCGTCTGATCGCCGAGCACCTCGAGGCCGCTGTTGGCGTCGGTGCTGACGGTGATGCCCGCGACCTCGGCGGTGTTCTTGGACCGTTCGAGGGCCTGCAGCACGACCGAGTCCACGTCGACGGCGTCGAGTTCCGGGAGTTTCTCCGCGCCCTGCAGGCGGGACAGCGCGATCAGTTCGGTCACCATCTTGCCCATGCGCCGGGCCTCGCCGTGCAGGCGTTCACCGAAGTGCCGGACCGAATCCGGGTCGTCCGCGGACTCCAGCAACGCCTCGGCCAGCAGCGACATGGCTCCGACCGGGGTCTTGAGCTCGTGGCTCACGTTGGCGACGAAGTCGCGCCGGGTGGCCTCCATGCGGGCCTGTTCGGAGTCGTCGTCGGCGAAGAGCACGACGAAGTTGGGGTTCTCCTGGGACAGCGGGCGGGCCACGCCGCGCACCGCCAGCCGGGCCCGGCCGGGCATGGGGATCTTGGCGGTGAGTTCGAAGTCGACGTCCGAGCCACCGGCCAGCACCTGCTGCACCGCGGCCCACGCGCGTTCGTCCAGCAGCCGGTCGTGGACCACGCCGAGTTCTTCCGCGCGCGGGTTGACCAGGACGACGTCGCGGTACTTGTCGACGACGGCGATGCCGCTCTCGGAGGCGAGCACGATGAGATCGAGTACCTGCGACATCGTCAGCCCCGAATCCGAGGCGACGCGCCGCTGCTCCTGACGAGCGGTGACATAGGGAATGAGCAATCCACCGACGGCCAGTCCAACGACGGCCGCCAGGACTGCCAACAGCACGGCCTGTGGAACGCTCACAGTGAGAATCGTACGGTCGCCGACCGGGGGGCAAACCCCGGGTGGGGCAAGTTTCACGCAGGTCACAGGGGCTTACGCGGGCGTTGGCCGGGCGTTCACGCAATGTTCGAATTCCGCGGGGTCTGTTTCTGGCGGATTCTCGGCAAACTCGATCGAGCTGTTCGGCGCGCCCGGCACGCTCAGTCCGGTTCGTCCCGGTAGAGCGAATTGCGCACCTTGTCGCCGTGCTCGTCCACCCACTCCCCCAGCGCGAAAATAGGGACGAGCAGGTCGATTCCGGCGCGCGTGAGCCCGTACTCCACCCGCGGCGGCGCCTCGGCGAACCGTCGCCGCTCGACCAGTCCCATGGCTTCCATCCGCCGCAGGGTCTGCGTCAGCATCTTCTGGCTGATCCCCCCGATCCCCCGCCGCAGGTCGACCGGCCGCATGGGCCCGTCCCGCAGCGTGTAGACGATGACCGTCAGCCACGAGTTGCCGAACAGGTCCACCGCCAGCCGCGCCGGGCAGTCCGCCTCGAGCCCCCCGTATTCGGCGAAGTCGACCCGCCCCGGCTCGCCCTCCCCCGGTCCTGATTCATCGGCCTCCGCCCGCGTCGGCACGGTACTGCCCGGCATCTCGACCCGACTTCCGGATGACTCGCCGCTCGGTTCCGCCTCCGCACCCCCGGTCTCGCCGCTCTCGAGCTTTCTCGCCGGACGCTCCGCGACAGCTGCGCGCGCGGGTGCCCGCATCGCGAGGGGGATCGGCTGCGAGTCGGGTTGCGCGTAGTCCACGACGGTGTGCGCCCCCGGCTCGACCGTCATCGTCCGCTGCTCGGGTGCGGGTACGGGCTGCGGTGACGAATTCGGTGCGGCGGTCACGGGTTTCAGCGTGCCACCTCGATACGCACCCCGGGGTGCGCATCGCGGTTTCTACCGTCGAATTCGCAAGCACGAGTGAGGAGTTCACATGCGAATCGGAATCATCGGGGCGGGCGCCATGGCCCGCGCGCTCGGCGGCGGCTGGGCTGCGGCGGGGCACGAGATCGTGGTCGGGGCACGCGACGCGGAGCGGGCGGCCGCGGTGGCGGCGGAGATCGGGGGCGGCGCGCGGGGCGGGACCATCGCGGACGGGGTGCTGTTCGGGGAGGCGGTGCTGCTGGCGGTGCCGGTCTCGGCGTTGGGCGAGGTGCTCGCCGCGGGTGACTACACCGGGCGGACGATCGTCGACTGCACCAACGCCTTCGCCCCGGACAGCGGGAAGTTCGTGCTCACCGAGGACGCCGTGGCCGAGCGGATCGCGGCGACCGCCGCCGGGGCGCACGTGGTGAAGGCGTTCAACCTGTGCGCCGCGGAGGTGTGGGCCGGGTCGGCGCGCGAGTTCGACGGGCAGCCGCTGCTGGTCCCGCTGTGCGGGGACGACGCGGCCGCCGTGGCCCGGGTGGCGGCGCTCGCCCGGGATCTGAAGCTGGAGCCGTTCCACGCCGGCGGCCTGGCCCAGGCGCGCTACCTCGAAGCCACCTCCGCCTTCGTGGTGGGGCAGTGGTTCGGCGGGCACGACGCCCGGGCGATGTTCCCGCCGCTGTCAGCTACTTTCGCCGAGGTCGACGGGTAGGCAGGCGGCGGACAGACCCATCCGCGCGCCGCCGTCGAGCCGGTGGCCGCGCGCGGCGGTGGCCCGGGAAACGATGCGCCCCCGATCGAGCCGCGACCGGGGGCGCATCGTCCGGCGATCACCAGCCCGGGTTGCCCCGGACCGGGATGTTCACGAAGCTCGGCGCGGCCGGGTCCAGCAGCAGGTGCTGGGGGCGCAGGCCGGAGTCGACCATCATGGCGGTGATGGGCAGGCCCTTGGGGAAGTTGCCCGCGTAGACGTCGACGCGCAGGCGGTGCCCCGGTTGCAGGACCGCGTCGATGCCCGCGACCGAGATGTCCAGGGGCACCGGCACTCCCGGTTCGGTGCGCTGTCTGGTGTCGAGGGACAGGTCGGGTACCGGGTCGATGTAGTCGCCGTTCGGCAGGCGGGTGCTGAGTGCCTCGTCGATGGTGCGCAGCGAGGCGACCAGCTGACCGGTGGACAGCGCGACCGAGCGCCCGTCGGGTGCGACGTCGTTGACGGTGACGGACCAGTAGCCGTCGGCGGCGTCGTGAACGGTGTTGAGGCGCACCGCGATCGGACCGGAGATCACGGTGGGTTCGGCCACCGGCACGCTGGTGAAGGTGAGCCCGTTGGACTCGTGGATGCGCGAGTCCTTCCCGCAGGCGTCGATGATCGAGATGATGCCGATGGTCTCCTGCGCCGCGTCCCGCGAGCACAGTCCGGTCAATCCCGGTGCGACGGTGAGCAGGTCGGGGCCGGTCGGCTCGGTGAACAGCGACCCGTCGTGCACGCTGTGCCCGCCGGTGCCGCTCGGCGCGGCGGCCAGGTACATGCGCCGGTACTCCGAACTCGACTCGGGGACGGTGGGGTAGGCGCCCGAATCCGCAGCGGGTTCCCCGAAGCCCGGCGCGGTGATCCACCCGCCGCCCTGCTGCTTCATGGTGACCGGCCCGAATCCGTCGATGCCGTTGTCGATTCCCTTGAGCCACCGGTCGAACCACGCGCGCTGGAGCACGTCCATGCGCGGCGGCAGCCCCGGCCGCCCGGATTCGTTGCCGTTCGAGATGTGGTAGCCGTCGCCGACCAGCATCTGTTTCTGCCCGGCGGGCAACGGGATTCGGCGGTACACGTCGGCCTGCGAGGCGACGAACACGTCGTGCCAGCCGCCGGTGATGAAGGCCGGCACGGTGATGCGCTCGGGCGCGGTCTCCCAGGACAGCCGCGCGGGACTGTCCGAGTCGAGCAGTTGGCGCACCTTGGGGCTCAACGCGTTGATGTCCGGCTGCAGGAACACCTCGAGGAACGCGTCCACGAACGTGAACGGATCCTGCATGCGGCTCGCCAGCCAGTTCATGTCGAAGCGCCCCTGTACCAGCGAGGCGACGTCGGGCACCAGTTTGCCGCCGTTCACCGCCGCCAGCCACATGGGCATGAACGTCACGCCGATGGCCCCGCCGGGCGCGACGAGATCGCGAAAGGGGTTGCGGCTGGGCACGACCGGGAAGATGGCCTTCAGCGCCGGCGGATTCTTCGCCGCCGCCTGCAACTGGTTGAGCCCCGAATAGGAGATGCCCGCCATGCCCACGTCGCCGGTGGACCAGTGCTGCCGCGACGCCCAGTCGATCACCTCGAGGGTGTCCTGCTGTTCGCGCGCGCCGAGCAGATCCCAGATGCCCTGGGAGAAACCGGTTCCCCGCACATCCACCACGACCTGGGTGTACCCCGACCTGATGAGCTGCCGGTCCACGGTGAAGGTGCGCAGCAGTCCACCGCCCAGCGCCCTGGTCAGGTCGGTGATGCCGGAGAGCGGCGTCCCGGTCAGGTCCAGATCCCGGAAGACCCGCACCAGCGCGTCCGACAGCCCCGGCACCGACAGCGCCGAATCCGCGATCATGGAGCCGAGTTTCGTGTACGGCGTCATGTTCACGATGGTGGGCGTCGGGGTGTCGATCGGCCGCCCGGAGGCGTCGGCGGGCCGGTAGACGTTCGCCTTCAGCACGGTGCCGTCACCCATGGTGATCGGCACGTCCCATTCGATATTCACATGTGGGTAAACCTGTGGATCATCGTGCGTCGCAGCCCATTGCGCGCCCGCCGCGCCACCGTCCGGTCCGACCGGCGTGAGAGCCGCGGCCGGCGTGAGGAATTGCGCGGTGGCGGTGACCGCGGTCGCCACGACCACGGCCTTCGCCACCAGGGATCTGAATCGGAATCGCACTGTGTCCCAACCACTTCTTCGTCCGACGAGTGATCGTGACACTAGGTCGGGCACCGGCTGTCTGGGCCAGTTCGGCCGAAGTCTGTCAGGGTGCACAAAAGAAAAGACCCCGGTTGTGCACGCCGTTGTGCACAACCGGGGAGCTCATTCCCGAGCGGCGATCACCAACCGGTGTTGCCGCGCACCGGGATGTTCACGAAGCTCGGACGATTCGGGTCGAGCTGCACGTGCTGCGGCCGCAATCCGGTGTCCAGGAGCATCGGGAGGATGGGCAGCCCCTTGGGGAAGTTGCCCGCGAACACGTCCACCCGCAGGCGATGTCCCGGCTGCAGCACGGCTTCGGTGCCGCTGAGCGGAATATCGAGGGTGGTCGCCGCACCCGGCACGACCGGCAGCTGCTTGTCGAGCGAGGTGAACAGGCGCGGATCGGTGTAGTCGCCGTTCTCGGACCGGGCGCTGTTGGCGTCGTCGACCTCGCGCAGCGAGGCCATGACCTGGCCCGAGGTCAGCACCGTGGAGGTGCCGTCCGGCGCGACGTCGTTGACCGTGACGGTCCAGTACCCGTCCTCGGCGTCCTGAACGGTGTTGAGCCGCACCGCGATCGGACCCGAGACGGTGGTGGCCTCCAGCACCGGGGCGCTGGTGAAGGTCAGGGCGTTGGTCTCGGAGATGCGAGAGTCCTTGGCGCACATGTCGATCAGTGAGAGCACACCGGCGGTGGCCTGCGCGGCGTCGTTGGAGCACAGGGTGCTGAGCCCCGGAGCGACGCTCAGGCGCGCGATGTCACCGTTGGCCTCGGCGGTCAGCGAGCCGTCGTACAGCCCGTTGGAGGTGCCGCTGGCCTGCGCCGAGAGGTACATGCGCCGGTAGCGGGCCGCCTCGGAAACCGGCGCCGAGGAACCGAATCCGTTCTGGGTGACCCAGCCGCCGCCCTGCTGGCGCAGCGTGACCGGGCCGTAGGAGTCGATGCCGTTGTCGATGCCCTTGAGGTGCTTGTCGAACCAGGCGCGCTGGAGCACGTCCAGGCGCGGCGGCAGGCCGGGCCGACCGGCTTCGGCGCCCGAGGTGGCGTGGTAGCCGTTGCCCATGAGCAGCTGCTTCTGCGTGCCCGGGGCGAGCGGCAGGTCGTTGTAGATCTTGGTCTCGGAGTAGGTGAACAGGTCGTGCCAGCCGCCGACGACGAACGTCGCGGCCTTGATCTGCGACGGGTCACCCAGCCAGCCCTCGCGGGCGACCGAGAGATCGTTGAGCATGTCCCGCACCCGCGGATCGAGGTTGGCCATCTCGGTGGTGGTGTACGCCGACATGAGCACGTCGAGGTAGGTGTACGGGTCCGCGGCGCGGTCCCGCAGCCACTGGTAGTCGAACTTGCCCTGGGCGATGGCGGCCAGGTCCGGCAGCCATTTGAGCCCGTTGATGGCGCTGAGCCACAGCGGGATGAAGTTGAAGCCGAAGCCGCCGCCGGGCGCGAGCACGTCGTTGACGAGGTCGCTGCCGGGCACCACCGGGAAGATGGCCTTCAGCGCCGCGGGCCGCTTCTCCGCCGCCTGCACCTGGTTGATGGCCGAGTAGGACAGCCCGCTCATGCCGACGTCGCCGGTGGACCAGGGCTGTGCGGCGGCCCAGTCGATGACCTCGACGGTGTCCTGCTGTTCACGCTGGCGCAGCATGTCCCACGCGCCCTGCGAGAAGCCGGTGCCGCGCACATCCACGACGATCTGCGTGTACCCGGACTTGATGAGCGAGCGGTCGACGCTGAAGTTGCGCAGCTGGCCGTTGCCGACGGAGTTGAGCAGTTCACCGAAGCCGGTGATGGGGGTTCCGGTCAGATTGATCGACCGGAAGAGGTTGACCAGTGCGTCACCGAGGCCCGGGATCGCGAAGGCGCTGTCGGCGACGTTCGAGACGAGCTTGGTGTAGGGCGTCATGTTGACGACGGTCGGCGTCGGGACGTCGACGGCCCGGCCGGACGCGTCCGCGGGGCGGTACACGTTGCCCTTGAGGACGGTGCCGTCGCTCATCGTGATGGGGACGTCCCATTCGATGGCGACATTCGGGAACTGCTGCGCCCCATCGTGCGCCGCCGTCCAGGCCGTGCCGGCGGCGCCGCCGTCGGGGCCGTCGGACCGCGGGCTGGCATCGGCTGTGATGCCGGTCAAGGGAACGAGTAGAGCTGCCGCGGCAGCCGCCACAGTGGCCCGTAGCGCGTGCTTCATCGAACGTGATCTACCTCTCGCATCTGGTCGAACGACCGGAAGCTTAACTACCGAGAAGTAAGTTGCAAAGTACGGTTACAGGTATTCATTTTTAATGGGCAATATTGCGGCAAATTGCTTCGCAGGTCAGCGCGAATAGCCTACGGAGCCGTAACGAGATCTGTATCACAAATCCCCGATAGCCGCTGGTAGGTCCGCCGCTCACAGCACTATTCAGCCCGCCGGACCACCCGGAAACACAAAAACGCGCCGTGCCCGAATTTCTCGGTCACAGCGCGTTCGCGTGAACTACGGCTTACTTGGCGCCCTGGTTCGCGACGGCGGCGGCGCCGGCGGCCGCGGCCTCCGGATCCAGGTACACGCCCGGGCCCAGCGGGCGCAGGTTCTCGTCGAGCTCGTACTTGAGCGGAATGCCGGTGGGGATGTTCAGCCCGGCGATGTCGTCGTCCGAGATGCCCTCCAGGTGCTTCACCAGCGCGCGCAGCGAATTGCCGTGCGCGGCAATGAGAACCGTCTTGCCGGCGGTCACGTCCTGGGCGATGGTGTCCTCCCAGTACGGCACCATGCGGGCGACGACGTCCTTGAGGCACTCGGTCTGCGGCACGTCGATGCCGGCGTACCGCGGGTCGTCGTTCTGGCTGTATTCGTTGTCGGCCTCGATGACCGGCGGCGGGGTGTCGTAGCTGCGGCGCCACAGCATGAACTGCTCGTCGCCGTACTTCTCCTTGACCTGCGCCTTGTCCTTGCCCTGCAGCGCGCCGTAGTGGCGCTCGTTCAGCCGCCAATCGCGCACGACCGGAATCCAATGGCGATCGCACGCGTCGAGCGCGTTGTTCGCGGTGCTGATGGCGCGGCGCAGCAGCGAGGTGTAGACGATATCGGGCAGAATCCCGGCCTCGGCCAGCAATTCACCGGCACGCTTGCCTTCGGCGACACCCTTGTCCGTGAGCCGGACGTCCACCCAGCCGGTGAACAGGTTGAGGGCATTCCATTCGCTCTCGCCGTGGCGCAGCAGCACGAGGGTGTACGTCATGGGGTCATCCTCCCATGTGCCGCATCACCCGCGGTGAGTCACCCTCGCCGGTGGTCTAGGCCCACTCCACCTCGTCGAACCGCACGGTGAGCCCGTGTCTGTGCTCACTGAACGCGACCTCGACCCGGAGTTCGGAGCGCGCCACGTTCACTTCCCGGACCACCCCGCAGACTCCGCTGAACGGCCCCTGCGGCACATAGATGACATCACCCGGCGCGAATTCGGTTGTCCCCACACCGCCACCGTAATGGGCGCGCGACCGGCTTTCGAGGAAGAGATTCCCCGACACGCCCGACCGCCACGGCAGCCCGACGCGCCGTGCGCCGCCGCCGGGCGCTATCCCCCGAGCGCGAGCAGCCCGGCCCCCGCGAGAGTCGCCTGATCGGTCAATTCGGAAGGCACGACCCGCAACTCGTCGAGAAACCGCAGCCGCGCGTGCACGGCGACCGTGGCCCGCAGCGGCTCCCACAGCGCCTCGCCCGATTGCGCGAAACCACCACCGATCACTACCAGGTCGGTGTCGAGCAGCGCGGCGGCCGAGGCCACCGCCGTGCCGAGCGCGGTACCCGCCCGGTGCAGGGCGGCCAGCGCGAGCGGGTCCCCGGCCCGGGCGGCGTCGGCGAGTTCGACCCCGCTCGCCCCCGTCCAGCCCTGCCGCCGCGCCCAGCGCACCGACGACGGCCCGCTCGCCACCGCTTCCACACAGCCGAATCCGCCACAGGCGCAGGGCTCGTCGTTGCCCGGCACGACGATGTGGCCGAGGTGCCCGGCATTTCCGGTGCGGCCCACGACGACTCGCCCGTCGGCGACGATGCCCCCGCCGATCCCGGAGGAGACGGTCAGCGCCAGGAAGTCTCGCACCCCGCGCGCCGCGCCCCAGCGCTGCTCCGCCAGCGCGAGACAGTCCCCGTCGATGGTGAAACGAATCATGGCCCCCGGGAACAACTCTCCGACCGCGGACACCACGTCGAACCCGCCGGCCCACTCCGGAATGTTGATCGGCCCGGTGATCCCGGTGCGCACGTCGACCGGCCCCGCCGACCCGATGCCCACGGCCGTGACCTCCGCGCCCGCCGCGACCGCCAGCAGCAGTTCCCGGCAGCCGTCCCACACCCCGCTCGCGGGCACAGCGATCCGCCGCGCACCAACCACCGCCCCGTCCGAATCAACGGTCCCCGCAGCGAATTTCGTCGCCCCGATGTCCAGTGCCAATGCCACCATCGCGGTCACCCTTCCACGGCCCGGCGCCGCGCCACGACGGCACCCGGCGTGTCCCTTGCCTTGCGTGTCGAAACTCTGAATCGACCGGGCCGTCGTGGCCCGGGACCGTCGGCGTTCGCCGACCCCCGAACGCGATGACACCGCGGCGACCGGCGCGGGCGGACCCGCACCACGGCCGATCCCGCCCTACGGCTTGTCGGCCGCGTCCACCAGGTGCTCGAAGGCGCGCAGGTTCTTCAGCGACTCCCCGCGCGAGACGCGCCATTTCCATTCCCGCCGAATGGATTCCGCGAAGCCGAGTTCGAGGATGGTGTTGAAGTCCGCGTCGACGGCCTCGAGGATCTGGCCCAGCCAGCGGTCGAGTTCGTCGGGGGTGACCGCGTGTGTCGCCAGCCGCCCGACCAGGTAGATGTCGCCGACGTTGTCCAGGGTGTAGGCCACGCCGTACAGGCGGCGATTGCGGCGCAGCAGGAACTTGTAGACGCCCTCGAAGTTCTCGTCGGGCTTGCGGCACACGAACGATTCCATCCGCACGCCGTGCTTGCCGACCTTGACGCCGATCGCCGTCTTGAGTTTGCGCTCACCGGGCAGGATGACGACGAACGTGCCGTCCGATTCCCGCGAGAACTCGATCTCGCGGTCTCGTAGCGTGTCGGCTATGAGCGCAGTGGTCACCTCGATCGATCCCGCGTCGTTCGCGGCAGCGCCGGTGTGCTCGCTCATCGGCGTAGGGCTCCCATCCGGCGCCGCCAGGCCGGCTCGTCCGGGCGCGTCGCCCGCGGACCACCGACCAGCAGTGCCCTCGATCTGGCTTGATAGCTGTCACCGTGCACGCTACCGCTGCGCACCCGCCCGGTCCGGGACTGGGACAGGGCCGCGCTGTAGCTGGCCAGCAGGCCGTCCGCGGTGTGCGCCCACGAGAAGTTCGCCGCGTGGTCGACCGCGGCCGCGCCCATCCGGTCCAGGCGGGCGGGATCGCGCAGCAGTGAGCGCAGCGCGTCGGCCCAGTCCGGAGTGTGATGGTTGGGGACCAGCAGACCCGAGACACCGTCGCGCACAGCGGTTCCGAGCCCGCCCACGTCGGCGGCCAGCACCGGCGTGCCACTGGCCTGCGCCTCGATGGCGACCAGTCCGAACGATTCGTTGTAGCTGGGTACGGCCACCAGGTCCGCGGCCCGGTACACCTGCACCAGCCGGTGCGGCGGTTGCGGCGGCAGGAAGGTGACGCGATCGGAAATGCCCAGTGCGGCAGCGAGTTCGATGAGCGCGCCCGGCTTCTCGAGACCGGATCCGGACGGTCCGCCGACGATCAGCACGCGCAGCGGGCGCTCGTGGCTCTCGCCGCGCGCGGCCTCGTCGGCGAGCATCCGCGCCGCCGCGCGCACCAGGACGTCGGGCGCCTTGAGCGGCTGGATGCGGCCGACGAAGGCCACGACGCGATCGCCCGCGGGCAGGCCGAGTTCGGCGCGGGCCGCGGCCTTGTCACCCGGGTTGTACCGGGACAGATCCGCGCCGGGCAGCACGACGTCGATGCGGTCGGGGTCCGCGCCGTACAGCTCGACGAGCTGGCGGGCTTCCTCGCCGGTGTTGGCGACCAGGCGGTCGGCCTCGGCCACGATCTGCTTCTCGCCGATGACGCGGGCGGCCGGTTCCGGGGTGTCCCCCTCGGCCAGGTAGGCGTTCTTCACCGCGGCCAGGGTGTGCGCGGTGTGCACCATGGGCGTGCGCCAGCGGTCCCGGGCGAGCCACCCGACCTGGCCGGAGAGCCAGTAGTGCGAGTGGATGAGGTCGTAGTGGCCGGGCAGGTTGCGGGCCTCGGTCCGCAGCACCTCGGCCGAGAACGGGCACAGCTGCGTGGGCAGATCGTGTTTGTCCAGGCCCTCGAACGGCCCGGCGACCACATTGCGCACCAGCACGCCCGGCGCGGCCTCGACGATGGGCTCGTCCTTGGAGGAGGTGGCGCGGGTGAAGATCTCGACCTGGGTGCCGCGCTTGGCCAGCTCGATGGCGGTCTGCAGGACGTAGACGTTCATGCCGCCGGCGTCACCGGTGCCCGGCTGCGCGAGTGGGGAAGTGTGAACCGAGAGGACGGCGATGCGATGGGGCCGTAGCTCGGTGCGTTGACTCACCACTCCAGTGTGCACGTGTCCCGCTACCGCACCTACGTGGGTTACCTAACCAAGTGACCTGGCTCACAACACGTTTCGCAGTATACGCCGCTTTCCGAACCGCTGCCGTTCCAAAGCGCCAGGTCCGGGCCGCGCGACGGCGATTCCGCGCCGCGATCGACCCGGGCGGCGGTTCAGCTCAACGTGTCCGCGAAGCCGGTGACCTCGGCCACGAACCGGGCGGGATCCTCGATGAACAGCCCGTGCAGCGAGTCCTCCCAGTACGAGGTGCGGGCATCGGGCACGGTCCCGGCGATATGGCGGCCGCTCTCGATCGGCACCACCGGATCCGCGGTCCCGTGCAGCACCAGGACCGGGACGTCGAGGGTCCGCAGTGTCTCGGTGTTGTCGACGGTCCGGTAGAACAGCGCCTTGCGTACGCGCGGCGGGGTGGCGATGCTCCCGCCGAAGAGCCGCTGGGCGTCGAGCCCCCTGTCGGCGCCCCGGCCGGTGTTGGCGTTGCCGAACGCGGCGAATCCGCGCATCGCCCGGGCCGCGGTGTCGGCGAACACGTCGGGGATGGCCTTGACCATGACGGGCCCCGGGTCCGCCCCCGCGATGCCCCGGCCGATACTCGCCTGCGCGCCGGTGTAGATCACGCCCGCGACCGCGCCTGTGCCGTGCGCGGCGAGGTAGTCGGTGAGCACGATGCCGCCGTAGGACCAGCCCAGCAGCAGCGCGCCGGCGGTGACGTCCTCGGCCGCGAGGACCGCCGCGACGTCGGCGGCCCAGTTCTTCGGATCGTCGTAGCCGTCCGCGGGCGCGTCGGAGTAGCCGTGCCCGCGCAGATCGACCGCGATCACCCGGAAATGCTCGGCGAGCAGGTCACCGGCGGTTCCCCAGCAGTTCAGGTTCCCGGCCCAGCCGTGCAGCAGCACCAGCGGGCGCGCCGATTCCGGCCCGCGCACCCGGTAGACGATGGTGGTCCCGTCCGCGCTGACTGCTTCCCGAATGGCCATACCGGCCAGGCTAACCCGCAGCGACACGCCGACTTCCGCTCGGGATGATTCGTGCCCGGTGACCACTCGCCCGCCGCACCTCGGCGCGCCGCGGCCGACATGCCGTGCCTAAGCTCTGGCCATGACCACTCGCACCGCTGTCGTGACCGGAGCCAGTTCGGGAATCGGGGAGGCCACCGCCCGCGGACTCGCCAAGCAGGGCTACCACGTCATCGTGGGCGCGCGGCGGGTCGACCGCCTGGAACGGCTGGCGGCGGAGATCGGCGGCACCGCGCTGGCGCTGGACGTGACCGACGAGGAGTCGGTGAACGCGTTCGCCGCCGCCGTCGACTCGGCCGAGGTGCTGGTCAACAATGCCGGTGGCGCAAAGGGTTTGGCGACGGTGGCCGACGCCGATCTGGACGACTGGCGGTGGATGTGGGAGACCAACGTCCTGGGCACGCTGCGGGTCACCAAGGCCCTGCTGCCCAAGCTGATCGCCTCCGGTGACGGCCTGATCGTCACCATCACCTCGGTCGCGGCCTTCCACGCCTACGACAACGGCTCGGGCTACACCACGGCCAAGCACGCGCAGGCGGTGCTGCACCGCACGCTGCGCGGGGAGTTGCTCGGGCAGCCGGTGCGGCTCACCGAGATCGCCCCGGGCGCGGTCGAAACCGAGTTCTCGCTGGTGCGTTTCAACGGCGACGCCGAGCGCGCGGCCAAGGTGTACGACGGCATCGACCCGCTGGTCGCCCAGGACATCGCGGAGATCGTGGGCTTCGTGGCCTCGCGCCCGCCGCACGTCAATCTCGACACGATCATCGTCAAGCCGCGCGATCAGGCCGACCCGGGCCGATTCGCCCGGCGCTCTTGACCTTTCGTCTACCCCGCCAGACGGATCTTCAGCGTCGAGTAGGTCGGGATGAAGACGTTGCGCTTGTATCTGCGCTCGACGATCTCCCACGGGCGGCCGTCGGCCGTGATCGCCTCCAGCAGCGCGCCCAGTTCCGAATGGACCAGCTGGGCGCCGAGGCACAGGTGGCGGCCGCCGCCGAACCACAGCTGCCGGGTCTCGGGCACGTAGTCCCGCGCGACCCGGAAGTCCCCCACGGCGTTGTTGATGGACCAGGTCAGGATCTTCACGTGCTCGCCGGCCCGCAACTGCCGCCCGGCGACCTCCACGTCCGCGGTCACCGACCGGCCGACCAGGTACGCCGGGCTGGTGACGCGCAGGGTTTCGCGCACCGCGTCCGGCGTGCGCTCGGGCGCGGCCAGCAGCGCTCGCTGTTCGCCGCTGTCGTGCAGTAGCGCGACCATCCGGGTCATGGCGCTGGCCAGGGTGTCGGTGCCCGCGACGGCCATGAGAATGGCCAGGCCGGAGGCATGTTCGAGTTCGAGGCCCAGGTCGCGGCAGCGGCCCAGGGTGGTGGCGCCGTCGGCGCGTTCGTAGGCGGCGGGCACCGAGGTCGCGAGTTGGCCCGCCAGGGTCCGGGCGCGGGCCACGGCCACCGGGTCCAGCGTGGTGGAGGCCATGGTGCCCATGGCCAGGTTCACCAGTTCCTCGACGTGGGTGAACAGCACGCGGAACGGCTCGTCGGGGTCGTCGAACGCCCGCGGGTCCGCGGAATCGGCGAAGATCGCCGCGATATCGCCGGGTTCCATGCCGACCAGATCGGAGACGCTGCGCCCGACCAGCACCCGCGAGCGTTCGGCGATGTCGACGGTGCGGCCGGCGGCCAGATCGATCGAGATCTGTTTCAGCGCGGGCCCGATGGTGTCGGCCACCAGGGCGTCGGTGTGCGCGGCGGTGAACAGATCGCGCACCTTGTTGCGCAGGGCGGTGTGCCCGGGGCCTTCGAACAGGTCCTCGACCCACTCCCCGACGACCTGCGCCCACCAGTGCCCGGCCGCCCCCTCGGACACGATGCTGAAGTGCGCGGAGTCGTTGTAGATCTGCCGTGCGATCAGCGGGTCGGCGACGAACCAGCCGAGCCCGGGCACCTTGCGCATCGGCTTGACCAGCCTGCCTGCGAGCAGCAGCGCGGGCAGCCACGGTTGTCCGGCGGCCAGCAGGGTGAGTTCGTGGCGGGTGGCTGTCTTCAACATGGCACTCCAGACTCTCGCCGGTGACGTCTCCCGGCCTCCCCCGGCACGGGCGCTCGTTCAGCCTGCCTACGCGTATGCGGGGTTGCACGGCAATGTAGCCCACCTCACAATATGTGAATCAGAGATTCTTCATAATGGAAATGTGCGCGCTGCTAGCGTCCCCCGCATCTGTGGCTGTTTGGAGTGGATCGCATGGTGAGAGCACGAATCGAGGCGGTGGGCTCCTACGTCCCCGCGCAGGAGGTATCGACCGCGGAGTTGCTCGCGCAGCTATCGGTCGAATCTCCCATCGACCTGGAAAAAGTCAGCGGGGTCCGGCACCGGCGCAGGTGCGGCGTCGATCAGGACGGGCAGCGCGAGGACTCCTACACCGTCGCCCTGGCCGCCGCCCGGGAGGCGCTGGCCAACTCCGGTTACGCCGCAGGCGATTTGGACGTGATCATCTCCTGCTCCATCACCCGCATCCACGGGGACGACTTCTGGGTGGAGCCCTCCTTCGCCCTGCTGCTGCGCAACGAACTCGGCGCCACCGGCGCCATCCACTTCGACGTCTCCAATGCTTGCGCCGGCATGATGACCGGGGTTCTGGTGCTGGAGCGCATGATTCGCACCGGCATGGTCAAGCGCGGACTCGTGGTCTCCGGCGAATTCATCACCCCGATCTCCGATACCGCGGTGCGGGAGATGTCGGAGAAATACGATCCGCAATTCGCCTCGCTCACCGTCGGGGACGGCGCGGCGGCCGTGGTGCTCGACGATCGCGGCACCGCGGACGAGGGCATCGACTACATCGAACTCAACACCAGCGCCGCGTTCGCGCAACTGTGCCTCGGTATGCCGAGCGACCGCAGCGCGGGCATCGCCCTCTATACCGATAATCGCGCCATGCACAACGAGTCCCGCTATCTGCTGTGGACCAATCGGCAGCGCGATTTCCTCGACGAGCGGAACAGCACGTTCGAATCCGAGGGCTACGACCACGTGATTCACCACCAATTCAGCGGTCCCGCCGTCGAATTGATCAACAAGATCGCCGAACGGGAATTCGACGCCGCCGTCCCGCCCGGGCTCGCCGTGCTCGACCGCTACGGAAACACCGCGTCCACATCGCATTTCGTGGTGCTGCACGACGCACTGAAACAGCGGCGGATAGCACCCGGGGCCAAGGTGCTGATGGTTCCCGCGGCCTCCGGCGTGGTCGCCGGATTCCTCTCGGTCACCCTCGGCGAACTGCAGGTGCGCGGCGCATGAACATCGTAATCTCTTCGGTCGCAGTGGAAATCGGCGGCGGCAGCTCCATCGAACAGGCCGCGTCGGCGGCGCGCCGGGCGGTGGCCGAGGCGGGGGCGACCCCCGAATCGATCGACGCGCTGATCAACACCGGCGTCTACCGCGACTCGAACATGGTGGAACCGGCCATGTCCGCGCTCATCCAGCAGCAGGCGGGCATCGGGCTGGAATACCAGCGCGGCGACGTGCCCTGCCTGTCGTTCGACCTCATGAACGGGGCGACCGGCGTCCTCAACGCCGTCCAGGTGAGCCAGGCGCTGCTGGCGTCGCCGACCGTGCACCGGGTGCTGGTGGTGTCCGGGGACGCGCATCCCGCGAAGTCGCCCGCCCCGCAGCCCGGCTTCCCGATCAAGCCCGTCGGCGCGGCCATGGTGCTGGAGAAGGCTACGGGTACAGGCGGATTCGGGCAGCTGCACATCAGCGCCACCGACGCGCGTCCGGAGCCAGTCGGCTACGTACGACTCCCGGACATGGGCACGAGCGGGCGCGGCACCATCACCGTCGACCGCACCGTGAACTCGGTGGAAGACCTGCTGCACCACGCGGTCTCGGCCGCGAGCGAAGCGCTCGAGGTGACCGGCGTGGACCCCGCGCGGGTCCTGCTGATCAGCAATCGGCCCACGGCCGAGTTCCCGGAGCTGCTCGCCGAACGGCTCGGGCTCGCCGCCGTGCACGCGGGCGACACCCCGGGCGACGCCCACACCTCGGCCCTGCCCGCGGCCTACCTGAGCGCACGCGCGGACGGCCTGTTGGCCGGGCGTGACGTAGCGTTGTTCGTGGCAGCGGGCGCGGGACCGTCCGCGGCGGCCATCGCCTACCGGCTGCCCGCCTAGCGTCCCCGGGAGGAGGTCCCCGTGACCAAACTGTGGGTGATAGTGCCCGCCTACAACGAGGAACGCGGCATCACCGCCACGCTGGAAGCGCTCGCCGCCCAGCGCGACGGGGACTTCACCCTGGTCGTGGTGGACAACAACTCCACCGACGGCACCGCCGGGGTGGTGCGCGGCTTCGCGGCCGCGCACCCGGAGATGCGGATTCACCTCATCGACGAGCCGCAGAAGGGCACGGGCGCGGCCTCGGACACCGGGATGCGCTACGCGATCGCGGCCGGCGCCCTGCGGCTGGCGCGCACCGACGCCGACTGCCTGCCCGCCCGCGACTGGATCGAGCGGGTCAACGCCGGGTTCGATTCGGGGCTGCAGCTGGTCAGCGGGCAGCTGGTCCCGCGCACGGACGAGGACGTGCGCTGGATCGACCGCACGATCATTCGGGTGGTGCTGGAGGTGGCGTCCACCTTCGGCAAGTTCCGGCCCGGCAATCAGGATCCGCGCTACCTGGGGCCATACGTCATGACGCCCGGCTGCAACATGGCCATCACCGCGGAGTTGTACGAGGCCGCGGGCGGGTTCCCGCGCACCGCGATCGAGGATCTGCACGAGGATCGCGCCCTGGTGAACGCGGTCCGCATGCTCACCACCGACTACGGCCTGCGCCGCGACGTGCGGGTGTTCGCCTCCAACCGCCGCGTCCGCGCCTGGGGCGTGCGCCGGACGCTGGCCTGGTACGCCGATCACCGGTACAAGCCGGAGCTGGTGGATATTCGGTGAGCCGGGGGGACGACACCGGGTCCGACGACGCGCCGGGCACAGCGCAGGACGAGGTGCTCACCACCGCGACCAACACCACACGCGACGGCTCCTGCGACGCGCGGCGGCGAGACGAAGCGGCCGTTTCCGAACCCGGTGCGGGCGGGTGCACGGACGGTGACATGCCGACCGACTTCCTGACGCTGCTCGCGGAGCAGGTGCGGCTGCGTCCCGATGCCCCCGCGCTGGGGATGGTCGGCGCGCGGCCGCTGACCTTCGCGGAGCTGGAGGACCGGATCGCCGGGGTGGCGCGGCGGCTGCGGGACAACGGTTTCCGGCGCGGGGACCGGATGTTGTTCTCCATCCGGCCGTGCGTGGACGCGGTCGTGCTGATCTTCGGGACCATGGCCGCGGGGGGAACCATCGTGTTCGTCGACCCGGGTGTCGGGCCCGAGCTGTTCGCCCGGCGGATCGCCCTGGTCGAACCCGCCTGGGCGGCAACGGAATCGCTGCTGTACCTGCTGAGCGGGCCGCTGCACCGGCTGGGGCGGGCGCGCGGGCTGTCGCTGCCCGCGTTCGGCGCGCTGCCGGTCCGGCACATTCACAGTGGGCCGAGGCTGCCGGGTACGCCCGCCCGATCCGTTCCGCTGCGGCGGCTGCTGGGATCCGGCGCGCCCGCCGACCTCGACGCCGCCGATCCGGGCGCCGAGGCGCTGATCGTCTTCACCTCCGGCACCACCGCGGCCCCGAAAGCCGTTGTGCACACGCGGGGTTCGCTCGGCGCCGGCCTGGCGGCCATGGCCGGGCGCAGCAGCCTGGGCCCGGGCGCGCATCTGCACACCGAGCAGTTGATGATGGGCCTGCCCGCCCTGCTGGCGGGCGCGCGCTGGTCGATGCCGCGCTATCCGCGCTTCGGAACCCATATCGAGCCCGTGGCTTTCGCGCGCGGACTGGACGGCGCGACCCATGCCTTCTTCACCCCCGCCGATCTCGCGGTCGTGCTCACCGAGATCGAGGGCGGCGCGCTCGCCGCACCCGTTGCCCTGCGTGAGATCTCCCTGGGCGGCGCGCCGGTCACCACCGCGCTGCTGCGCCGGGCGCGGAAGTCCCTGCCGGACTGCGAGTTTCTCGCGATCTACGGTATGACCGAGATCCTGCCCGTCGCGATCACCACGGGCACGGCCAAACTCGATTTCGACGGCGCCGGTGATCCGCTCGGCGCGCCGGTGCGCGGGGTGACCGCCCGCATCGCCGCGGACGGCGAGCTCGTGCTGTCCGGGCCGAACCTGTGCCGCGGCTATCTGGGTGAGCCGCCGCTGCGCGAGATCCCCACCGGCGACCTCGCCCGCCTGGACGGCGACACCCTGGTGCTCATGGGCCGCAAGAAGGACATGATGATCCGCGGCAAGACCAACATCTACCCCGGCCTCTACGAGCCCGCCATCGCGAAGGTCCCGGGCGTGCGCCAGGCCATCATGGTCGGCGTGCCCGACGAGGTCGGCGACGAGCGCATCGTTCTCGCGGTGGTGGCCGATCCCGGCGCCACCGACCTGGTGGCCCGCCTCCGCCGCGAGCTCCCGGCCCTCATCGACACGTCCGCCGTCCCCGACGACATCGTGGTGGTGCCGGAGATCCCGGTGAGCGGCCGTACGAGCAAACCCGACCGCGCCGCCCTGCGCACCCACCTCGGCGCCCTCCTCGGCTGAGACTGTCCACCGCCGGGGATTCGGCAACCGAATCACACTGCCCCGCATACCTCCGGGCTACAGAGGTGGACCGCCACGGCTCGCTCGATGCTCCGTCGTCCACCGGAGTTCTCACGAATCCAGGCGTAGATCCGTCGGTCGGGGCGTGACCAGCCCGACCGGGCTGGATCCGGGAGTGGGATCCGAGCCGGGCGGCGGCTAGGCCGGGACCGGACGTCCGGTCAGCTCCGCCACCACCCGATCGGCGAAAGCCTCGGCTGCGGGCGCGTCCAGAACGCCTGCCACGTAGCAGAATCCGAGCCGCATGTGGCCGTGGGCGCTGATGATGGTGACGGTGAGCGCGCTGACGCACGAGTTCGAGCCCGCCAGCGTCACGTCGGAGACGCGGCGGTCTCCCGCCCGCTCCGGGAAGTCGACCCGCCCGACGTTGGTGACCGACACGTTCCAGGGCGCGCGCCGGTCGACCATGTCGACCACGCGCCTGCCGGTCGCGACGGTGCGCGGTGTCCCGAATCGCATGCCCGCCACCACCGAGAGATGTTTGCCCCGCCGAATCCCCCGTTCCAGTTGCCGATTCACCGCGCGCGCCGCCGCCCACAGCGATTCTCCCGGCCCGAACCGCACGAAATGCGCCAGCACCGGCGCGTAGATCCCCAGTTCCTCCGTGTCGGGCGCGGGTTCGAGTAGCTCCCGGAAGTCCACCGGCGAGCCGATTCCCGCGACCCCCTTCGCCCCCGGCCGCACCGTCTCCCCCACCACCCGCGCCACCGCCGCCGCCAGCACCCCGTGCACGGTGACACCCGCCCGCCGGCAGTCCGCGGTCAACGCCGCCAGCCCCGCCGCGTCGACCGTGCGATACACCGCCCGCGTTCGCCGCTCCCCCATCCCGACCGCGACCGGCGCCACCAGCTTCCGCGGCCGCAGCGCGACCGCCGCCACCTGATCCGACAGCGTGGTGTAGCAGTACCGCCAAAACCCCCGGGAACCAACGGGAATCAGGTCGTCGGCCACCGGCGCGGCCGGCCGCCCCGTCCGGCCGCCGCGGCCGGTCCCGATGTAGCGAATCAGCTTGCGCAGCAACGTGAGCAGCGACCTGCCATCCATGATGACGTGCGACACCACCAGCACCACATCGTGATACTCGTCCGGCGTGCCCGCCGCGTACACGATGTCCACGATCCGGGCGAGCCCCCGGTCGGTCACGAACGGCGTCGCGAGCTCGGTGTCGATTTCCCGCCGCCACACCGCGTCCGACGGCGCACTGCCCGCTGCGCCCTCGGCGGCAGGGACCGCGTCGGACACGACCCCGGCGCCGACTCGCGTGCCTGCCCGTCGCATCGCACCGGTTGCGACGAGACCGGCGCGTACGGTCGCGCTTCTCGCCATCTCGCCCGGGAACGCGGCCGCACCCCCGCCCGCCGCCACCCGCCGGATCGGAATCCCCGGCTCGGCGAACTCGAACAGCCGCGGATCACCGTGCCCGGCGTCCCGCACCCCGACCCGCAGCAGCGGGTACTCCGCGACCAGCGCGGCCGCCGCCCCGGCCAGCTCGTCCGCACCCAGCCGCCCGTGCACCCGCACCCGCGCGACACAGTTGGCCGGGGAGATCCGGTCGATGATCCAGAACCACCGCTCCGAGGGCCCGAGCGCGCGCACGAAGTCCGTTGCCGCCGTTGCCGATGCGCTAGCAACCACGCCGAGCCTCTTCCGCCGAACCAGTTCGGCGCAGAATAATCCCCCGCCTCCGCCCCCGCATCCGGAACGAGCCGGCTCCTCTCACCGCGCGGCCCACCACAGCCACCCGAACCCGGCACTCCGGCCGGTCGGAGCCCGCCGGTCCCGCCCTGCTTCCGCGCACCGGTCGCCACTCACTCCGGCGGATGCACCTATCGCTGAACGGCCGTGCGGCTGCAGCGAGACCCGTGCCGCCTGTCAACCATCCCGGCGGGCGGCAACAGGACCAACAGCCATGACAACGCCGAGCAGCCTTCATGACCGTGCGGAGCCGCCCCACCGCGTGGATGAGCATCGATCCGAGCGGCTACCTGGACGCGGAACGGCGGCGCGGGTGTGGTGCCCGCGCCGCCGTTCGGTCGGCGCTGCCGGCGGCGAAGCCGCGGGACTACGGGGTCAGCGACCGCCCGCGGACGGGGCGCCGGACGCCGCGGCGGAGCCGGAGCCGTCCGGCAGGGCGGACATGCCCTGCCAGGTGGTCCAGTCCAGGGCCCAGTCGTAGATGTCGCCGTCGGCGGCGGAGAGGTCGATCCGGGTCCCGGTCACCTCCACCGGGTCGCCGTAGAGGGCGGTCGGGAAGTAGGACTGGGCGTCGGCGGGGCTGAGGTTGATGCAGCCGTTGGTCACGTTCGTGTTGCCCTGCGCGGACAGCGATTCGGGGTTCGCGTGGATGAACTCGCCGTTGTTGGAGATCCGCACGGCCCAGCGCTCGCGCACGTTCGTGTAGTACGGCGGGTTGGACATCATGAAGTCCTCGTACTTCTCGGTCACCACGTGCACGCCGGAGCGGGTGACGTTGCGATCCTCGTTGCCCTCGCCGTAGCTGACCGCGAAGTCGAACACGATCTGCCCGTCGCGGACCACCTCCATGCGGTGGCTCGGGGCGTTGGCGCGCACGATCTGCGCGCGGCCGATGGTGAAGTCCGAGGTCAGGTCGGTGACGCCGTAGTTGCCGCCGCCGAAGTCCAGCCCGTAGAGCTTGGCCGCCACCTTGACGGTGGTGCCGGGCTGCCAGTATTCGCGCGGCCGCCAGTGCACCCGCGAGCCCACGTCGGAATCGGGCAGCCACGCCCACGATCCCTCGGTCACGGGGTTGGTGGTGACGGTCAGCGCCTGCTGCACGGCCGCCTTGTCGGTGACGTGCCCGGTGAACTGCAGGATGATCGGCGCCGCGATGCCGACCTCCTGCCCGTCGCCGATGTTGATCGTCGCCGGCACCTCGTTCTTGGGTTCGAGGGTGGTGAACTTCGATTCGATCGGCACCGGCTTGCCGTCGGTGCCGACCGCGGTGCCGGACCAGGTGTAGGTGATGCCGTAGCCGAGCGGTTCGGTGATGGTGTATTTGGTTCCGTCCGAACTCAATTCACCGCTGACCTGCTTGCCGTTCGGGTTACTCAGCGCCACCTGGTCGATGCGGCCGCCGGTCACCGAGACCGAGATCGGCGCGGTGGGGCTGATATCGGTCGCGCCGTCGTCGGGTTCGATCGACACCTTGGCCGCGGGTGCGGCGGGCTCGTCCTTGCCGCCGCCGCCCTTGTCCGATGAACATCCGGCCACCATGGCGATGATCGCGAGCAGCGCCGCCAGCACCGTAATAGCCCGTCGCGCGGGCACTCGTCCTCGACTGTTCACCGTTCCGACGTTACCCCCGCAAATCCGGTCCCCCGGCCACGGCCACGGTGGCGCCGACCACGCCTACAGGGTCAGACCCACCGTCACGGGCTCCGGCTCCAGGTGCACCCGGAAACGCTCAGCAACTCCCTCGCGAACTTCGCGCGCCAGCGCGGCGATGTCGGCGGCGGTCGCCGCGCCCCGATTGGTCAGGGCGAGAGTGTGTTTGGTGGACAGTCGCGCGGGCGCGTCCGCTCCCGGGAAGCCCTTGGCGAATCCGGCGCGTTCGATCAGCCACCCGGCGGAGAACTTCACGCCGTCGGCAACGGCCCAGGTGGGCACCGCCACATCGGCGCCGACATGTGTGGCGATCGCCGCACGCACCTCCTCGACCCGACTGTCCGGAATGACCGGATTGGTGAAGAACGAGCCCGCACTCCAGGTGTCGTGATCGGCCGGATCGAGCACCATGCCCTTGCCCGCACGCAACCGCAGCACCTCCGCCCGCACCAGCTCGGCCGGCCGCGACTCGCCCTCGGTCGCCCCCAGCGCGGCCGCCAGCTCGCGATACCCCAGCGGCGCACTGGAACCATCGGCGCGCAAGGCGAATTCGACCTCCAGCACCACCGCCGCGTCACTGTGCTTGAGCACCGAGGTGCGGTACCCGAACCCCAGCTCACCGGGCTCCACCCAGCGAATCTCCCCGCTCGCCCGATCCAGCAGCCGCACCCGGCGCAGCAGCGACGCCACCTCGACCCCGTACGCGCCGACGTTCTGCACCGGCGTCGCACCCGCCGAACCCGGGATACCGGACAGGCATTCGAGCCCGCCGAACCCGGCCTCGACCGTCGCCGCCACCACCGCGTCCCAGTTAGCGCCCGCCTCCGCGATCACCGAGTCCGCGCCGATTCGCACCCCGGTGGTCGCGATCCGCACCGCCACCCCGGCGAACCCGGAATCGGCGATGAGCAGATTCGACCCGCCCGCGATGAGCAGCACCGGAATTCCGGCCGCGTCCAGCGCGCGCACGGTCGCCACCAGCGACTCGGTGCTCGCGCAGTCGGCCAGCACCGCGGGCCCGCCCACCCGCAGGGTCGTCAGCTCCGCCAGCGGAACCGCGTCGCGCAGCACCGCGCCGGTCTCGGCGAGCCGGTCCCGCAGGTCGTCGAAGGACACCACCCCAGAAGTACGCACAGGCACAGACGGTAGCCTGTCCGACCATGGCGACACCTCTGGCCTTCACTGCGCACTCCCCGCATTCCACCGCCGCCGTGCGCGCTGCCTTCTCCAGCGAGCAGTACTGGAAGGACCGCATCGAGAACGTCGGCGGCCCGAACGCCCGCATCGACGCCATCTCGATCAACGGCGATCACGTGCGCGTGGACATGGTGCAGGCCATCCCCGCCGAGGAGCTCCCCACCCAGATCACCGCGGTCCGCCCCGGCGACCTGATCATCCCGCGCACCGAGACCTGGGACGGCAGCGGCGGCACCGTCGAAGCCCGCGTCGAGGGCGCGCCCGCGACCGTGCAGGGCACCCTGTCGGTCACCGACGACGGCACCGGCTCGGTCTTCGTGGTGGACGCCAGCATCGAGGTCAAGATCCCGCTCTTCGGCAAGAAGATCGAGGCCGCCGTGCAGCAGCACCTGACCGAACTGCTCGAACGCGAAGCCGAGTTCACTGCCAATTGGCTGAGTTCACACTGACGGGGCACATCCCGCAGTAACCTGACCGATCGTGCCTCGCCGACTCGACTACTCCGCACGCTATTCGCTGCACACCACGAAAGAGGTGTACGCGGCCCTCGCGAACCGTGACCTGTGGGACGCGCGCATCGAGGAGATGCGGAAACACTCACCCAACGATCTGGTGAGTCTGGACGCCGGTGACAACGGCATCGAGGTCGAGATGCGGCACGTGCTGCCGCGCGAGTCGCTGCCGGACATGGCGCGCTCGTTCTGGCGCGACGACATGGTCATCACCCGCCGCGAGCGCTGGGGCGCGTTCGGACCCGAGTCGACCGGCGCGTACACCACCGACCTGCCCGGCGCGCCCGGCACCCTGGGCGGCGACATGCGCCTCTTCCCGACCGACACCGGCTGCACGCTGCGCACGACTTCGCGTGCGACGGTGCAGATTCCATTCTTCGGACGCAGACTCGAACAGCTCATGCTCGTGAATCTGGTCGACCTGTTCCGAGCCGAGGCAGAGGTGACGCAGCGCTGGCTGGATCAGCAGCACCCCGTCGGCTGAAACCGATCGGCACGATCACCCGCGGCACCACCGGCATCAACCGGCTCCGCCGCGGTGATCGATGGATGGCGCACGACGCCCTGATCACCAGCAGGTTGCTGGCGGCGCCGGATCCGCTCGTGGTCGACCTCGGGTACGGCGCCAGCCCGGTCACCACCCTGGAGATGGCGGCCCGGCTCCGCGCGGTGCGCCCGGACCTGCGCGTGTTCGGCCTCGAGATCGATCCCGAGCGCGTGGTCCCGGGCCGCGACGGCGTCGGGTTCGCCCGGGGCGGTTTCGAATTGGCGGGCCTGCGCCCGAATCTGGTGCGCGCCTTCAACGTCCTGCGCCAGTACCCCGAATCCGCCGTCCCCGGCGCCTGGTCCACCATCGTGTCCGGCCTGGCGCCCGGCGGCCTGCTGCTGGACGGCACCTGCGACGAGCTCGGCCGCCGCTGCGCCTGGATCCTGCTGGACCGCGAGGGCCCGCTCTCGCTCACCCTGGCCTGGGACCCCTTCACCGTCGACCAGCCCTCCGACATAGCCGAGCGCCTCCCGAAGGCGCTCATCCACCGCAACGTCCCCGGCGAGCCCGTCCACACCCTGCTCACCGCCGCCGACCGCGCCTGGGCGGTGGCCGCTCCCCTGGCGCCCTACGGCCCGCGCGCCCGCTGGCGGCACGCCGCGAATCTCCTACGCGAACAAGGCTTCCCGCTGCGCCCCCAGCGCCGCCGCCTGCGTGACAACCAGCTCACCATCCCCTGGTCCGCGGTGGCCCCGCTCCCCTGACTCCCGATCTACCGACGCCACAACCGCTTCCCCGCGCCGGGCGTGAACGACGCTCGGGACACGCCGTCCGAAGAACCCGCGGTGCGCATCGACGACCGCCGCCATCGCTGTCACGAATCCAGCCGGATCCGGCGACCACCCGCCTGGTCGCGGCCGGATCCGCCGGACCGGTCAGAGCGCTCGCGGCGACGGTGAACCCGCGGGGCTCAGGCCGGCCGGATCCGGTCGCGCAGGGTCTGGATCGAACCGGTGAGGGCGGCGGGCGCCACCAGGGAGCGCGGGGTGAAGGGCTGGCGCCACAGGCCGCCGTGCGCGGCGCCGACGGTGAAGAGCGACTCGGGATTCGGGGCGGGCGGGGCCGGGGCGAACAGGTCCGCGACGAGTTTGGCGGCCAGCAGGACCCGGGCGGTCGCGGGGTCGAAGACCTCGATCCCGAACTGCGCGGCCGCCCGGTGCGCGGCGCTACGCCACAGCGGCTGCTGGGCGGTCGCGGTCCAGATGGGCGGGGTGACCGTGTACGACACGGTGTGCCCGGACTCCCGGGCCAGGGTGGCGCGCCAGCGCGGAAGGCGCTGGGCCAGCGCGTAATCGGGGCCCGCGAGATAGGGCAGATTGTCGAACAGGCCCCAGGGCGCGCCGTCGGCGTCGAAGGTGGGGCGGGTGTAGTTGAGGTGATAGAGCGACCGCGGGGCCAGCCGGTGCAGCAGGTCCCGGGCCGACCCGCGAATCCCGCTGTCGGCCAGATGCTCCCGCGCGCCGAGCACCACCGACTCCGGCACGGCGTAGCAGTCGGCGGGCGAACCGTGCAGGGCCAGAACGGCATCGGGATGCCGGCCCAGCACCGCCTCGGCCAGCACGTCCGAGGCCGCGGCGATCCGCAACCCGGCCGCCCCGGCCCGCCCCGCGTACGCGCCGAGCACCGGCCGCGCGTCGGAGTGCGCGCTGATCCACTGCGCCAGCGCCGGAAAGCCGTTGCCGATGTCCACGCCCGGCCCCCGGTCGGTGACCGGGTACCGCATGACGCCGGCGCTCGCCCGCGCTCGCGCGCGCAGCCGATCCCAGCGCCCGCGCCCGGGCAGCTCCACCGCCAGCACCTGCGCGCCCCAGGACAGCAGCGGCCGCAGCGGGCTCAGCGTGGCCGCCGCCCCGGTGATGGTCATGCGGAAACCCGGCAGCGACAACCACTCCGGATGTTCGGCGACGGCGCGGACGGCATCCGCGAAACCGGGTTCGACGATGCCCCGCCGCTGCCAGTCGGTGAGCTGCCGCAGCAGTTCCTCCTCCGCCAGCGTCTTTCCCTGCCACGGGATTTCGAGACGCCGACGGGGTTCGGCGGCCCCCTCGACGCTCGCGACACCGAGCTCGGCGCCCGCGGCCGCGGCCGCCAGATCCGCACCGTCCAGCGAGGTCACGGTGTGCCCGGCCGCGAAGCGCAGCATGGCCCGCACCGCGTGCAGCCCGTCGCGCGCGGTGCCGTGCGAGACCCGGGGCGCGCTCACCGCCAGCGCGGTCAGCGCGCGGAAGACCGGGTGGTAGCCGTGCCGCCAGTCCCGCATCGTCTCGACCGACTGCGCCAGGTCCGCGTCATAGCGGCGCACCGCGTCGGCGACGACCGCCGCCGAGAACATCTCCGCCATCCGCTCGGGCGGCCCGGGCGGAAAGGCCAGATCCCAGACACCGGTGCGGAGGATCCCCATAGTCGATCACCCTGCCACGAAACCCGGCCGGGCAACACTCGGGAAACGGACATTCACCGCGGCGTCAGGCCCCGGTGAGCGCCCGGTGCAACCGCGCCGCGGTGGACGGCGGCAGACCCGCACTGGCGGAGCGGATTTCGGCGGTGTCGCAGCGGTGGATGGCCACCGCGTCGGCGACCACCTCGTCCAGGGCGGACTGCCCGATCCCCGCCTCGGCCAGATCCAGCACCGTGCGCAGCGGCGTGGTCACCAGGAACGTGCCCGCCGATTCCACGTCCTTGCGCGCGAAGGTCCGCCGCAGCACCACCAGCCGGGGCGAGAGCGGGAACCGCCCGACCCGCGCCGACATGTGCACGAAGCGCGGCCGCAACCGGCCCAGTCCGTGCAGTTCGGCGGCACTGTGATGGGAGACCGCGGCCGCGCCGTCGAACCACGCCGACCACATGGCGTACTCGTCCAGCGGCCCGTCGGGCCACGCGGCCAGCCGCAGCAATCCCACCCCGGCCCGGACCACCGAGCCGTCCCGGAGACCGTCGCGGATGCGGGCCTCGCTCCCGGTCTGCAACACCTGCCGGGTCGTGAAATACCCGGCATGCCGACCGGCCAACTCCTGCAACGCCAGCCACCCGTTTTCCGGATCGGGCTCCGGTGCCGCACTCCCAGCCATGGATTCAGGCTACGCGCTCACCTGTGCGTTAGGTCACAATCCGCCGGGAGTGAGCCGACACCTCACCGGAAGCACAGAGCACGCACAGAAAGCTCGTGAACAATCGGCCACATGTCTTCGAACCCACACTCGGACGACACCGACCGGCCCGCCTCGGAGCACGACGCGGGCGCCGCCGGCGCCGCCGCACCCGCTGAGCAGGCTCAGCCGACCGAAGTAATCCATTCGGGCACAAAGAAATCCGACAATTCGGGCGGCCCGGGCGAACTATCCGACGCGGAGGCCGCCACCGTCGTCGCGAAACCCGGCGCGGACGCGGACAAGACCCAGGTCATTCCCGGCCAGGGCACCGCGCAGCCCGCGGAATGGTGGCACGAAACCGAGCGGTTCGGCGCCGACGAGGGCTCCCGAGCACCCGAAACCGAACGCTACGAACAGGCGACCGTCGCTTTCGGCACGCCCTCCGAGCCCGCCGCCGGGAGCACCGAGGTACTGCCGGAGCCCGCCGCCGGACACACCGAAGTACTGCCCGCACCCGAACCGGGCGACACCGGCGACCATCCCACCCGCGCACTGCATCCCGGCGACGCGGCCTATGCCGCCGCGGCCGGCGCGCCCCCGGTCGCCGCCGGGGCGCGGATACCGCCCGGCACGCCCCCGCCGACCGCGAATACCACCGGCGGGCAGGGCGGTTCGCCCGGCGGGAAACGCAAGCGCCGGACCGCGTTGATCGTCGCCGTCGTCGTGGCGATGGTGCTCGTCGGCGGCCTGGCCTTCGGTGAGGCGTACGCCCGCCGCAGCGTGGAGAACTGCATCGCTTCGCAATTCGAGCAGCAGATGGGCTCCAAGATCGACGTCTCGTTCGGCGCCAAGCCCATGCTCATCACCATGCTCGACAAGAAGGTCGGCTCGGTCACCGTGGACAGCGACGACACCAAATTCGGCCCGGCCGTGGGCATGAAGGTGCACGCGGTCTTCAACGACCTCGAGATGCAGGACGACGGCAAGAGCGGCAGCGTCGGCAGCTCCGAGGCCGAGGTCAGCTGGAGCAACGAGGGCATCGCGAAAACGATGGGCGGCTTGATATCCAGCTCCACCTCCGATCCCAAATCCGGCACCCTGACCTTCGCGGTGCTGGGCGGGCTGGCCGAACTGCAGATCAAGCCCCAAGTGGTCGGGGACAAGATCGAGGTCGAGACCATGTCGGCCGCCCTGCTCGGCATCGGCCTGCCCACCGATCTGGTCTCGGGCATCGTGGAACTCATGACCGAGAGCCTGCAGAGCTACCCGATGGGCCTGCAGCCCACCAAGATCGAGGTCACCTCGGACGGCCTGCACGTGTCCCTGCGCGGCGGGCCGACCAAGCTCGAACCGGTCGAGGGACAGCAGCAGACCGCCGAACTGCGCTGCTGATCACGAACTCCCGTGCCCGCGCCGGAATCCCGGCTCGGGCACGGGAGTAGCACGCGAATTCGCCGCTCCGGCACCGCACGTCGGCCGATCAGGCCGGAAAGCCCGCCAGCACTTCACGAGAACGCGACAGCCCCAGCCTGGTCGCCCCGGCCGCGATCAACTCCGCCGCCGCGGCCGACGTGCGAATTCCGCCGCTGGCCTTCACACCCAGCCGCCCGCCCACCGTCTCGGCCATCAGCCGCACCGCGTGCACGCTCGCCCCGCCCGCCGGATGGAATCCGGTCGAGGTCTTCACGAAATCCGCGCCCGCCTTTTCCGCCACCCGGCACACCTCGACGATCGCCGCGTCGCTCAGCGCCGCGGACTCGATGATCACCTTCAGCAGCGCCCGCTGACCGACGGCCTCGCGCACGGTGATGATGTCCCCCAGCACCGCGTTGTAGTCGCCGGCGACGGCCGCGCCGACGTCGATGACCATGTCCACCTCCGCCGCCCCCTGGTCCACGGACAGGCGCGCCTCGGCGCCCTTGATCAGCGAATGATGTTTGCCGGACGGAAAACCCGCGACCGTGGCCACCGCCAGTCCCGGCGCCCGCACCGGCAGCATCGCCGGTGAGACACAGATGGCGAAGACGCCCAGCTCACGGGCCTCTTCGATGAGCGCCTCGACATCCGGAACGGTCGCTTCCGGTGCGAGCAGCGTGTGATCGATCATCGCCGCCACGTCACGGCGGGAAAGCTCAGCCATGAGCGTTGAGTTTGGCATATCGATAGCGAATTTCGTTGCGTCCCGGCGATGCCGTCACGCACACTCGTAGGGTGTTGATCCGTCGTGAACGTCCCGGCGACGCCGCCGCGATCGACGCGGTACACCGCAGCGCCTTCGCGAGTCAGTACGCGAACGCCCCCGGCAGCGGCCTCGCCACCACCCGCACCGACCCACCCGAAGTGGGGCTGGTGCGCCACCTGCGCGACCATTCGGCCTGGATCCCGACCCTGTCGATGGTCGCCGAGATCCACCAGGGCGTCGTGGGGCACGTCTGCCTCACCCGGGCGGGCATCGGCCCGTTCCCGGTCCTCGCGCTGGGCCCGATCGGCGTCCTGTCCGAGGCGCAGGCGCACGGGGCCGGCTCGGCCCTCATGCACGCCGCCCTGGGCGCCGCCGAGGCCCTGGACGAGACGCTGGTCGGGCTGCTCGGCAGCCTGGACTGGTACCCGCGGTTCGGCTTCGTCCCCGGCGCCCGGCTCGGCATCGCCCCGGATCAGCCCGACTGGGCCGCCCACTTCCAGGTCCGGCCGCTCGCCGCCTACGACGGCGAGATCATCGGCGACTTCCGCTACCCGGACCCTTTCTACGAACTCTGACCCGCCGCCCACCCGGAGCCGGCCGATCCGCCGGTCGTACCGGCCACCCGCGCCCGCCGCCACGGCCGGACGCCGACCGCCCGCGGCGGCCGCATAGGGTGACCAGCATGAGTTCCACCCCCGGCAATCCGGACGACCGTCGCTTCGTGCTGACCCTGGGCTGCCCCGACCGTCCCGGCATCATCGCCCGCATCACCTCGTTCATCGCCGACTTCGGCGGGTCGATCGTCGAGGCCGGATACCACTCCGACCTGGACACCGGCTGGTTCTTCACCCGCCAGGCCATCAAGGCGGCGACCGTCCCGTTCGAACTGGACGAGCTGCGCGACCGGTTCGCCGCGATCGCCGCCGAACTGGGTCCGGAGACCGACTGGCAGCTGCACGACACCGGGGAACGCCGCCGCGCGGTACTGCTGGTCAGCAAGGACGGGCACTGCCTGCACGACCTGCTCGGCCGCGCGGGCAGCGGCGAGCTGCCCGCCACGATCGAGGCCGTCATCGGCAACCACCCCGACCTCGCGGGCATGACCGAGGCGCACGGCGTGAAGTTCCACCACGTGCCCTTCCCGAAGGATCCCGCCGAGCGCGGCCCCGCCTTCGAACAGGTCCGGGAACTGGTCGACGCGCACGACCCGCACGCGGTGGTGCTGGCCCGCTTCATGCAGGTGCTGCCCCCGGAGCTGTGCGAGCACTGGGCGGGCCGCGCGCTCAACATCCACCACAGCTTCCTGCCGTCGTTCGTCGGCGCCCGCCCCTACCACCAGGCCTTCGCCCGCGGCGTGAAGCTGATCGGCGCGACCTGCCACTACGTGACCGCCGAACTGGACGCGGGCCCGATCCTGGAACAGGACGTGACCCGCATCGACCACGCGGACACCATCCACGACATGGTCCGCCAGGGCCGCGACATCGAACGCGTGGTCCTGGCCCGCGGCCTCCGCTGGCACCTCGAGGGCCGAGTCCTGGTCCACGGCCGCCGCACGGTGGTCTTCAACTAGCAGGTTCCGGTCGCCCTGCCCCGAGAGTTCGTGCGGCAGGGCGGGCCTCGTCACCTGCGCTCGCATCAACCGAGACAACGCCACGATCCCCTGCGGGCCGCGGCAGCCACGAGACCACCCGACCAGGGCGATGATTCGCGGCCGGAGACGACGCACCCCTGCCACACGCCGTTGTGTGACAGGGGCTTACTCGTCGCCAGAGGCGACAACTGATCTCGGCCGGGGCACCGGATAGCCCGGCCGACAGTCGATCCCGAATCAGGCGCTCGATCCCTGAGCCGGAAGGCGATCAGGAGCCAGGCGGCAGCCACGCTCTCGGCCAGGGCATCTCGTTGCCCGAGTCGGCACCTGATCTCGTTCCGGTCGGGGTAACTCCCCGGGTGCGGGCGAACCTTCCCACCACGATCCCGCCGGCGGCCGACGCAACCGTGAACCCACCTGAGTCAGGCTGTAATTCGCGGAGAGGCGGGGCAGCAGCTCAGGCTGTGATTCGCGGGGAGGCGGCGGAGCCCCGACGTCCCATGCGAATCAAACGGTGCAGCTCGTTGTTGAACGCCGACTGGGCCTCGATGTTCACCAGGTGCCCGGTGGGCAGGATGACGTAGCGGTCGAGATAGCCCGCGTCGGCGAGGGTGTCGGCGATCTCGCGCGAGTGCACCTCGGGCAGCAGGCGGTCGTGCGACCCCGCGATGACCGTCGTGGGCACCGTCAGGTTCGCGGCCGCGCCGTGCAGATCGAGATCGAGCAGCCCGCGGGCGACGGCGGCGCGCACCGACGGCCGGCACGAACGCACCACGGACAGACCGAAACTCGCCTCGTCGTCGGTGGCGGTGGCGGTCATCAACCGGCTCTTGGCGACCACGTTCATGGCCCGCCCGCCCGGCAGCGGCACCGGGGTACCGAAGAGCACCAGGGTCAGCCAGTCCGGCGCGGGGACAAGGGTGTTGAAGACCGGGAGCACGGTGGCCCGGGTGCTGATCCGGCGCGCGGCGGTGGTGGCCAGCAGCACCGCGGAGGCGCGCTGGGCGACCTGCTCGGGATACCGCTGGGCCCAGGCCTGAATGGTCATGCCGCCCATGCTGTGTCCGACCAGCGTGGCGCGCTGTCCGGGCCGCAGGACGGCCGCGAGGATCTCGGCGAAGTCGTCGGCGAGCTGGTCGGGCCCGAAAGCGATGCTCCCGCTGTCGCTTTCCCCGTGTCCGCGCTGATCGAAGGCGATCACCCGGTACTCGCCGGCGAAGGCGTTGATCTGCGGGTTCCAGTAGTCGAGGGCGCAGGACCAGCCGTGCGCCAGCACGATGGTCTCGCCGTCGGCGGGCCCGTAGGCGTGTACGCGCAGGGTGGCGCCGTCCCGGGTGGTGACCGGAATGACTTCGGCGGGCCGCGGCGTGTTGAAGGACTCGGTCGCGTAGGTCCGGTTCCGCAGTGCGGTGCGGAAGGGTGCGGTCAGGAAATCCGCGCCCGTCTCAGGCAGTTTCACCAGCATGAGCACTCCTTTGTGTTCCCGGCCACAGTACCGCGCTAGCTATGGTGCTTGCTAGAGCAAGCGGCGAACTTTTTCGAATTCACCGTTCGCGACCCTTGTCACCGAATACCCGTTCCACCGCAACGGCATTCACCGCGCGCGCGACGATCACGGGCCGGCGCTGTTATCTACGACACATCCTGCGGCGGTTCACGCCCGCGGACAATGGACCCCGGGGGTGGAAATCCCCACCCCGAAAACCCCGGCGCCGCTCAGGCTCCGACGACCCGAGCGGGAATCCCGAACGCGGCCTTGGCAACCCGGGCGAGTTCACCGTTGAACTCGCGGTAGGCCTCCACGTTGCCCAGATGACCGGTCGGCAGGATGCGGTACCCGTCGAGAGTGCCCGCCTCGGTGAGCATTTCGGCGATGCGATCCGAGTGCACGACCGGGGTCATATCGTCGGCCGAGCCGGCGACGATGCTCGTCGGCACGGTCAGATTCACCGCGCCGCGGCCAACGTCCATGTGCGAGAGCAGTTCGCCGAAGCGCCCGCGCACCTTGGCCGGGCAGGACCGCACGATGTTCTGCGCGAACTCGGCGATGTCGCCCACCGAGTTCAGGCTCATGATCTGACGGCGGAACAGCCAGCTCACCGGCGCGATCGGCGGGAAGAGCACGGGCAGGCTCAGCCCGAGCAGGCCGACGGCGAACGGCAACTTCAGAATTCCGCCGCGGTTGCAGAACGGGACCACGGTGGTGTGGTTGATGAGCTCACTCGCGGCGGTATTGCACAGCAGCACCGCTCGTGCCCGCTGCTGAACATGGTCGGGATACCGCCCGGCCCAGCCCTGAATGGTCATGCCGCCCAGGCTGTGTCCCACCAGCACCGCGCGCTGGCCCGGCCGCAGGGTGGCATCGAGCACCGCGTCCAGGTCGTCGGCCAGCTGATCGACGGTGAGCGGGGCGGTGCCCTCTTCGCTCTCCCCGTGCCCGCGCACGTCGTAGGCGATGACGCGGTAGTCGCCGGCGAAGGCGTTGATCTGCGGGTTCCAGTATTCGAGCGCGCAGGTCCAGCCGTGCACCAGCACGATGGCCTCGGCATCGGCCGGCCCGTAGGCGTGCACCCGCAGGTGCGCGCCGTCGGTCGTGGTCACCGGAACGACCTCGTAGGGTCCGGCGGGCGGATTCAGATCCGCGTTGGCATAGGTGCGAGTGCGCAGGTCGGCGCGGTGCTGACGCAGCAGCTCGCTGATTCTGACGCCCAGGTCGGCCCGGGAGGGCAGCATTGCCCGCATAGGACACTCCTTTGTGTTACTGACAATTACAGTAACTCCGCGAGAGCGTGCTAGCTAGTGCAAGCACCCAAAAATTTCGCGATCGGCCGACTACCTGGGACTTATCCCTCCGATCGCTTCGAACCGGGCCGCGACCCGGCGATCACCAGCGCGGACCCCGCTGGATTTCGTCGACCTTGGGCCGCACGTCGGCCAGATACACGCCGGTGGCCACGATCGCCGCGATACCGAGCAGCCCGACCACGGTCCCCCCGAGCAGCAGCCCGCCCAGCGACGCCGCCAGAATCGCCAGCCACGCCGGCTTGGTCAGCTTGTCCACGGCGGTGAACGCGTCCGGGCGCTGCCGGATGGCGTGCACCAGCGCGAAGACCGTCATACCGAAGGCGAGGTACCACAGCACCTGCAGAATCAACTGCGGAATATTGCCCATCACCCCGCCCATCATACGAGCGTGACATCACCGGCCGCGGGTTCCGGCCGCCGACACTCGACGCGACGGCCCAACGCAGGTCACCGGGCGAAACGCGAACCACACACCGGACCCGGAAACGACCGCGGCCCCCGCACAGTGACTGTGCGAGGGCCGCGGTCCGATCGAACCCGGAACCGCTTACTTCTTGGCGGCGGGCGCGGCCTTCTTGGCCGGAGCCTTCTTCGCGGGGGCCTTCTTGGCCGGGGCCGGAGCCGGGGTCTCGACGACCGGGGCGGGCTCGGTCACGGTCTCGACCTGGACGACCTCGGCGTCGACGGCCTCCTCGGCCACCGGCGCGGTCTTGGCGCCCAGCAGCGGCGACACCTGGTCGGACACCTTGCCGACCACGCCCTGCGCCTGCGCGACGATGTCGGAGTACAGGGTCTCGACCTGCGCGAAGCGCTCCTCGAAAGTCGGGTTGGTGCGCAGCTTCTCGACGGTCTCCTCGCCGCGGGCGGCGAAGTCGGCGTAGAGGTCCAGCAGCTGGTGGTAGTACTGGTCGACGAGCTTGCGCAGCTCCTCGGCGGTGGCCTTCTCGCGCAGCTCGGCGAGGTCCTCGGGCAGCTCGGACGGCAGCGCGGAGATGCGCTGACGCAGGACGTCGACCTGGCCCTTGGCGTCGGCGGGCAGGTTCGCGAAGCGCTCGCGCGCCTCTTCCACCCGGCCGGACACGTCGGCGGAGGCCGCCTTGCCGCGGAGCTTCTCGATGGTGTCGAGCACGGACGCGTAGATCGCGTCGCCGGCGCCGACGGTGGCGTAGATGGGCTTGGTCACGGTCGCGGTGCGCGTGCTGGTCTCAGTCATGTGTCTCGTTCTCCTGGCGTGACGGAACTTCGGTTGTGCGGTTCGGAACCTCGTTGTCCCTGAGGGCGTTTCGGCCCTCGTTTCCCCCGGGAGCGCCCCCCAATTGGTTCGTCGCGTCCCCTCTGTCCTCGCTCGCCGCGTTTTCCCGGCGGAACGATTCGTAGATGTCCAACAGCACCTGCTTCTGCCGCTCGGAGATTTCCGTGTCGGCGAGCAGGGCGTCGCGGACGGGACCGTGCGGCCTCTGCTCGAGGTACCCGGCCCGCATGTACAAGACCTCCGAGGACACCCGCAGACCCTTCGCGATCTGCGCGAGCACCTCGGCGGACGGGTTGCGCAGTCCGCGCTCGATCTGGCTGAGATACGGGTTGCTCACCCCCGCCAGCAGTGCGAGCTGACGCAGCGAGACCTGTGCGGCCTCACGCTGTGCTCGGATGAAGCCCCCGATGTCGTGAGCCGCGTTGGCTACGCGACCCGTCCGATCGTCGGCGGCGGACGTCTCCGCGGTGTCGCCCTCGATCGGTTCGGAAACCTCGGGATCGTTCGTCATCACGCACCTTCTGGTGGTTGTACGGCCAATTCTAAAACCAGGTGCTAGCTCTTGCAAGCGCTCTGCTAGCAGTGTTTCGGCTAACGCCCGGCGCCGAGCGGGTCAGCCATTGAACAGCAAATGTGAAACGGAATAGATTACGAGTCCGGCGAGCGAGCCGACGACCGTGCCGTTGATGCGGATGAATTGCAGATCCTTGCCCGCCGCCAATTCGATCTTGCGACTGGCTTCCTCCGCGTCCCAGCGTGCCACGGTATCGCTCACCAGCGTGGCAACCTCGTCGCCGTAGTTGGAAATGAGATAGCGCACACCGCGTTCGAGCCAGTTGTCGACCTTGGCGCGCATCTCCGCGTCGGCCGAGAGCCGCTCGCCGAGCTGCTGCACGTTCTCCGACACCTTGCGCCGCAGGGTCGAGTTCGGATCGTCCACGGACTCCAGAATCATCCGCTTGGCGGCCCGCCACGTGGCGTGCGCCATACCGGTGATCTCCTGCCGGCCCATGAGCTCGGTCTTGATCTTCTCCGCCTTGGCGATCATGGCGTCGTCGAATTGCAGATCGTGCGCGAATTCCTCGAGGAAGCGGTTGGCCGCCAGGCGCACCTCGTGATCGGGCTGCGTCCGCACCTTCCAGGTGAACTCCACCAGCTCGCGATAGATCTTCTCGGCGAGCATGGAATTGACAAACTTGGGCGCCCAGCCGGGCGCGTCCCGGTTGATGATCTTGTCGATGGTGTCCTGGGAATCCAGCGCCCACTGATGCGCGCGCTCGGCCAGCAGATCCAGCAGCGGACCCTGGCGATTGTCGGCGATGAGCTCGTTGAGCACCTTGCCGATGGGCGGACCCCACTGCGGCTCGGCGATCCGCTTGACGATGGTCTGGTCGATGATCTGCTCGACGTCCTCGTCGCGCAGCACCCCGACCACCGCGCGCAGAATGGTCGCGCTCTCCTCCGCCACCCGGGCCGCGTGCTCGGGATCGGCCATCCAGCGGCCGAGCCGGAACGAGACCTGCGCCGAATTCACCTTCGCCGCGACCACGTCGGGCGAGAGGAAATTGGTGCGCACGAAATCACCGAGCCCCGCGCCCAATTGGTCCTTCTTCTTGCGAATGATGGCCGTGTGCGGGATCGGCAGGCCGAGCGGATGCCGGAAGAGCGCGGTCACCGCGAACCAGTCCGCGAGCGCGCCGACCATGCCCGCCTCGGACGCGGCCTTCACGTAGCCGATCCACTCGCCGCCCTGACCTCGCGACTGGAACCAGGCGCAGAACACGAAGATCAGGGTCGCGGCCCCGAGGAAGCCGGTGGCGATGGCCTTCATCCGCCACAGTTCCTTCTTCTTGCCCTCCTCGTCCAGGAGGTCGGCGAACGCGCCGCCCGGCGGGGCGGCCGCCTTGCTCGCGCGGCCGCTCGATTCGAGTACCCCGGTGCTGCCGGCAGGTTGCTCCATGAGTCCATTCTGCTGCTTCCCGGAAGTTGGTCCGGGCCACCGGGCCGGTCCCGAACATCGGCGATCCGCCGCATGGGAGGCTTAAGCTGAATAGGCCCAGCACACACCGCGAACCAGGGAGTCACGCTGTCCACCCAAAGAGCAGTCGACGCCGGTACCCGAACCGACGGCGCCTCCCCTCGGCCGGGGCGCGAGGACGGCCGCAAAAGGCGCTGGCAGCAACACAAGATCGACCGCCGGGAAGAACTCGTCGACGGCACGCTCGCGGCCATCCGCAAACGCGGCGGCGACGCGGGCATGGACGAGATCGCCGCCGAGATCGGCGTCTCCAAGACCGTCCTGTACCGGTACTTCTCCGACAAACAGGATCTGACCCGCGCCACCATGGAACGGTTCATCGAGACCACGCTCATGCCGCGCATCTACGGCGCGATCAGCGACGACCTCGACGAGTACCAGCTGGTGCGCAACACCCTCGCCGCCTACGTGCACACGGTCGACGAGGACACCGACGTCTATCGCTTCATCATGGGCAACGGGTCCTCCACCGACACCTCGACCCTGGCCGACTTCGAGAAGCTGTTCGCGCAGGTCGTCTCTGCGGTCATCATCGACAAGGCATTCGATCGCGGCGTCCGGACCGAAGGCGCCATGCTGTGGGCCTACGTCCTGGTCGGCGGCGTGCAGCTGGCCACCGACTGGTGGATCACCAACCGCACGATGTCGAGCGAGGAGATGCTGGACTACCTGACCATGATGGCGTGGAGCGCCGTCGAGGGCATGGTGCGGTCGGGCGGCGATCGGCAGTGGTTCAACTCCCGCCAGCACGTCTTGCCAGATCCGGAGAACAAGAGTGAGATCGAGGGTGCCGAGAACTGAGGCTCGCGAGCCGGCGAGCGATCGAAGTCGAGGCGACAACTGATCTCGTAAGGCGGGGGTAACTCCCGGGGTACCCCCTGAATCGGTGCGCCGCCGAACCGCAGGCACGCGTTCAGACCGTGTACGGCTCCCAGGCCGGGCGCTAAAGTCGCGGAGAGGCGGGACCGCCACCAATGGGGGCGCCGGGTCCAATGGAGGGTCACTGATGGCGAAAGAGCTGCCCACATCCAGGCTTGCGCGGGGGACGAAGCTGGGTATGGCCGTCGCCGGTAATGCCATACGCAACCAGCGGACCCGCAGGTCGATGCGCGGGCGCTCGGAGGCCGTGCGCGAGCGCATGGCCGAGGAGTCCATGATCCGGGCCACCGAGCAGATGGTCATGGTGCTGGGCACCATGAAAGGTGTGGCCATGAAGCTCGGGCAGATGCTGTCCGTGCTCGATCTGGATCTGGTGCCGCCGGAGCATCGTGAGCGTTTCCAGCGCCGGCTGGCGGTGCTGCGCGACAGCGCGCCCACGGTGTCCTTCGAGGTGATGCGCGCGGTCATCGAGGAGGATTTCGGCAAAACCCTGGAGGAGGCGTTCGCCGAGTTCGAGCCCGAGCCGATCGCCGCCGCCTCGATCGGCCAGGTGTACCGGGCGAAGCTGCACGACGGCCGCACGGTCGCGGTGAAGGTGCAGTACCCGGGGATCGACGCCGCGGTGCGCGCGGACCTGAAGAACCTGGCCATGTTCCGGCGCATCCTGCAGTCGGCGATGCCGTGGGTGACCCCGGCCGTGCTGGACGAGCTGCGCCTGAATCTGGAGAGCGAACTCGACTACGTGGCCGAGGCGACGACCCAGCAGCAGATCGCCGCCCTGTACGCCGGGCACCCGTTCATCGTGGTGCCGGACACCATGCCGGAGCTGTCCACGCAGCGGGTGCTGGTGAGCGAGTACTTCGCCGGGCGCGGGTTCGAGGAGATCCGGGCGCTGCCGGACGCCGAGCGCGATCGGATCGGCGAGATCATCTACCGCTTCTACGTCGGATCGCTGTTCACCTTCAACGAGTTCTGCGGTGACCCGCATCCGGGCAATCTGCTGCTCGGCGCGGACGGCCGGGTCGCGTTCCTGGATTTCGGGCTCTACAACCGGATGGATCCCGAACACGTGGAGTTCGAGGCCACCTGTATTCGCGCCGCGGCCGAGGATCGCGCGGAAGACCTGCGCGAGTTGATGATTCAGCGGGGCGTCATCGATTCCCCGGAGGAGATCACCGCGGAGGAATGCCTGGAGTACGTGCTGGCGGCGTGCGAGTGGGGCCTGGTGGACGAGGACATCACCATCACCCCCGAGCTGGCGTCGGGCGCGTTCGTGCTCGCGGTGGATCCGCGGGCCAGCGAGTTCTCCGGGATGAAACAGCAGAATCTGCCGCCGGAGCACCTGTTCTCGCGCCGCGCGGACTTTCTGACCTTCGGCATGCTGGGCCAGCTGGGCGCCACGGGCAATTGGCATCGTGTGTCCTGCGAGTGGATCTACGGCGAGGAGCCGGTGACCGAACTCGGTAAGGCACACCGGCAATGGCTCGCGAACCGCCCCGCGCCCGAACCCACCACCGCACCCAAGAAGAAGACCACCCGCAAACGCGCCGCCAAGGCGTGAACCCTCCAGGACGGCAGACATCATGGCAGACAGAGAATTCGACCTGGTCCTGTTCGGCGCGACCGGTTTCGTCGGCAAGCTGACCGCGGAGTACCTGATCGGCGCCGCGCCCGCCGGGGCGCGCATCGCGCTGGCCGGGCGCTCGACCGCCAAGCTCGAGGCGGTGCGGGCCGAGCTCGGGCCGCTGGCGGCGAATTGGCCGCTGGTGCAGGCGGATTCGACCGATCAGGCCAGCCTGGACGCGCTCGCGGCGCGGACGAAGGTCGTGGTGACCACGGTCGGCCCGTACCTGCGCTACGGTCTGCCGCTGGTGCGGGCGTGCGCGGAGAACGGTACGCACTACGCCGATCTCACCGGTGAGCCGCTGTTCATCCGCGAGTGCATCGACGCCTACGGCGAGCGGGCGGCCGAGACCGGCGCCAAGATCGTGAATTCCTGTGGCTACGACTCGATTCCGTCGGATCTGAGCGTGTACCAGCTGTACAAGCGCAGCGTCGCGGACACCACCGGCGAGCTCACCGATGTCACCCTGGTCGCCTGGCTCAAGGGCGGAATGAGCGGCGGCACCGTGGATTCGGGCCGCGCCATGATGGAGGCCATCGCCGCGGATCCGAAGAAGGGCGCGATCATGTCGCACCCGTACTCGCTGAGTCCGGACAAGGCGATGGAGCCCGATGTGGGCCGCCAGAGCGATCAGGCGCTCGAGCGCGCGGCCAATATCGATCCGAGCCTGAGCGGCTGGGTGGCCACCTTCATCATGGGCGCGCACAACACCAAGGTGGTGCGGCGCAGCAACGGCCTGCTGGGCTGGCCGTACGGCAAGAACTTCCGCTACCGCGAGGTCATGAGCGCGGGTTCGTCCGCGACCGCCCCGCTGGTGGCGGCCGGTATGGCGGGCGGCATCGTGGCCACGATGGCGGCGGGCGCGCTGCTGTCGCGGGTCGCGGTGGGCCGCAAGGTGATCGACCGCCTGGTGCCCAAGCCCGGTACCGGCCCGAGCGAGCAGGCCCGTCGCAACGGGTGGTTCACCATGCGCACCTTCGCCAACACCACCTCCGGCGCGAAGTACGTGTGCACCTTCGCGGGCAAGGGTGATCCCGGCTATCAGGCCACCGCGGTCATGCTGGGTCAGTCCGGCCTGGCGCTGGCCTTCGACACGCTGCCGGAGATCGCGGGCATCCTCACCCCCGCCTCGGCGATGGGCGACGCCCTGACCGATCGCCTGCGCAAGGCCGACATCACGATCGACGTCCAGCCCGCCTGACACCCGATCGCATGCGGCCGGGGGCGGATGTTCGCTCCCGGCCGATTCGTGTCGCGGCGGCTCAGTTGCCGTCGCGCAGCGAGATCAGGCCGCCGAGGGTGCCGAGGTAGGCCGCGCCGTCGGGGCCGATCGCCAGGCCGGCGTAGTTGTTGTTGTAGAGCGGCCCCGAGCCGGAGTGCCGCTGCCACACCAGGTTTCCGGTGTGGAAGTCCAGGGTGGTCCAGTACCACGGGTCGGTGGGTTCGGAGCCCTTGGTGTAGGTGTAGATCAGGCCGTTGGCCAGGGACAGTTTCGGCACCACGCTGGGGGCGGCGACGGTGGTGTTGGTCCACACCTTCGCGCAGCCCGACCCGTCGGGGGCGATGTCGATACGGGCGAAGCCGGGCGTCGTGGTACGCCCGCCCAGGGTGGCCTCCGGCCCGGTGTAGCCGTAGTTGTTCTCCACGATCAGCGAATTGCCCGCGCCGATCAGCGAATTCTCGGTGTTGCCCGCGCCGGTCTCGAACACCGGCACCGAGCACACCTCGCGCCGCGCGGCGTCGCGCGCGGTGCGGTACACGACCACGTTCATGGGGTCGGCGTTGTCGGTGATGGCCACGTACCCGCCGGGCAGGATGGTCGGCGTGGTGCCGGTGCCGTCGTCGATCTGGCCGGGCTTGTGCTGTCCGCTGTTGGCGTAGGTGACCCGCCAGGTGACCTCGGGCGCGCCGCCGGGTCCGGCGTCCAGGCGCAGCATGTCGCGATTGGTGGCGATGTACACGTCGCCGTCGGAGCCGACGGCGAAGGAGTTCTGGATCTGCCCCTCGGCGCCGTCGCCCAGCCGGATCACCTGTATCGCACCGGTTTCCGGGTCGATGGTGCCGACGACGCCGTTGCTCTTGGCGACGAACCACAGCCTGCCCTCGGAGTCCGGCAGGACCGAGTTCAGTTGCTCGCCGGGCCGCAGCACGCCGGTGAGGTCGTAGTCGTGTTCGAGGACGAAGCCGTCGGCGGTGGCGTTCTGGGCCAGCACCAGGACGTGCCCGGTGGCCGCGCCGACGATGGCGCGGTCCCGATCGTCGAGGTAGAAGTAGGCCCCGCCGCCGAAGTTGGTGAAGGCGCCCGGGCGCAGCAGGGCCCCGGGTTCGCGCCCGGGCAGGGGGTACCGGCCCAGGACCCGCATGCCGGCGGGATCGATCAGGTAGACACCGGGATTCAGGCCCGGGCAGGTGGCGACGATGCGGCCGGCGCGGTCGAAGGCGAGCGATCCGCATTCGCTGCCGAGCAGGAGCGAGTCCACCCGGGTGTCGTGCCCGAGCGGGCCGGAACGGGTGTAGGTGTCGCTCATCCAGCCGTCGTTGTGGATGCCGGAGTCGCCGGTGGCCGCGAGCCCGGGGTGGCGCGGCACCGGCGGCACCCCGTCGACCGGGCGGGGTGTGGCGGGCGCGCCCAGGAATTCCGGTGCGCCGCCGGGCACGCTGGGAATCGGTGCGGCCGTGCCGATTCCGGGGACGCCGAGCGGTCCGATCAGCGCCGCGCCGCAGGCGAGCGCGATCGCCGCCGTGTTCCTGGCTCCGAGCATCGGACCGTACCTCCGGGGGGTTGCGCCTGCGGCGCGCCGCACCTCCGGGGTGCGTTCGCGCGAACTGATCGATCGACCGGTATCGGATGATCGCACACCGCGGGGCCGGGCCCTACCGTGCCGTACGTCACAGTAAGCCCCCTTACACGAGGGCTCACACCCACCCTGACCCTCCGGTAAGGTCGCCAACGGGACGGAGGGTCGGACCGCAGAAAGGGGGACGCCCGATATGTCCGCTCAGGACATCGGGTCAGACTCGCTCGGCCTCGCCGCCACCGGGGGCAGGCCACGGTGAAATGGATGCTGACCCCGGACGAATTCGCGCTGGTCTGGACCCGTGAAACCCATCTGGAGCGCCGCCCGTACCCGCTCGACACCCTGCCCGCTCGTGCCGAGAATCCCACCGCCGCACCGCGTTTGCGGCACCAGTACCTGCACCGCACCGATCCGGAGCTGACCGCCGCGCTCATGCTCTGCGCGCGCACCGACCACACCACCGTCACCCTGTACGGCGAACGCACCGGCGGCCCCGACCCGCGCCGCATACTCGCCTTCGCCGCGGTCGCACAGCAGCGCGCGGGCATCCTGGTCGCCCTGCCGGACGCGGTGTCGGTGCAGATCTGCCCGGCCGATCAACTGGGCCGGGAGCTGGTGGAGATCATCGGCTCGGCCCCGCCCGGCACCCTGGCCACGATGCGCGAACCGCAGAACGCGGTGCTGCGCCCCGACGGGTCGGCCCCGAGTGACGTGGGCGGCGACGACTTCCGCCGCAAACTCCGGGAGCCGGTGGACGGGCGCGGGTTCATCACCGTCTCGGTGGAACCCGCGAATCCGTTCTCCCCGCCCACCAAACATCGCACCTGGCTCGACTTCTCCGGCGACGGCCGCTATCTGCTGACCACCGCCACCGATCTGACGCTGACCCCCATCTCGGATGAAGAACTCGCCGAGCACCTGGGACGGCTGGCCCGGGTTTGATTCGGCGCGTTGCCGACACGAACCCGCGTCGCGTGTTACGCATGAGGGATGGCGAAGGCGACATCCTGGGCTAAACCGGTCAGCAAGGCGCTGCGCGCGGCCGGTGTGCGAGTCAGCGATATTCAGACGGCCGCGACCCCGGGCTTCAAGGGCGACAAGAAGGCCGGGGAGCAGCTGCTCGCCGAGCGCACCGCGGTGCTGTCCGACCTGCAGGAACGCCTGTACGCCAACGGCAGGCACGGCGAGACGCGCAGCGTGCTGCTGGTGCTGCAGGGCATGGACACCGCGGGCAAGGGCGGCATCGTGCGGCACGTGATCGGCTCGGTCGATCCGCAGGGCGTGCAACTGGCCGCCTTCGGGGTGCCGACGCCCGAGGAGAAGAAGCATCACTTCCTGTGGCGGATCCGCAAGGAGCTGCCCCGCGGCGGCCGCATCGGCGTCTTCGATCGCTCGCACTACGAGGACGTACTGGTGGTGCGCGTGCACGATCTGGTGCCGCCGGACGTGTGGGGCAAGCGCTACGACGAGATCAACAAGTTCGAGCGCAAGCTCGTCGACGACGGCACCGTCATCGTCAAGGTCGCCATGTTCGTCTCGCTGGACGAGCAGAAGAAGCGGCTCATGCAGCGGCTCGAACGGCCCGACAAGTACTGGAAGTACAGCGTCAACGACGTCACCGAGCGCGGCTACTGGCCGCAGTACCAGGAGGCGTACCAGGCGATGCTGGATCGCACCGACACCGATTACGCGCCGTGGCACGTGCTTCCGTGTGATCACAAGTGGTACGCCCGGCTCGCGGTCACCGAGTTGCTCATCGACGCGCTGCAGGGCCTGAAGCTGGAGTGGCCGCCGGCGACCTTCGACATCGAGGAACAGAAGCGGCTGCTCGCGAAGGCGTGAGCGCCCGCCCCCGAGTGATTTTTCTCCCGCGGAACGGCCCTTTTCCGAGGCCCGCCCGGCTTCACCAGGAATCTCTCAGGTTTGCGGGCGAAGATGGGCCCGCAGAGTCGTGACTATGGAAGGCGTGTGAGGGCACAGGTGAGCAAGAAACCGGCTGATCGTAAGAATCCGCTCGCCGATGCGCAGCGGTCCGAGCGCAATCGCAAGATCATGATCCAGGTCGGCGTCGCCGCGGTGCTGGTCGGCCTGGTCGCCGCCATCGGCATCGGCCTGGCCATGCGCGATTCCAAGGACGGCTCGGATTTCAATCCCGTGGTCACCCACGACGCCGCCGCGGGCGCGGTGCCGCCGAATGTCACCGAGGGCGGCGCGATCCGGATCGGCAACGCCGATGCCAAGGCGAAGATCCAGATCGTGGCCGATCTGCAGTGCCCCGCCTGCAAGGGTTTCGAGCAGGCCAACGGGAGCGTGCTCGACGACGCGCTGGCGAGCGGTGACGCCCGGATCGAGTACAGCATCATCTCGTTCCTGGATCGCGCCTCGCAGGGCAACCAGTACTCCACCCGCGCCGCGAACGCCGCCTACGTGGTCGCCGCCTCCGATACGGCCAAGTTCCAGAAGTGGCTCGAACTCATGTTCGCCAAGCAGCCCGCGGAGGGCGCGAACGGCATGACCGACGACCAGCTCATCGCCATCGCGACCGAGGCCGGATACACCGATCCCGCTGTGGCGCAGGGCATCAAGGACGGCAAGTACATCTCGTACGTCAAGGACGAGACCAAGGCCGTCTTCGACACCGGCCTGGAGTCCACCCCGACCGTGTACGTGAACGGCAAGAAGGTGAATCCGCAGTCGCTGAAGTCGGAGATAGAGGCCGCGGCCAAGTGATGATCTCCGCTCCACCCCGGTCCGCCTGGCCGCTGCTGCTGGGCGGGCTGATCGGCTGGGGTGCGTCGGTGACGCTGCTGGTCGAGAAGTTCAAGCTGTTCACCGATTCGACCTACGTCCCCTCCTGCAACATCGATCAGGTGGTGGCCTGCACCGCGGTCATGCAGTCGGAGCAGGCCGCGGCGTTCGGTTTCCCGAATCCGATCATCGGTGTCGTCGGCTTCTCGGTGGTGGTCACCCTGGGCGTGCTGGCGGTGGCCGGTATCGGCTTCCCGCGGTGGATCTGGGGCGGGCTGTGGACCGGGCTGCTGGCCGGGATGGGCTTCATCTGCTGGCTCATCTATTCGGCGGTGTTCGAGATTCGCGCGCTGTGCCCGTGGTGCATGGTCGTGTGGGCGGTGACGCCGATGCTGCTGGTCATCGTGACCGGGCAGATCTGGGGTAAGGCCCGCGGTCTGCTACAGGTCGTGGTCGAGTGGCGCTGGACCGTGGCTGCCATCTACTACGCGGTGGTGATCCTCATCGTGTACATCCAATTCCAGGACCACTGGCGGGATCTGTTCTCCAACTAGCCCGATCCTGTTCCCGGCCCGCTCAATTCGGCGGGCCGGCGGTGAGTTTCACGCTCACCGTACGGGTTCCGCCCCCGGGTGCGACGAGGTCGAGCCGCACGGTGTCCTCGGGTTTGCGCAGGTTCAGCGCGGCCTTGAGGTCCCGCGTACCACCCACCGGCTGCCCGTCGACGGCGGTGATGATCTCCCCCTCGGTGAGCCCGGCCGCGTAGGCGGGCAGACCGTAGACGGCCACGTCGATCTGCGCCCCGGCCGTCCCGCGGGCGTCGGAGGTGATGATCCCGAGGGTCGCGGTGGGCCCGACGTGCACGGTGTCCGTCGGTGTGCCGGAACGGATCTGGCGCACGATCGCCATGGCCGCGTCGATCGGGACCGCGTAGCCGTTGGCCTGCCCGAGGGCCTTGCGTACCTCCCCGGAGGCGGCGGTGACCACCCCGACCACCGCGCCGTGCCGGTCCACGAGCGCGCCGCCGGACTGCCCGGCGCTGACCTCGGCGGCCACTTCGATCAAGCCGTGCAACGACTTCCGGGACAGATCCGCCGAATTGCGGGCCACGATGGCGCTGTCCAGACCGGTGACGGGACCGCCGACCGCGGTGGGCGAGCCGGTGCCGCCCGCGTTGCCGATGGCGAGCAGTTCGTCCCCGACGCGCACGCCGGCCGAACTGCCGAGCCGGGCCACGGGAAGCCCGCTCGCACCGGACAATTCGAGGAGCGCGATATCGGACCCGGAGTCGTAGCCGAGCACCACGGCCGGGTACACGGCGCCGTTGCCGATGTCGGCGACGGTCACCGTGTCGGCGCCCTTGATGACGTGGTGGCTGGTGAGCACCTGTCCCTCGGCGGTGAGCACGATGCCGGATCCGGCCGCGCCGAGCCCGTACGGGCGCAGGCCGGCGGTGATGTTCACCAGGGCCGGTTCGACGATGTTCGAGACGTGTTCGGCGTCCAGGGGCGGCAGCGGCGGGCCGAGCAGGGTGGCCGTGACGGAGTCCGCGCGCAGCGGCCAGTGCGTGAATCCGCCGTTGTAGCCGAGGAATGCGGTGAAGCCCAGGATGGCCGCCAGCAGCAGCGCGAGGGCGCGGCCGCCGCCTTCGCCGGGGCCCCGGGCGGGATGGGGGCCCGGCGCGCCGGTTCGAGACATGTCGTCGTACATTCCCGCTCCCGACTGCCTTGGGCACCCGGCCCCGCGGCCGTGGGCTTTTCATGCACCTTCTGGTGTACCAGTTCCGGGGTCGGAGCGCGTTGCAATGATCGTTCCGCGGCGCCGTTCCGGTCCGCCGTCGCAGGTCCGGGACCCGGGTCCCGCGTTAGCCGTGGCCGACGGCCGCCACCGCGAGCATGAACCCCACCCCGGCCAGGGTGCACAGCAGCGGGGCCTTGGACGGCTTGCCCGCGTGCGCCTCCGGCAGGATGTCGGCGGTGGCGAGGTAGAGCAGGAAGCCCGCGAAGTAGCCCAGGTACATGCCCACGAATTCGGCCGGGACGCGCACGAAGGTACCGACGATCGCGCCCAGCACGGGGGCGATCGCGTCGGCGGCCAGCATGTAGTAGCCGCGCCGGCGGGCGTTTCCGTACAGCGTGGTGAGGGTGAAGGTGTTGAAGCCGTCGGCGAAGTCGTGGCAGATGACCGCGAGCGCGACGGCCGCGCCCACCGCGGCGCCGGCCTGGAATCCGATGCCGATGCTGAAGCCGTCGAGGAAGCTGTGGAACACCAGCCCGCCGGCGGCGACCAGGCCGACCGAGGCGAAATCGTGGTGGTGCGCGCCGAATTCGTCCTCGTGCCCGGTGTGCAGCGCGACGGCCTGTTCCAGGATGTGCACGGTGAAGAAGCCGACCACCGCGGCGAGCAGCGGCACCGGGATGCCGAGGGCCTCGCGGGTGTCCTGTTCCAGGGCCTCGGGCAGCAGGTCGAAGGCGACGACGCCGAGCATGACCCCGGCGGCCAGGCCGAGGACGAGGCGTTTGCGCTCCCCGATGCGGTCGGCCGCGAGCCCGCCGAGGAAGGTCGAGAGCATCGACACCAGGGACAGCAGAATCGCCATTCGCCCAGCATGGGCGATAGCCGTCGGCTCTCGGTCCGCGCCGCGCCGGATGGGACATTCCGGACGAATCCTGGTGATTGACGGCGTGCACAGGTAGGCATGTATCCATGAGCACCGCTGCCGCCTACGCCGTCTCCGCCCCCGATGGCCGATTCGAGAAGCTGACCATCGAACGCCGCGAGCTCGGACCCCACGATGTCCTGATCGACGTGAAGTTCGCGGGCATCTGCCACTCCGACATCCACACCGCCCGTGACGAATGGGGTGGCGCGCGGTACCCGTGCGTGCCCGGACACGAGATCGCCGGGCTGGTCGCCGGGGTCGGGTCGGCGGTCACCAAATATCAGGTGGGCGATCGGGTCGGCGTGGGCTGCATGGTCGATTCCTGCGGGAAGTGCGAACCGTGCCTGGCCGGCGAGGAGCAGTACTGCATCCCCGGCGCGACCATGACCTACAACACCGGGGTCGCGCCCGAGATCCAGCCCGGCGGCTACACCATGGGCGGGTACTCCACGCGGATCGTGGTGACCGAGAGCTTCGTGGTCGGCATCCCGGAGGGCATCGGCCTCGATGTCGCCGCACCGCTGCTGTGCGCGGGCGTCACGCTGTTCTCGCCGCTGCGGCACTGGAACGCGGGCCCGGGCAAGCGGGTCGCCATCATCGGGATGGGCGGGCTCGGGCACGTGGGTGTGAAGATCGCCGCGGCCATGGGCGCGGAGGTGACCGTGCTCTCGCACTCGCTGAGCAAGCAGGAGGACGGCAAGAAGTTCGGTGCGCACCACTACTACGCGACAAGTGAACGCGAGACCTTCCGCGGGCTGCGCGGGCGCTTCGACCTGATCCTGAACACGGTGTCGGCCGATCTGCCCATCGACAACTACCTCAAACTGCTGGCGCTGGACGGCACGCTGGTGATCCTGGGCCTGCCCGAGAACCCGCTGGCGGTCAAGCCTTTCACCATCGCCGGGTACCGGCGGTCGCTGGCCGGATCCATGATCGGCGGCATCGCGCAGACCCAGGAGATGCTGAACTTCTGCGCCGAGCACGGCATCGGCGCGGAGATCGAGGTCATCTCGGCCGATCGCATCGACGAGGCGTACGACCGGGTGGTGGCCAGTGACGTGCGGTACCGCTTCGTGATCGACGCGGCGACCATCTAGCGAACACCGGGTACGCGCGGTCGGGGCGCGCGAGAACACGCCGCTCCCACCGCGATCCGCCCGGCGCGATTACCTTTGCGGGTGTGTCCGAGGAACAGGATGACCGGCCGGACGACACATCGGACCGGCGTGATGTCTCGACCATGATCCCGCCGTGGCTGCCGCAGGCGTATCTGCTGGCGGCAGCCATCGTGGCCGGGGTCGTGGTCAGCTTCTGGGCGCTGCAGAAGCTGCAGGGCCTGATCACGGTCCTGGTGGTGTCGCTGTTCCTGGCGTTCGCCATCGAGCCGGCGGTGAACTGGCTGGCCGCGCGCGGCTGGAAGCGGGCGCCGGCCACGGGGCTGGTCTTCGTGTCGGTGCTGGTGGTGCTGGTCGGATTCGTCTGGACCATGGGCGAACTCGTGGTCGATCAGGTCAGCGCGCTGGTGGAGAACGCGCCGCAGTACGCCCAGAATCTCGTGGATTGGGTGAATTCCACCTTCAATCAGGATCTTTCGGGCGACGACATCACCCGGTGGGCCACCGAGGCGAGCTCCTCGCTGGAGTCGTATTTCCTCGGGCTGGCCGGTGACGTGTGGGGCATCGGCACCACCGCCCTCGGGGTGCTGTTCCAATCCCTGGGCGTGCTGCTGTTCACCTACTACTTCGCCGCCGACGGGCCGCGGTTCCGGAACGCGGTGTGTTCGGTGCTCACCCCGAATCGGCAGAAGCACGTGCTGCGGGCCTGGGATATCGCGGTCGAGAAAACCGGTGGCTACCTGTATTCGCGGGCGCTGCTCGCGCTGTGCTCGACGCTGGCCCACTACGCGGCCATGCGGGTGCTCGGCATTCCGTCGGCGTTCGCGCTGGCGCTGTGGGTGGGGGTCGTCTCGCAGTTCATTCCGACCGTGGGCACCTATCTCGCGGGTGCGCTGCCGGTGATCGTGGCGCTGGCGCAGGAACCGCGCACCGCGCTGTGGATTCTCGGGTTCATCGTGCTCTACCAGCAGTTCGAGAACTATGTGCTGCAGCCGCGCATCACCGCGACCACCCTCGACATGCACCCGGCGGTGGCCTTCGGGGCGGTGCTGGGCGGGGCGGCGCTGTTCGGGGCGACGGGGGCGCTGCTGGCCATACCCGTGACGGCGACCGGGCAGGCGTTCATCGGCGCGTACATCCGGCGGTACGACGTCGAGGCGCCGGCGGAGCCGAAACAGCCGCGGCGGAAACGGAAGTCGCTGCGCGAGCGCATCGCTCCGGCCAAACCCGAACCCACGCCGGAGGAGTGACGCCGGCGAGTGTCGGCGCGGACACACTTCCAGTGTCTATCCGCGGACAGAGAATATCGCCGCCGATCCGCACCATTGCTGTCAACGGGAAACACCTCCCGGGACACCGCAACAGGAGCAGATCCCCATGAACCTCATCGCCGAGCGCATCGCCTCCGCGGCGGCCGCGGCCCTGTTCATCCTTCCGGTCGGCGCGGGCGTCGCCACCGCCGCGCCCGATCGGCCGGGCGGCATCACGAGCGCGAGCAACGACCGCGGCTACGAGTGGTACTGCGACCGCAACAGCCGCGGCTGGGACTGGGACTACTGCTGGAGCCACTACAAGGATCGCTGGCAGCGCGAGCACAACAACGGCGGCGACAAGGGTGACCACCGCGGCGGCGGAAACGGCAACGGGGGCAACGGCGGTCGCGGCTGGTAGCTCGTGACCGGCGGGACCGCCCCGCGCGAGGTTGAACCCGCCGCGCGACTTCGCCGTATCCACTCTCGACGCCCGCGTCGCGGGGCCCCCGAGCGGGTGACCTCGACCGACACCTCGGCGTACTGTTGCCTCACGGTGCCGCGCGGGAGTACGGGGAGGTGGGTGCCGGATGCGATTGCGACCCGGTGCGATGTTCGCGGGCTACACCATCGAAAGGCCGTTGGGGGCGGGCGGAATGGGCGTGGTCTACCTGGCCCGCCATCCGCGCCTGCAACGGTCGGTGGCGCTCAAGGTGCTCAACGACGCCTTCGCGCACGATGCGAAGGCCCGTGCGCGCTTCGAGCGCGAGGCGGCGCTCATCACCGCCCTGGATCACCCCAACATCGTGCCCATCTACGACCGCAATTCGCCCGAGGACGACGTCCTCTGGATCTCCATGAAGTTCGTCGAGGGCGGCGACGCGGCGGCGGTGCTCGCCCACGCGGGCGGCCGCGTCACCCCCGAACGCGCCGTGCGCATGATCGGCGACGCGGGCCGCGCGCTGGATCACGCGCACCGGCACGGCGTCCTGCACCGCGATGTGAAACCGGCCAACCTGCTGGTGGAACGCGATTCGGGCGCGTTCGAGCGCACCATGGTCACCGACTTCGGAATCGCCCGCAGCGTGGAGGATTCCGAGACGGGGTCCCGCGTGAGCGCCACCCTGGCGTACACCGCGCCCGAACGTTTCGGCGGCGGTCCCGTCGACCATCGGGCCGACCTCTACTCGCTCGGCTGCACCCTGTTCAAACTTCTGACCGGTGAACCCCCGTTTCCCCGTTCGGACGACGCCGCGGTGATAGCCGCGCACCTGCACGCACCCCTCCCCCGCCCCACGGCCACCGACCCCGGGCTGCCCGCCGGCCTGGATCTCGTGCTGGCCCGGGTCCTGGCGAAGGACCCCCGCGACCGCTACCCCGACTGCGAGTCCTTCGCCGCCGCGGCCCGCGAGGCCGTGGATCGCTCCGGCGAGACGGTGGTCGGCCGCTACCTCCCCGACCACACCCCCGCCACACCCCACCGGGTCTGGCTCGGCGAGGATGCCGAGACCGCCGCCGCGCCGGGCACGCCCACGAGTTCCGCCGCCGCCCCGGGCACACCCACGAGTTCCGCAGCGGCCGAGGACTTCTCGCAACGGCAGCCGGGTCACCCCATCCACGACACGGGCGGCGTCACACGCCCCTACATCGGAGAAGACTCGGGAAGCGCCCGCAATCCAACGGGTTCCGTTGCGGGAATCGATGATTCAACCGCCGGATACGACCGGGGAGAGAACTCCACTACCGGAACGGCAGCCTCACCACACCCGCATTCCGATCACGCCTCGGGCCGTGCCACCGACGCGGCCGCGGCCGAAAGCGATGCGGGAAAGGATCTTCGAGGCCGAGATGGACATACCTCACCCGTCTCGATGCCGAGCGGACGCTCGCACTTCGGGGACTCGCCTCCCAGTTTCGCCCGCGGAGTGGGCGAGGGGGTGTCCGGCAGCACGGGACCCACTCCGGCGGACGGCGGCGCGCATCCCGGAGCCGGTCGCGGTGGGGACGCGATTCGGGGCGACCTCGCACCGGGAGATCACGAACACGGTGGTCCCGAGGCCGGCAGTGGTGGCGGACGGGATGGTTCGGCGATCGGCCCGCGCGGAGTGCTCACCAGGAGGCAGGCCCTGTTGGGCGGGGTGGGTGTAGCGGTCGGCGCGGCCGCCGTGGCGGCGGGGTTCACCGTATTCGGTTCGCGGAGTTCGGATCCCGTGCCGACCGAAGCAAACCCGGTCGGGGTGGGCGAGCCGGAGCGGCTCGCGCTGCCGTCGCAGGTGCTGGCGCTGGCGTTCAACCCGAACGGGTCGACGCTCGCGGTGGGGTGCAAGGACAACTCCACCCGGCTGCTGGACGTCGCGACACGGCAGCAGAGCGTCAATCCGCTGACCGGGCACAGCAATTCGATTCGCGGGGTGGCGTTCAGTCCCGACGGCTCGCAGCTGCTCACCGGCAGCGAGGACGGCTCGGCGCGGCTGTGGAACGCGAACACCCGTCAGCCGATCGGCGGCGCGCTGACCGGTCACACGAACGCCCTGCGCGGCGTGGCCTTCCACCCCGGCGGCACCCTCATGGCCACCGGCGGCGACGACGGCACCGCCCAGATCTGGGCGGTCAACACCCGCCAGCCGGTGGGAGCCCCGCTGACCGGCCACACCGGATCCGTTCGCGCCCTGGCCTTCCACCCCGCGGGCCGCCTGATCGCGACCGGCAGCGCCGACGGCACCGCCCGCTTCTGGACGATAGGCACCGGCGCCCTTTCCCGCGATCCCCTGACCGGCCACAACGGTTCGATCCGAACCCTGGCCTGCTCCCCCGACGGCTCCCTACTGGCCACCGCGGGCGACGACGTGGCGATCCGCCTGTGGGACTTCACCTCCCGTCAACTGGCCGGCGAGCCCCTGAGCGGCCACGCCGAACCGGTCCTGGCGATAGCCTTCACCCCCGACGGCACCCTCCTGGCGAGCGGGAGCCGAGACGGCACGATCCGCCTCTGGGACCTGAAGTCCCGCCGCCCCCTGGGCAATCCCCTGACCGGCCACACCGCCTCGGTCCACGCCCTGACCTTCACCCCCGACGGCGCCCTCCTGGCGACCGGCAGCGCCGACAGCACGGTCCTCCTCTGGCGGGTAGCCGACCACCGCTGACACCGGCACCCGCCTCAGCGCTTGTCGCGCAACGCCTTCTTCGCGGCGGCCTGGGCCGCGTTCACCTGGCTGACGTACTTCCCCTTGGTCTGCTTGTCGACCGCGTCCCCGACCTTGTCGACCAGCGGCTCCAGCTTGTCCGCGTGCTGCCCGGCGAGCTTGGCCGCCTTGGTCGCGGCACCCTTCAGATTGTCGAACAACGCCACGTCCCACTCCCGTCTCGAAACCGATTCCGCCCCAGGTTATCCGCGGGAATACCGCCCCGGACCGAAGAGTGTCGAGCGCCACCGAGGCACGGGCAAACACCGAGCGCCAGGACCTCCGATCGGCGGCGCGGCACGCTTGCCGAACCGACCGGTAGACCCGAAACGCGAACGGCGGCAAGGTCTTCGAAGACCTTGCCGCCGTCCCACGGGTTCGCGGCGGTTCTACTCCCCGGCCGCCTCGGCCGCTTCTGCCCGGCGGCGCACGCGCCGCGCCGCGGCGACCATGTTCCGCAGGGACGGATCCAGCTGCCAGTGGTGGCGGGTCTTCAAACCGCCGTCGGGGTTCGCCCAGAGGCGTTGGGGGGTAACCGCTTCCGCGGCGGCGGTCAGGGCCTCGTCGAGCTCGTCGATGTCCGGGATACGGGCCGAGCGGCTCTCGTAGACGCCGGGGCCGACGCCGTGGGTCAGGCCGTGGCCCTCGGCGCAGTCCTCCTTGAGGGAGTTCAGCACCCATTCGATGGAGCGGGTGGCCACGATCGCGGTCACGTCGGCGTCGAGCTCGTCGATCGCCTGCACCACGTCCTCGCGGCTGGAATAGCCGATGTGCGTGTGGATCTGGGTTTCGGCCTTGACCCCGGAGGTGGCGAGGCGGAACGCGGCCACCGCCCAGCGCAGGTACTCCGCCCGGCCCCGCGCACGCAGCGGCAGCAGCTCGCGGATCGACGGCTCGTCGACCTGGATGATGGCGATGCCCGCCCGTTCCAGATCCACGACCTCGTCCCGGATGGCCAGGGCCACCTGGTCCGCGGTGTCGAACAGCGGCTGGTCCTGGCGCACGAACGAGCGCGCGAGCATGGTGACCGGCCCGGTGACCATGCCCTTGACCGGCTTGTCGGTCAGCGACTGCGCGTAGGTCGACCATTCGACCGACATGGGCGCGGGCCGCGACACGTCGCCGTACACGATCGGCGGTCGCACACACCGTGATCCGTACACCTGCACCCAGCCGAAGTGGGTGGTGGCGAAGCCGTCGAGCAGCTCCGCGAAGTACTGGATCATGTCGTTGCGCTCGTGCTCACCGTGCACGAACACGTCGAGCCCGATGTCCTCCTGCAACCGGATGGTGCCCTCGATCTCGGCCTCGATCCGCTTGCGGTACTCCTCGTACGACAGTCGCCCCTGGCCCAGGTCGTAGCGCGCCTGCCGGCCCGCGTTGGTCTGCGGGAAGGAACCGAGGGTGGTGGCGGGCACCAGCGGCAGGTTCAGCTTGGCCTGCTGGGCCGCGCGCCGCACCTCGTATGGTTCGCGCTCGCGCATCTGCGGCGTCACGTTGTACACCCGCTGCCGCACCGCGTGCTTCTGCTTGAAGTGCACCGAGGTCGGCCGCTTGCGCCACTTCTCCGAGGGGCCCTCGGTGAGCGCCTTCGCGAGCGAAACCACTTCCAGCACCTTCTGTTTCGCGAAGGCGAGGCGCTCGGCGACATGCTCTTCCAGCTCGTACTCCACGAGCAGGTCGTAGGGCACGTGCAGCAGGGTCGCGCCGGTGGAGACCACCATGTCCGGGCACACCTTGGCGAGCTCGTTCAGGTATTCCAGGGTCACGCGCCGGTCCGCGCGCCACACGTTGGTGCCGCTGATGACGCCCGCGTACAGCCGCTTGCGGCCGATGCCCGGGATCTTGGCCAGGTCCTCGGGCCGGATGCGGTAGTTGGCCAGGTCGAGCCCGACGGCCTCGACCTTGGTGCGCGCCAGCGCTTCCAGCGCCTCACCGAAGTCGCCGTACTGCCCGGTGACCAGCAGCCGGGGCCGCAGCGGCGCCTTGGACAGCCGGTTGTACGCCTTCTCGAACACCTCGATGGTGGAGGGCGACCGGTCGCTGGTGAAGCACGGCTCGTCCAGCTGCACGCAGGTCGCGCCGCGCTTGGCGAGCAGTTCGAAGAGTTCCTCGTACACCGGTAGCAGCTTGTCCAGCAGCACCAGTTTGTCGAACTCGGTCTCGCCCGGCACGTGCCCGGTCTTGGACAGCAGCAGCAGCGACAGCGGCCCGAGCACGACCGGCCGCAGTTCGATGCCGGCGGCCTTGGCCCGGTCGAATTCGTCGAGCAGCGCCTCGGGGTGCAGCGAGAATTCGGTATCGGTGTCGAGTTCGGGCTGGCGGTAGTGGTACGGCGTGTTGAACAACCGCACCAGTTCCAGCGGCGGCACGTCGGGGTTGCCGCGCGCCATCAGGAAGTAGAAGTCGAGCGGGTGCAGCCCCTCGCGGTAGGGCTCGAAGCGCTTGGGCACCGCGCCGAACAGCAGGGCGTTGTCGAGGATGTGGTCGTAGAAGGAGAAGGTGTTGCCGGGCACCTGGGTGAGTCCGGTCGCGGCCAGTTCGAGGTACTGACTCTCCTGGATCTCACGTCCTACGGCGAGCAGCTCATCGCGTTCCGACGTTCCGTGCCAATAGGATTCGAGGGCACGCTTGAGTTCGCGATGCGGTCCGATACGGGGATAGCCCAGGATGCTCGATCCGAAGCCGTCGGTGACGTTGGCCATGAGCGCGCCACTCCTCCTTTAAGTCACCTGCGCGGCGCCCACCAGGAGGGGTGGACGCCGCACAGTTGCGCCCTGATGTCGGATCGACTCGCGTCGACCCGGGTGGGCCGGCCGGTGTTACCGGCCCGTATTTGCAGCCTATGCCCCTGATGGGTTCGGAAGACCCGTACCCGCGTGCCATTCAGGAGCTGTCGTTCTGATAGAACGCGAGAACCGCTCTCGCAAGTTCCGGGCAACCGCCCGGACACCGCGGAGAGGGGTGTCGCTCCCGATCGCCGGTCCGCGTGCACGACGCGGGCCGGCGCTCGGCCGAGCGGCTACTTCTTGGCCGCGGCGGGCGCGTTGTACTGGTAGAAGCCGGTGCCGGCCTTCTTGCCGAGCAGACCCGCCTCGACCATGCGCATGAGCAGCGGCGGCGCGGAGTACAGCGGCTCCTTGAACTCGGCGTACATGGAGTCGGCGATGGACTTCACGGTGTCGAGCCCGACCAGGTCGGTGAGGGCGAGCGGGCCCATCGGGTGGGCGCAGCCCAGCACCATGGCCTTGTCGACGTCTTCCTTGGTGGCGAAACCGGATTCGACCATGCGGATGGCCGAGAGCAGGTACGGCACCAGCAGCGCGTTGACCACGAAGCCCGAGCGGTCGGCCGAGCGCACAACCTGCTTGCCGAGCACGTCGGAGGCGAACTGCTCGGCGCGCGAGGTGACGGCCTCGGCGGTCTTGAGCGTGGTGATCAGCTCGACCAGCGGCAGCACCGGCACGGGGTTGAAGAAGTGCATGCCCACGACCCGCTCGGGGTTGTTGGTGGCCACGGCGATCTTCATGATCGGGATGGAGGAGGTGTTGGAGGCGAGCACGGCGTTGGGGTCGGTGACGACCTTGTCGAGCTCGGCGAAGATGGCGGTCTTCACGTCCTCGTTCTCGAGCACGGCTTCCACGACCAGCTGGCGGTCGGCGAAGTCGGCGAGGTCGGAGGTGAAGCGCAGCCGCCAGGCGGTCTGCTCCCGCTCCCGTTCGGTGATCTTGCCACTCGAGACGGCGCGATCGAGCGACCGCAGGATGCGGGCGCGACCGGCGGCGGCGAGCTCACGGGTCTGCTCGTAGACGAGGACGTCGACGTGCGCCCGGGCACACACCTCCGCGATACCCGCGCCCATCTGACCGGCACCGATGATGCCGACTCGCTGAATCTTCTCGCTCACGTCGCGCTCCGTTCCGCCTCCCCGCAACTCTTGCGGGCGGGCTATGTGCCATTGCCGGTCAGACGCCCGGACTCGCCGGGCTCTCTGTTCCTGCTGGGTGAAGGCGTCGGAATGATCCTGACCCTGCGCCTTCTTAAGGTCTTTCGTTTAGGACAAAACCCTCCCCGCCGGGGCTGTCGACGGGAAGGGTCTGAGCCTCGGGGCGGCGTCTCCGCCGCCCCGAGGATTGTCTTTCGAAATCAGTTGTCACTCAACGCGACAACTGATCTCGCAAGGATCGGGGTAACTCCGGGGGTACCCCCGAAATTGTGCCCCGCTCCCAACCGCACCACGCGTCTTCAACTAGCAACGGCTCTCAGCCGTGCGCTGAATATGCGGGGAGGCGGCTCAGTGGAACTGGCCCTCTTCGGTGGAGCCCTTCAGCGCAGCGGTGCTGGTGTTGGGGTCGACCGTGGTGGCGATGGTGTCGAAGTAGCCGGCGCCGACCTCACGCTGGTGCTTGACGGCGGTGAAGCCACGCTCGGCGGCGGCCTTGAACTCGCGCTCCTGCAGGTCGACGAACGCGGTCATGCCCTCGCGGGCGTAGCCGTGCGCCAGGTCGAACATGCCGTAGTTCAGCGAGTGGAAGCCGGCCAGGGTGATGAACTGGAACTTGAAGCCCATCGCGCCGAGCTCACGCTGGAACTTCGCGATGGTCGCGTCGTCCAGGTGCGCCTTCCAGTTGAACGAAGGCGAGCAGTTGTAGGCCAGCAGCTGGTCCGGGAACTCGCCGCGGACGGCCTCGGCGAACTTGCGCGCGACCTCGAGGTCCGGCACGCCGGTCTCCATCCAGATGAGGTCGGAGTACGGGGCGTAGGCCTTGGCACGCGCGATGCAGGGCTCGATGCCGTTCTTCACGCCGAAGAAGCCCTCGGCGGTACGGGTGCCATCGAGGAACTCGCGGTCGCGCTCGTCCACATCGGAGGTGATGAGGGTGGCGGCCTCGGCGTCGGTGCGCGCGATGATGACCGAGGGGACACCGGCGACGTCGGCCGCGAGGCGAGCCGAGGTCAGGGTGCGGATGTGCTGCTGGGTGGGGATCAGCACCTTGCCACCGAGGTGGCCACACTTCTTCTCGGAGGCCAGCTGGTCCTCCCAGTGCACGCCCGCGGCGCCGGCCGCGATCATGGCCTTCTGCAGCTCGTAGGCGTTCAGCGCGCCACCGAAGCCGGCCTCGGCGTCGGCGACGATCGGGGCGAGCCAGTTGGCGACGGACTTGTCGTCCTCGACCTTGGCGATCTCGTCGGCACGCAGCAGCGCGTTGTTGATGCGACGCACGACGGACGGCACCGAGTTGGCCGGGTACAGCGACTGGTCCGGGTAGGTGTGGCCGGACAGGTTCGCGTCACCGGCGACCTGCCAACCGGACAGGTAGATGGCCTTGAGGCCGGCGCGGACCTGCTGGACCGCCTGGTTGCCGGTGAGGGCGCCCAGGGAGTTGATGTAGTCCTCGTTGTTGACCAGATCCCAGAGGATCTCGGCACCACGACGGGCGAGGGTGTGCTCCTCGACAACGGTGCCCTGCAGCTTCACAACCTGCTCGGCGGTGTAGCTGCGGGTGATGCCCTTCCAGCGCGGGTTGGTGTCCCAATCCTGCTGGATTTCCGCAGCGGTCTTCGGGGTGCCGACAGTCGACATCTCTGACTCCACTTCTTCGTTCGGTCTCGGTTGCCCCGCCGGTCGAACCCTCTCGCGATGATTCGGACACTGCTGGAGCGGCAATTTGCAGGCTTGCTATGCCCGCGAGGTGTACTTCCACACGATGGCACAGGAAAAAATGTGCGTCTACCTGTTGCAAGTGTGAATCCAGGCTAGCTTTCATCACGACTTTGCTAAGCCTGCGAAATTTGCTTGTTAATTGCAGCCGTGGAATCTACTTGCGAGTAGGCCTGACGTGCAGTTTTGCATAACGCCCGTACTGTTAGCGTGATTGCCGCCACCGGAACCCGACGCGCCGGGTTCCGGCGAGCTGTGAGCACCTTCACAATCGATTGTGATCTTGATGGGTGTGGGGCAAACCACCCGGGGTACCGAACAGGACCTAAACTGGTCGCGCGCTCAGCAAGGTGCGGCACGTCGGAACACTAGGAGAGCCCGTGCGGAAACGCTGGATGTCCACTGCGGCCGTGGCCGTCACTTCGATCGCGGCGCTGGTGGGAGGCCCGCAGGCGGCCGCCGAGCCCGGCGTGGACACCGGGGTGATCAGCTCGATCGAGCCGCTGCGCGCGTCCGCGACCCCGCCCGGTTCGGTGAACTCGGAGCGCTTCCTCTACAGCAGCACGACCGCGCGCGGGGCGGAGACAACAACGAGCGCGGCCATCTATTTCCCGCCCGGCGATGCGCCCGAGGGCGGCTGGCCGGTCATAGCCTGGGCGCACGGCACGCTCGGCCTGGGCGACGAGTGCGCCTTCTCCATCGCCGGACCCGGTGCGCGCGAACGCGACTGGGCCTACCTGGGCAGCTGGCTGAAGCAGGGTTACGCGATCGTCGCCGCCGATTACGCCGGGCTCGGCACCCCCGGGGATCATCCGTACCTCAACGGCCGGGTCGAGGCGCACAACGTCGTCGACGCGGTGAAGGCCGCCACCCGCCACTACGGGTCGCTGTCCCGGAAGTGGGTGGTGGTCGGGCAGTCGCAGGGCGGCGGCGCGGCCATCACGACCGCGCGCTACGCCACCGAGCTGGGCGGTCCCGAACTGGATTACCGCGGGGCGGTGGGCACCGGTGTTCCGGCGTTCATCGAGGACGTGCTGCTGCCCGTCGGCCCGGGCGTCCCGCCGATCAAGCTGGGCGCGCACACCACGGCCTACGTGCTCTACATCCTCAACGGCCTGCGCACGACCTACCCCGAGCTGAACATCGAGTCGTTCCTGACCGATGCGGGCAGGCACTGGCTGGAGCGGTCGAGCCAGTCCTGCCTCACCCCCATCGGCGACGAGCTGGTCGCGAACAACGTGATCATCGGCGACCTGTTCGCCCGCCCGCTGCTGGAGATCCCCGGCCTGCTCGATCTGCTCAGCGAGTACATGGGCATCCCCAACACCGGGTACGACCGGCCCTTCTTCATCGGCCAGGGCCTGTACGACACCGACATCATCACCCCCGCGACCCTGGCGTTCGCGGCCCGGTTGCAGGCGGGCGGCGAGCCGGTGACGCTGCGGACCTATCCCACCGACCACGACGGCACGGTCAACGCCTCGCTGGTCGACTCGGTGCCGTTCGTGCGGGGACTGTTCGCCTGAGCCAACGGATTCCGAGGTCCCGGCGACGTCAGAGCACCCGGTGCCGCGCGGTCTCGGTGACCGCGCCGGACCGGCCCATCAGTTCCCAGATCCGGTCCGCCGTCATCGGAAGCCGGTGCGGGCGTCGGCCGATGGCGGCGCGCACGGCGTTGGCGAGGGCGGGCGCGACCGGGTTGTAGGGCGATTCGCTCATCGGTTTGGCGCCGAGCGGACCCAGCGGATCACTGGTGTCGGCGAAGTACACCTCGGTGTACGGCACATCGCCGAACTGCGGAATGTGGTAGTGGCGCAGGGTTTCGGTGGTGACGACGCCGTCCGCGGTGCGCACGTGTTCGTACAGCGCGGTGCCGATGGCCTGTGCGACACCGCCTTCCACCTGACCGCGGCACTGCACCGGGTTGAGGACCGTGCCCGCGTCGGCGGCGTGCACCGACTGGAGAATGCGGACCTGCCCGGTGCCGGGATGCACGGCGACCCGGAACGCGTGCACGTTGAACGAGACCGAACGCGGGGTGCCGTCGTGGGTGGCGGTGCCGTCGAGCGGCCCGGCGGCGAGGAGCTCGGCCGTGCCGAGTACCCGGCCCGCGGCGCGTACACCGGCGGGTTCGAGGACGTGCTGTTCGGCGGGGAGCCCGGTGAGCGCGGCGGCGCGCCGCAGGATTCGCGCGTGCAGCGCCGCACAGGCGGCGTGCGCCGCGCGGCCCGCGACGGTGATGCCGGTGGAGCCGAAGGCCCCGGTGTCGTGACCGGCGACGTCGGTGTCGGACTGCCGCACGCGCACCCGGCCGGCGTCGGTGCCGAGCGCGGTGGCGGCGAGTTGGGCGAGCACGGTGGTGGTGCCGTTGCCGAATTCGGCTGTGCCGACGCGCAGTTCGTACCCGCCGTCGGCGAGTAGCTCCACGTGCGCGGTCGAGTAGTGCCCGCGCGGGGGGACGGTGGCGATCATGGCGGGTGCCATGCCCTCGCCGACGAGCCAGTCCGGGCCGGGCGCGGGGACGCCGTTGCCCCGGCGCAGCGCGCGCTCGGCGAGGTCCAGGCACTGATCGAGGCCGTAGCTCACGATCTCCAGATCGGGTTCGGGGTGACACGCCCCGCCGATCAGCGGATCGCCGAGGCGCACGACGTTGCGGCGGCGGAATTCGAAGGGGTCCAGCCCGATTCGGCGGGCGAGTTCGTCGAGCGCGGATTCCACACCGAACATGACCTGCCCGAGACCGTAGCCGCGGAACGCGCCGGAGGGCACGTTGTTGGTGTAGACCGCCCGGCCGTCGACGCGCTTGTTGGCGCAGGAGTAGAGCGCGACCGATTCGCTGAGTCCGTGGAAAAGCACTCCGGCGCTGTGATTTCCGTAGGCTCCGGCGTCGGCGATCACGTCCACCGCGAGGGCGGTGAGCACGCCGTCGGCGTCCGCGCCCGCGGTCACCTCCACCCGCATGGGGTGACGGCAGGTGGTGTGGAATTCGTCGCTGCGGGTGAGTTCGTACTGCACCGGGCGCCCGGTGCGCAGGACGGCCAGGGCCACCAGGTCCTCGGTGAACATCTCCTGTTTCGCGCCGAACCCGCCGCCGACCCGGGCCGCGAACACCCGCACCGCGTCGCGATCGAGGCCGAGGATCCGGCACAGTTCGTCGCGGACCAGGAAGGGCACCTGGGTGCTGGTGCGCAGGACCAGCCGCCCGTCGGCGTCGAGCCAGCCGATGCTGCCGTGCGTCTCCAGGTGCACGTGCTGTACCCGCTGGGTCTCCCACACCCCCTGCACCACTTCGGCGGCCGCGCTCAGGCCGGCCGTCACGTCCCCGGCGCGCCCGTGCACCTCGGCGACGATGTTGCGGCCCGGATCGGCGATGCGGGATTCGGGTCCGCGCTCCGCGTGCAGCACCGGCGCGCCCTCGGCCAGGGCGTCGACCGCGCGCAGGACGGCGGGCAGTTCCTCGTAGTCGACCCGCAGGGCCCGGCACCCGGCCCGCGCCGCGCGCAGCGTGTCGGCGACCACGGCGGCCACCCGCTGCCCGGCGAACCGCACGGTGCGATCCAGCAGCACGGTGTCGTCGGGGTCGTCCTCCCGAATCTGGTGCCGCGCGGTCGAATACGCCGCGCCGGGCGCGTCGGCGTAGGTCAGCACGGCCCGCACCCCCGGCACCGCTTCGGCCGCCGCGGTGTCGATCCGCACGATCCGCGCGTGCGCGTGCGGGCTCCGCAGCACTTCGAGGTGCAACACCGCCTCCGGCGGCACCCGCCCCGAGTCGGTCTCCTCCGCCGCGATGTCCATCGTGAACGGTTCCGCCCCGCGCACGATTCGCGGCCCGGCGGGCGCGCCGGCCCCCGTCCCCACCTCGGTTCCGCCTCCGGCGGGGCTGTACGCCGCAGCGCCCCGCGGCTCGGCGGCCGCACCGGTGGCCGCGGCCTGCTCGGCTGGGCGCAACCCACGAGTTCCCGCGGGTCGTCCTCCCTTGTCTGCCGACAACAGACCACCGACCGACCACGGCTCGGCGGCCGCGTCCGCGGAGGTGGCAGGCTCGCCGGAGTCGTGCACCGAGCCGGACGCGGAGTTCATACCCGTTGCGGTGGTGCATGATTCGGACCCACATCCGGCGCAACTGCCCAGTTTCGCGGCGTGTGGACCGGCGCGGCCATCGAGTGGCCGCGAGCCCGATTCACAGGGGGTGGGTTGCGGGGTGAGGGCGTCGGCGATCGAGCGGTAGCCGGTGCAGCGGCAGAGGTTGCCCTTCAGGGCCTCGGGGAGGGTGGCGGGGTCGAGAGCGTCGGCGGCAGCCAGTTCGGTCGCGGTGACGAGCATGCCCGCGGTGCAGAAGCCGCATTGGAACGCCGCGTTCTCCAGGAAGCGGCGCTGGAGGGCGGTGGGTTGAGGACTCGGGGAAAGACCTGCGGCCGTGGTGATCTCGCGTCCCTCGGCGCGATGTGCCGGGTAGACGCAGGAGTGCACCGCCGCGCCGTCGACCAGAACCGTGCACGCGCCACAGTCGCCGGCGTCGCAGCCCTTCTTCGGAGCGGTGTGCCCGTGGTCGCGCAGCAGGGTGCGCAGGCATTGGCCAGGACGCGGGGCGGCCTCCACGGGCGTGCCGTCGACGTGGAATCTCACGACGGGTCCCCGCTCAGCTCGGCGACGACCTCGACGGCCAGCAGCGTGCTGACGTGCCTGCGCCAGCGGGGTGCGCCGTGCGGGTCGTCGTACCAGAGCCCGGGGTGGATCTCGGCGAATATTGCCGCCAGTTCGCGGGCGTCCGGGAGCGCGGCGAATTCGAGGACGACGGGCCGGGTGGTCGCGGCGCTGACCGTGAGCACGCACGCGCCGGTGGCGTCGAGCCTGCCCATCACCACCGCGCCGGACCGGCCCAGCGGGGACAGCGCGACCTTGCGAAACGCGGTGCGGGAGCACATGTTCGACTCCGGGATCCGGAACGCGCGCACCACCTCGCCGGGCGCGAGGGTGGTCTCACCGGGTCCGAGTATCAAGTGCGACAGGGGAATCCACTGGTCCTCGCCCGGCCCCCACAGCAGCGCGGCGCCCCCGAGCGCGGTGAGCGCGGCGAGCACCGCTCCGGCGGGCAGGGCCAGGCAGACGTTGCCGCCGACGGTCGCGGTGCGCTGTATCTTGTGCGAGGCGACCAGCGCCGAACAGGCCCGCGCGAACAGTGGCGCGGCGGTGTACCGCGCCGGGTACGCGGCCCCCGCGAGTTCGGCGAGCGTACAGGTCGCGGCGATTTCCAGCCCCGCGTCGTCGATCGTGATCGGCTCCCAGCCGAGGGCGGTGATGTCGACGAGCCGCTCGAGCCCGGGCTGCGGTTCGGAGTAGAGCCAGGTGCCCCCGGCCAGGACGGCCGAGCCCGCGCCCAGCCCCGCCAGGTCGGCGCGCCCGCGCGCCACGCGTATCTCGCGGATCGTGTCCAGATCCATCGGTATCACCCGCTCTCGGCCGCGGGACCGCCGCCCGGGTGCCCGGGCGGGGCCTCGACTCCACAGTAGGAGAAACGGGTTGCACGTAGATTGCGGAACGGTCCGTGTCTGTTTCACATTCGTTACTGTTTTCCGCGCCGGTGACCCGCGGCCGCCGGCGCGGAAAACCCCATATCAGCCGGTGCGCCCGTGCCCGCAGAACGGCTCGCAGCTCCCCGGCCCGGCGTCGAACATCATCGCCCGACCTCCTCGACCCCGCGCCGCCGTCGGCTGGCCGGGCGGGACACGCAGCGCCCCTCCGGTTTTCGCGGCTGCGCCCCCGGCATCCGCAGGGCGAGCAGGCACATGGCGTCGGTCACGCTCAGCCCGAGCACCTCCGCGTGCAGCGCCGCCATCTCCGTCTCGAATTCCCCTCCCGGACGCAACAATCCGACGAGGATCAGCTCCGCGAGCACGATGCCGGCCAGCGCCTGCTCCCTGGTCACCCGGAACGAGCTGGGCAGATACGACAGCACCCACCTGCCTCGCCCCGGTTCGGGAACGTCGATCCGAAACGCGACCTCGTGCGCCGCGTCGCTGGTGATCAGCCAGTCGGTGGTGATGATTGCCATTGATCCGATCCTTTACTGCCGCCCGGACCCTGCCCCGATTACGGTCCCGGTGATGTATCGATGATCGCCGGGAATCATCCGGCGAACGATCCCAGCGCCACCGAAGATTTCTTGGCCTGTCACATGTCCTTGACCAGCCGAAATCCGCGCGGTACCAAGGAAATATTCGCAGCAGCGACGGCCGGATCTCGGGCGGTCGCCGAGCTCGGGGGAGGCACGCGCGGTGACGACGGACCAGGACAACGGCGAACCACACGATCCCGGAGATTTCGGCGCCGAGGCCCGCAAGGAGCTGCGCGGGTTCCTGCTCGGGCTCGGGCTGCGTGAACACGAACTGCTCGAGCCGCTCGCGGACGAACTGCGGCATCGCGGGTGCCGTCCGCGCAAGGCGTGGCGGCTGGCGAACGAGCTGACCCAGCAGGAGGTGGCCGGGGAGTTCAACCGGCTCACCGGGAAACCCTCCGCGCCGATGAAGGCCGCGCGCATCTCCGAGTACGAATCCTGGCCGGGTCCGCGCGGGGCGGGCCGCAATCGCCCGCGTCCCACCGTGGACGTGCTGAAGAACCTGGCCGCCATCTATCGCACGTCCTGGGACAAACTCGTGGATCCGGTCGATCTGCGCGCCATGCCGACCGCCGACCGGGCCGCGTTCCGGGACGCGGTGGCGCGCCGCTGCACCGCACGCCCGGTGGGCCGGGGCCTGCCCGCGGAGATCATGCCGTTCTTCGGGCGCGCGGAGCAGCGCGCCGAGCTGTATCGGCGCATTCGCGCGCAGCTGGCCGCCAATCGGCCCGCGGTGCACGTGATCAACGGGCTCGCGGGGGTGGGTAAGACCGCGCTGGCCCGCGCGGTGGTCAAGGAGCATTCGGACCGGTACCCGGACGGCTGGATCTGGGAGGACCTGCGCGGGCACACAGAGGGCCGCGAACCGCGCACCCCGGCGGGTGTGCTGGAGCAACTGCTGCTGCGCATCGGGGTGCCGCCGGAGACGATCGAGCCCGATCAGTCCCGGCGCGCCGAGCGCTGGCGGTACGAGACGCGCGATCGCCGAATGCTCATCGTGTTCGACAATGTGCTGAGCAGCAAGCAGGTTCGCGATCTGCTGCCGCACGCGCCGGGCTGTTTCGTGCTGATCACCAGCCGGCACAAGCTGACCGGCCTGGCCGGTTCGGTTCCGCTGCAACTGGATGCGCTGACCCGCCCCGAGGCCGAGGAGCTGCTGGTGACCCTGAGTCACCTGCCGCCGGACTACGACGTGGGCGCGGTGCACCGGATCCTGGAGACGGCGGGCCGCCTGCCGCTGGCGTTGCGCCTGATCGCCGGGCAGCTCGCGCACGGCGGCCCGGACATGCTGGCCGCCGCCGATCGCGAATTCCTGCAGCTGACAGAACGACTCAAGCACGCGCCCGCGACCGAGGAATCACCCGCGGCCGACATCCTGGCGCGCTTCTCCGCCGAGGGCGAGACCCTGCAGGCCGCGTTCGAGCTGTCCTACCGGCGCTTACCCGAGCCGGGCCTGCGCCGCGCGGTGCGCCTGCTCGGCTGGTTCCCGGGTTCGGAGATCACCGCCGAGACCCTGGCCGCCATGGCCGATCTGACCTCGGAGGCGGCGAATGCGTTGATACGCCGCATCTTCGAGGTGGGTCTGCTCGACTCCGCCGAGGGCGGGCCGATCGGGCAGCGCTATCGGATCCACGATGTGACCCGCCTGTTCGCCCGGGCGCAGGCCGCGATCGAGGACGTGCCGAGCGAGCACACCGTCGCGGTGGGCCGGTTGATTCGCTACAGCGTGCGGATGGCCGGCCTGGTCGGTGCGCCCCGGCCGTTCGACCTGGCCGGCACCTTCCCGAATCCGCCGCCGACCGCGCCAGGTACCGAGCCCGCCGACGCCGCACAGGCGCGGGCCTGGCTCACCCGCGAGCGGGAGATGCTGCTCGGCTGTATTCGCGCGTCCGGTTCGGGCGCCGAGACCGGTGAGCTGGCTCGGCTGCTCGCCTCGCATCTTTCCGGTCTGGGGCACTGGTCGGACGCGCGGTGGCTGTTCGTGCGCGCGCTGGATATCGCGCGCGGCGTCGGTGACCGGATAGCCGAATGCGATGTGCTGTACGGCCTGGGCACGGTGCACCGGATGGCCTGCGACTACGACATCGCCTCCACGTGCTTCCGGGAAGCCCACACGATCGCCACCGCGGTCGATGATCCGCTGCGCATGGCCTCCGCACTCTGGGGTTTCGCCGAGGTGACCCGGCACATCGGGGAGTACCACCGCGCCCGGGACGCGTACGTGGACGTGCTCGGCATCGCCCGGAAGCTGGAGAACCTGAAGTTCGAGGGCGATTCCCTGCGCGGACTCGGCCATATCGAGCGCATGGGCGGCGACCCGGTGGTGGCGGGCGGCTACTACCGGGCGGCGCTGGCGATCGCCGATCAGATCGGCGACCGATACAGCCGCGGCTGGTCGCTGTGGGGCCTGGGCAACGTCGAACGCGCCCGCGGTCAATTCGAGGTGGCGCGTGCGCAATTCGACGAGGCGCGCGCCATCGGCGGCGAGATCGGCGACAGTCTGCTGCGCGTGGACGCGCTGCGCGGTCTCGGCCATCTCGAACTCGATCTCGGCGATCTGGACGCGGCCCAGGGCTTCTATTCCGAGTCGCTGGACATCGCCCGTCGCAATGGCGATCCGCACGGGGAGGCCGACGCCTGGCGTGCCCTGGGAACCATCGCCGCCATGGCCGGTCCCCGCCACCACCCTCGGGCCTGCGAGTTCCTCCGCAAGGCCCTGACCCTCTACACGGACCTGGGCGTCAAACTCGCCGCCCAGGTCCGCGTGGATCTGGCGGCTTTGAACTGCCCGCCCGGCGAATGACCCGTAGCGGATCGCGTCAGCCGGCCTTCGCCACCAGCTTCGACTGGGCGGCGGCCACGTCGCGCCCCACCGATTCCTCGTCCACCGTGCGAATCTCCCCCTCCCGCACCACGATCCGGCCGTTGACCACCAGTGCCGCCAGCGGGGGCGCGGAGCCGAGAACCAGGGCGGTCACCGGATCGTCGATGCCCGCGTGAGCGGGGCCGTCCAGGCGCCACAGGGCCAGGTCGGCGAGTTTGCCTGGTTCGAGGGAGCCGATCTCGTTCTCGCGGCCCAGGACGCGGGCGCCGCCGCGGGTCGCCAGTTCCAGGGCCGTGCGGACCGAGATCGCGCTCGGGCCGCCGCGCAGGCGGGCGTAGAGCAGGGCGTTGCGGGGCTCCTCGATGAGCGAGCCCGCCTCGTTGCTGGCGGCGCCGTCCACGCCGAGGCCGACGGGGACACCGGCGGTGAGCAGGTCGGCGGTGCGGGCGATGCCGGCGCCGAGGCGGCCGTTCGACGTGGGGCAGTGCGCCACGCCGGTGCCGGTGCGGGCCAGGGTGGCGATCGCGCTGTCGTCGAGGTGGATGGCGTGGGCGTACCAGACGTCGGGCCCGACCCAGCCGAGCCGTTCCAGGTACTGCGCGGGGGTGCAGCCGTGGGTCGCGAGGCAGTAGTCGGCCTCGTCCAGGGTCTCGGCGACGTGCGTGTGCAGCCGGACGCCGAGTTCGCGTGCGAGAGCGGCGGATTCGCGCAGCAACTCGGCGGATACCGAGAACGGCGAACACGGCGCGAGCCCGATGCGCAGCATGGAGTCGAACGACGGGTCGTGGTGCCGGGCCACGGCGTCCTGGCTCGCGCGCAGGATGTCGTCGAGGGTCTCCACCACCGAGTCCGGGGGCAGTCCGCCCGCGCTGCGGCCCAGATCCATGGAGCCGCGGCAGGGGTGGAAGCGCAGCCCGACCGCCGCGGCCGCGTCGATCTCGGCGGCGAGCAGATCACCGGCGTCGCGCGGGAACACGTAGTGGTGGTCGGTGGTCGTGGTGCAGCCGGTGCGCGCCAGCGCCGCGAGCGCGCCGGTGGCCGCGACGCGGGTGGCGTCCGCGTCGATGCCCGCCCACACCGGGTAGAGCGTGTTCAGCCATTCGAACAGGGTCGAGTCGGCGGCGAGCCCGCGTGAAATCCACTGGTACAGATGATGATGCGTGTTCACCAGGCCCGGGGTGAGCAGGCACCCGCGCCCGTCGACCCGTTCGGCGCCCGCGATCGCGGGCGCGGGTCCGGCCCCCACGGCCTCGATCCGGGTACCGCGCACGACCACGTGCCCGTCACGGTATTCGTTCCCCACCCCGTCCACCGTGGCGACGGCGCAGCCTTCGATCACGAGCACGGATTCGGCCACGGGTCAGCTCCCCCGATAGGTCGAGTAGGCGAACGGTGACAGCAGCAGCGGCACGTGATGGTGCCGCCATTCGGCGATGGTGAAGGCGATGCTCACCTCGGGATAGAACGCCGCGACGCCCTGACCGGCGAAGTACTCCCCTGTCGCGAAGCGCAGCCGGTAGTTGCCGATGGCGAGGTCGTCGGCGAGATTCGCGATCCGCCCGTCGCGGTCGGTGACGCCCGCGCCCAATTCCTTACCGTCCCAGTCGAACAGCGTCGCCGCGACGCCCGACGCGGGCAGTCCGCTCACCGCGTCCAGCACGTGCGTGCTCAGTGAGCTCATGCCGCCGCCCCCGGGGTGATGAGCCGCCGCAGCCGGATCCGATTGATCTCCGCCAATTCCGTGCGCACGATCCGCCTTTCGACCGCTGGTTCGTGGCCGAGCCGCTCACGCAGGATCGCGAGGAGCTCGGCCGGTGTCCGCCCGGTGGCGCACACCAGATACACGTGCCCGAATCTTGCCTCGTACGCGCGATTTCCCTCGGCAATCGCGGCCCGCACGGCGGTGTCGGCGCCGCTCATGGCCGCCTGCTCGCGCGCGGAGTTCGCGTTGTCCGGGCGATCCCCGATGCGCGGGTGCCCGGCGAGCGCACGATCGATCTCGTCCTCGTCCAGCGCGTCGAGGGCCCGGTCCGCCGCGGCCAGCAGGTCCGCGAGCACGCCGTACGGTCGCCCGTTCGCCACCGCCCGGGCCCAGGCGGGCGAGGAGCAGCAGCTCAGCAGGAGGTTCTCCGCCGCCGTGTCCGGCAGCGCGTCGAAGGCGTCGAGGCCTATCCCGGTGTCCGTCATCGTGTCCAGCATCGGCCATGGCAATCGGGTCCGCCACTCGAGGGGCGAAGCGCGGCGTCCGGCGCTACCCTGCCCGCATGACACCCGAACACTGCGATGGCATCGTGCTGGCCGCGGGTTCCGGTTCGCGCTTCGGTAAGCCGAAAGCGCTGGCCGAGGACGGCGCGTGGCTGGCGTCCGCGGTGCGCGCGCTGCGCGCGGGCGGCTGCGAGCGGGTGTTCGTGGTGCTGGGCGCGACGGGTCCGGCGCGATACGACGACGAATCCGGCCCCGGCGCGGCGCCGCTCGTCTCGCAAACCCCCCGCATCCCGGTGCCGCCGGGCGCCTGCCCGGTGTGGGCCGCGGACTGGGCCGTCGGCGTGAGCGCCTCGTTCCGCGCGGGCCTGGCGGCCGTCGCCGCGGCCGATCACCTCGGCTCGGCCGCACCGGAACACGGTGCGCCGCGGCCACGGCTCGGCACGGCGGCGTACGCCGCGATCATGCCCGTCGACACCCCCGATGTCGGCGGTGCGGTCGTGGCCCGGGTGCTGGCGGCCGCGCGCGCGAGCACGAGCGGGCTCGCGCGTGCGCTGTTCGATAGCCGGCCCGGGCACCCGGTGATCCTGGGTCGCGCGCACTGGGCGGGGGCGCTGGCGGCGGCCACGGGAAATTCCGGGGCGGCCACTTATTTGGACGGCCGAGCGGATATGGTGTGCGTCACGTGTGATGATCTCGCGTCGGGGATCGATCGGGACTACCCGTGCGGCACACGGTGATCGGGAGCTGAGACATGCGCGATATCGTCGACGACCTACTACGGGTATGGCACAGCGGACGCACGGGTGGATTGGCCACGCTGGTGCGTACGGTCGGCTCGACCCCGCTGCCGATCGGGGCCGCGATGGTGGTCGACGCCGAGGGCCGGGCCTTCGGTTCGATTTCGGCGGGCTGCGCCGAGGCGGCGGCCTACGAGGCCGCCATGGAGTCGGCGCGCACGGGGCACCGCGGCCTGCATCGCTTCGGCCCGGGCAGCGGTTTGGACGCGGGCTCGGACTGCGTCGGCACCCTCGATGTCTTCACCGAGCCGTTCTCGCGCCGGCACTTTCCCGAATTCCCCGATGTGGCAGCCGATATCGCCGCCCAGCGGCAGGTGACCGTCTTCACCGTGGTGTGGCATTCGGATCCGGACGTGATAGGCCAGCATCTCATCACCGATCGCAAGCACGGCACCGAGTTGGTCTCGCTCCCCGACTCCGATGTGTTCGTCTCCTCCTTCATCCGCCCGCAACGCCTGATCATCATGGGCGCCAACGCCATTGCCGGTGCGCTGGCGGTGCAGGCCCGCATGCTCGGCTATCGCGTGACGGTCTGCGACGCGCGGCCCACCTTCGTCTCGGCCGAGGCGTACCCGGGCTGCGAGGTCGTGGTGGACTGGCCGCACCGCTATCTGAACACCCTGGCCGCCGCGGGCGAGATCGACAGATCGACCGCGGTGGTGCTGGTCTCCAACGACGCCAAGTTCGAGATTCCGCTGCTGACCATCGCGCTGCGCCTACCCGACCTGGGTTTCCTGGCCGCGCTGGGCGGCGGCGCCGCGCACGAACGCCGGCTGGAGGCGTTGCAGGCGGGCGGTTTCGACGACGACACCCTGGCCCGGCTGCACGCGCCCGCCGGGCTGGATCTGGGCGCGCGCACCCCGGCCGAGACGGCGGTCGCGATCGCCGCGGAGATGCTGGCCGCCCGCAACGGCACGACCGCCGAGCCGCTCTCGGCCGCGGGTGGCTCGCGCCGGCACGCCACCCTGGTCACCTAGCCCCCGGGCTACTTCAGCGCGGGGTCCTCCGCGTAGACCTCCTTCAGCACGGACAGATCGAACAGTTTGTCGGCCGCGATGGTGATTCCGGCCTTGGCGAGCGCGGCGATGTTCGCCTCGATCAGCTGGTCCGTCATGGTGAAAAGCCCGTTGGCCGTGGTGTCGGGCGAGACGAGCAATCCGTTCTGCGCCTGCGCTTCCCGCGTCTGAATCGCCAGATCCAGCTGCTGATCCTTGCCGTAGACCTCCACCGCGAGCCGCGCGGATTCGGCCGGGTCGGCGATGGCGTCCCGCCAGCCCCGGATGTCGGCGCGCAGCCACGCCTTCAGCTTGTCGCGCTCGTTATCGATGGTGTTCTGGTGCACGGTCAGCGTTTCCGCGACCAGCGGCAGCCCGTAGTCGGCGAACAGGAAGTTGGCGTTCTGGAAACCCTTGGCGGCCAGCGTGATCGGCTCGTTCGTGACGTAGCTGACCCAGCCGTCCACCTCGCCGTTGGCGAGCGGGGTCGGATCGAACTGGGCGGGCACGATGGTGACATCGCCCGGGGTCATGCCGTTCGCGGTGAGCAGGGCGTTGAAGATGAGCTGGTTGGTGTCCTGGACGCCGATCCGGCGGCCCTTCATGTCCTGGGGCGTCCGAATGGCCTTGGCCGCGGAACTGACGATGCAGAACGGGTTCTTCTGATAGGTCGCCCCGACGATCTTGGCGTTCAAACCCTCCAGGACCGCGGGCGCGGTGGTCTGCGGCGCGGACATGCCGATCCAGATCTTGCCGGTGCTCAGCCCCGCCTCGACCGAGGTACTGGCCGCGCCGCCCGCGATGAGATTGGTGGCCCCGAACCCGGCTTCCTTGTAATAGCCCTTGGAATCGGCGAAGTACTCACCGGCGAATTCGATGTTCTTCAGCCAGGACAGCTGCACCGCGACGCTGCCGTATTTCGATCCGTCGTCGACGGTGCCGTTGCCCGGACCGGCGGAATCGCCGCCGCAGCCCGCGAGCAGGCTCGCACCGCCGAGAGCCAGACCCGCCAGTCCGGTGTAGCGCAGGAAGGATCGCCGATCCACGGCCGGGAGAGCGGCCGACAACGGCCGGGAATTACGACTCATGAAAAGAATCTAGGGCGTTTCGATTTCGAATATTTTGCTTTCCCGCGCCTATTTGTGTGCGGCAGGTTAACTCGCGCGCTGCGGCGCGAATCGCGCCAGCACCAGCTTCTCCAGCACGCCGACGATCGCGTAGAGCACCACCGAGACGACGGTCACCAGCGCGATGGATGCCCAGAGCCGGTTGTACTGGAAGGTGGGTATGGCGCGGATCAATCCCGCGCCCAATCCCGTTCCGCTGCCCAGCCATTCGCCCAGCAGCGCCCCGATGAGCGCGCCGGGCACCGAGATTCGGGCGGCGGCGAAGACCGACGGCAGCGCGGCGGGCACCGCGACCAGGCGCAGCGCGGTCCACCGCGAGCCACCGTAGGCGCTCACCAGTTCCATGGCCTGCCGGGGCGCCGCCCGCAGCGCGGACATGATCATGACCAGCGCCGGGAAGAACACCACGATGGCGGCCATCGCGGCCACGCCGAGCAGGCTGCGCCCGCAGATCAGCACGATGATCGGGGTCAGCGCCACCAGCGGCACCGAGCGCAGCAGCATGGCCACCGGCATGAAGACCTGGGCCAGCGCCGGCACCCCGACGAACAGCGCGGCCACCGTCAGCGCACCGCCCATCCCGGCCAGGAAGCCGATTCCGGCGTCGCGCAGCGTGATTCGCATTTCCTCGAAGATCACTTCGCGGGCGCCCGCGGAGTTGGGACCGGTCATCAGATACGCCCAGACCTCCCCCGGGCTCTTGCCCACCAGTCCCACCTGGGGGTACAGCTCCAGGAAGCCGTACCAGAGCCCGATCAACAGCAGCAGCGAAACTATCAGGGGCACAAGGAATGCCCCGATGGATCGCACGACGTTCCGGGTTCTGCTCATGCCGTGATCGCCCCTCTCACCACTGATCGACCCGGGTCCACGGCACGACAAAGCGCGCCACCAGCGCCACCGCGGCGTAGCCGAGCCCGGCCAGCGCCGCCGCGGCGAGCGCCATACCCCAGACCCGGGGCACCTCGTACTGGTTCTGCGCGGCGGTCAGCGCCATGCCGATGCCGCTGTCCACCCCGCCCAGGTACTCCCCGATGATCGCGCCGAGCACCGCCGACGGCGCGGCGATCTTCAAGGCCGCCAGCGTGTTCGGGAGTGCGGCGAGCAGGCGCACGCGGCGCAGTTCCTGCCAGCGCCCGCCGCCGTAGGCCCGGATCAGGTCCAGGCTCGTGGCGTCGGCGGAGCGCAGCCCCGCGACCGTGCCGACCATGGTGGTGAAGAAGCAGTACATCGCGGCCAGGAACACCGAGGGCGTGCGCCCGCCGAACACCACCAGGATGAGCGGGCCCAGGGCCAGCAGCGGGGTGCAGTAGCTGAGGATCGCCAGCTGCGTGACCAGCATTTCGATCGGCGGTATCAGCAGCACGAGCACGGCCAGCGCGATGGCGAGCAGGTTGCCCCACAGGAAGCCCTGCAGCGCGACCCAGGCCGTCACCCGGAAGTTGGGCCCGTACAGCGCCCAGCCGTCGGTGTACATCGTGTGCACCACCTGCCACGGACTCGGCACGGTGCCGCCGGCGACGCGCAGCGCCGCCAGCAGCCACCACGTCCCGATCAGGGCGAGCAGGCCCGCCGGGCCACCCCAGCGGCCGGCGGCCCAGCCCCCGGCGGCCGCGGTGACGCGGCGCGCGGCGCTCATCAGGTCACCACCCCGCCGTGCCCGCCGCGACCGAAGAGCAGTTCCGACAGGTAGTCGCAGAGTTTGTGAAACTCCGCGGTGCGCATCATGTCCGGGGTGCGCGGGCGGGGTAGATCGATCTCCACGAGTTCGACCACCCGGCCCGGCCGCGGGCTCATGACCGCGACGACGTCGGACAGGAACACCGCCTCGGCGATGCCGTGGGTGACCATGAGCGTGGTGGCGGGGCGCTCGGTCCAGATGCGCAGCAGTTCGAGGTTCAGCCGCTGGCGCGTCATGTCGTCGAGCGCGCCGAAGGGTTCGTCCAGCAGCAGCACGCGGGGTTTGACCACCAGCGCACGGGCGATCGAAACCCGTTGCCGCATACCGCCGGAGAGTTGGGCGGGCTTGGCCTTCTCGAATCCTTCGAGTCCGACCAGCCGGATCAGATCGGCCACCAGTCCGGGGTCGGCGGGCAGGCCCGTCACCTGCAGCGGCAGTTTGATGTTGGATTCGACCGTGCGCCAGGGCAGCAGCGCCGAATCCTGGAAGGCGATCCCGAAATCATGACCCCGGCGCAGCTCCGCCGGAGTCTTGCCGTCGATGAGCGCGGTGCCCGCGGTGGGGGTGTCCAGGCCCGCGAGAATGCGCAGGATCGTGGACTTTCCGCAGCCGGAGGGCCCGAGCAGGGACAGGAACGCGCCCTGATCGGTGCGCAGCTCCACCGCGTCCAGGGCGGTGACGGCGCGTTTCCCGGATCCGAAGACCCGGCTCAACCCGGTGATGTGAATACCCGTGCCCGGTCCGTCCGGGGCCCGCGGGCCCGTGGGCGCCGGATCGGCGTCCGCGCTCATGCGGCGACAGCTTCCGAACTCATAGGCCAACAGTAGGAGTCGGCAATTGCGCGCAGATTGCGAATCGGCACAGGAGATTTCGCGATTGTTACCCGCGAGCGGCCGATCCGGTTACCGGGCGCTCACCACCCGGCGGGTTCGAACCAGTCGCGGGCCTCGCGGCGGAAGAGCAGCACGATGACAGCGAGCGAGACCAGCGGTCCGAGCGGACCGGGCGGGCGGCCCTCGGTGATCGAGGGCACCGTCCAGAGCATGTTGAGCGCGGCCAGCAGAATGCCGCCGATGCGCACCGATTGGCCGATCGAGTTGAAGGTCAGGGCCACCAGGCCCAGCAGCCAGGCGGGGATGAAGGGCACGGCGGTGTCGATCGCGGCGGGGGTGCCGAGCAGCCAGCCGGAGGTCGCCGTGCAGACCACGCCGATCACCGCCAGGAGCACGGCGATCACCTGTGCCGCGCGTACGACCCGCGGCATTCGATAGGCATCGGCCATTTCCAACCCGGGATCGGGCGGCATTCCCAGATCCGACATCCCGCCGAATTTACCCCGCCGACCGGCCGGATTGTTGTCACCACGCCGCCCCTACGGGCGGGCGGCCACCGGTTCGAGTTCGCGGACGCGGACGGTGGGCGCGAGCCGATCGCGCAGCACCCGGTCGATTTCTCCGGCGACGGGGATGACGACGGCCGCGGCGGAGGTGGCGACGGCGTCGGTGAGCAGGGTCGGCCAGTGCGGCGTCGGCGTGGCCGAGAGCCCGGCGATGACGGCGGCCACCGCGGCGTCGCCCGCGCCGGTGGGATTGCCCGCCAGGGGTTGCGGCAGCGCCGCGGACCAGGCGCGGCTGCCGGTGACCGCGACCATGCCGTCACCGCCGCGGGTCACGATGACCGCGCCCGCGCCGCCCGCGATGAGCGGGTCCACCGCGGCGAGCAGCTCCGGGACCGTGCCCGCCGGCTTGCCGGTGAGCCGTTCCAGCTCCTCGGTGTTGGGCATGAGCACCACGCCCGGCACCCGGGCAGACAGTTCCAGCGCCGGGCCATCCAGGTCGCAGATGGTCGGCACCCCCGCCCGCACCGCGGTCCGCGCCAGCTCGGCGGGCAGGCCCGGGTCGACGCCCAGCGGCAGCGAGCCGGCGATCACCATGCCGCTCATGTCCGACAGCATCCCGGACACCCGTACCCGCAGCTGATCCACCGCGTGCGGTTCGGAGATGCGCGGCCCCGGCTCCCACAGCGCGGTCGCGGTGCCGTCGTCGGATTCACTGATCACCACGGTTCTGCGCACCCACGGCAGCGCGTGCACGAAATCCACCGACATCTCGAGTTCGGCTGCGGCGGAGAACGAATGGTCCGAGAACCCCGTGGCCCGCGCGTACTTTCCCAGCTGGTTCAGCACCCGATTCACATTGATCCCGCGCCCCCCGATGCGCTGGTCGACCGAGGCCACCCGATGCGCCCGCCCCCGCTCGAAATGCTCGACCCGATACGTCATGTCGTACGCGGGGTTCATGGTCACGGTGAGAATCACCCCACTAGCTAGTCCATGTCCGCCCGCCCGGCGCAACCCCCTGTTCTCCGCGTCGGCCATCGCGCGCGCGCCGGTGACCCCGGGACCGGCCGCGCGGCTCGGCGGGGAGACTCGGGTCCGCACCCCTCGCGAGAGAACCCGAGACCACCGCGCCGCGGAACGACGGAGCGGATCGCCGGTGCGTGGACGCGGCCGGCGTGCCGTGCCCCGGTCGATCGACTCCGCTCCAGGCTCCCACACACCGGCCGCGCCGCCCCCCGGAATTCGCAGATCACGCGGTGGTCGGTGACACTGAGTGCCGAATATGGTGGGAATGAATGCCGTTGCCATTCGGAGACATTCGCGGGGCAAACTGGCCGCCGTGCCTTTGCTTCCGCCGAAACAATTGTTGCTTCAAGCCTGTCGCGGTTTGCCCCCCGAAGATCATCCGGTACTGCGCTGCGCCGGGTTATTGGCGGATCTGCACGAGCGACGACTGACGGCGGCGGCGGGGGCGACCGGGAGAATCGATCACGACCGGGCGTGCATGGTGCTCGACATCGACCGGTGGGTGGCGATCGAAATGCCCAAGGCGGCACGGGATGCGCACCTGCACACCGAAACCGTCGGGACCGTGGTGGACCGGCTCGCGCAGTTCTCGGCGCTGGCCTACCTGACCCTGGCCAACGCACCGGAGGACACGGTGAACGACGCGGCGCTGCGCCTGACCGAACTCGCCACCGCCTACGAACATCTCGCCGGAGACCTGGCGGCGGGACGGCGGCGACTGCCCAATCTGACGGGCAATCGCGAATACGAATACTGATACCCGATCGAATCGTGTTGCCGAGGGCGCCCGGCGAGGAAGTGGGCGCCCCGGACGATCAGCGCATCAGTCCCGCGCGGATTCCGCTGCCGCGAGCGGTGTTTCGGGGAGCAGGGCGCGGATCGCGTCGATCGTGTCGGCGTCGGCGGGCTCCTTGTCGGGGCGGTAGCGGACCACCCGGGCGAAGCGCAGCGCCACCCCGCCGGGATAGCGCGGGCTGACCTGCACGCCGTCGATCGCCACCTCGACCACCAGTTCCGGGCGCAGGTACACCGCGTGGTCGTCGCGCTCGCGCTCGTGGCGCGGGAACTCCGCGGTCTGCCACTGCAGCAGCGCGTCGGTCAGGCCCTTGAAGGTCTTGCCGACCATGATCGGCTCGCCGCCCTCGGGATCGCGCGCGCCCAAGTGCAGATTCGACAGGTAGCCGGTGCGGCGGCCGTAGCCCCACTCCGCGCCGAGCACCACCAGATCCAGGGTGTGCGTGGGCTTGATCTTCTGCCAGGCCCGGCCGCGGCGGCCCGCGGCGTACGGGGAGTCCAGCGCCTTGATCATGATGCCCTCGTGCCCCGCGGCCAGGGCGCCGTCGAAGTACTCGGCCGCGGCCTCGGCGTCGGGGGCGATGAGCGCCGGAATGCTCAGTCCGCCCGCGACTTTCGTGAGCTCGGCCCGGCGTTCGCGCAGGGGCGCGTCGAGCAGATCCACGCCGTTCAGGTGGAGGCAGTCGAAGAAGTACGGGTGCAGCAGCAGTTCCTGGGCGGTGGCCGCCCCGAACCTGCTCATGGTCTCCTGGAACGGGCGCGGGCGGCCCGCGTCGTTCAGCGCCAGGGTCTCCCCGTCCAGCACCACGCTCGTACAGTCCAATCCCCGTACCAGCTCGACCAATTCGGGTACCGCGGCGGTGATGTCGCGCAGCGTGCGGGTGAACACCCACACCCGATCCCCGTCGCGGTGGACCTGGATCCGCGCGCCGTCCATCTTGTGCTCGACGCTCACCGCGCCGTCGAACTCGGCGAGCACCGCGTCCAGGGCCGGGCCGGGGGCGGCCAGCATGGGCTGGATCGGGCGGCCGACCTCGAGCCGGAACTCCGCCAGGGCCGCGGCGCCGCCGGTGGCCGCGGCGAGGGCGGTGACGGGCAGCCGGCCGGACAGCATGTGCGCCCGGCGCACGTCGGCGATGGGCACCTCGAACGCGGCCGCCACCGCCTCGGCGACCACGGCCGTAAGCGCGCCTTGGCGCATCTCCCCGGTCAGCAGGCGCAGCAGGAAATCGTGCTCCGCCGCGGTGGCGGCGGTGAACAGTGCGGTGAGCAGGTCGCGGCGGTCGTTCGCCGAGCCTTTGCCGGTGAGTGCGCCCAGGTCGGTGAACGCGCGGTCCACCGCGGCCACGGTCAGGGTCGCGGTGGTGGCCGGCTCGACCTCCATCGCGGTGAGGGTCCGCCACCCGGTGCCGATGCGGCCCTGCAGCAGCTCACCGGAAATCCACGCGACGACCTGCGCCAACTCCGCGGGATCGGCCTCGGCGAGCAGTTCGGCGAAGGCGGCTGTCTTCTTTTTCCGGGAGGACGTGGCGCGGGCGGACCCCGACGCTTGAACTACTCGGGACAGGAGCACCGTTCGACGGTAACCCCGCGGTGTGACAGATTGCGCAGATGTGCTGCTAATTCCGGGTTGGCAACGTTGCTAATTCGCCCATAAACTGGGCACATGGCCAAGACTTTTGTCGGCGCACGGCTGCGGCAGTTGCGCACCGAGCGAGGGCTGAGTCAGGTCTCACTGGCCAAGAAGCTCGAGATTTCGGCCAGCTATCTCAACCAGATCGAACACGACGTCCGCCCGCTCACCGTACCGGTGCTGCTGCGCATCAGTGAAGTATTCGGCGTCGACGCCGGATTCTTCTCCTCCCAGGACGACACGCGGCTCATCGCCGAACTGCAGGAAGTGGTGATGGACCAGGAGCTCGGCATCGAGGCCGACGCCCAGGAGATCGCCGAAATGGTTTCCGCGCACCCGGGTTTGGCGCGCGCGATGGTGAATATGCATCGGCGCTATCGCAATACGACCGCGCAGCTGGCCGCGGCCACCGAGGATCGCTTCGCCGACGGCAGCGGCTCGGGCGCGATCTCCAAACCGCACGAGGAAGTGCGCGACTACTTCTATCAGCGACAGAACTACATTCACGAATTGGATACCGCGGCAGAGGAACTCGCGAACCGCATGCGCTTCCACGGCGGTGACCTCAAACGCGAGATCGCCCGCAGACTCACCAGCGCGCACGGGGTGCAGATCGTCGAGCGCATCGACCTCGGTGACGGGGTGCTGCACAGATACGATCCCGAGCAGCGCCGCCTGGAGATCGCGCCGCACCTGTCCGGCGGTCAGCGGGTGTTCAAACTCGCCGCCGAACTCGCCTACCTCGAATGCGGCGAGCTCATCGAGAAGCTGGTGGACGAGGGCAATTTCTCCAGTACCGAGTCCAGAATCCTGGCCAAACTCGGCCTCGCCAATTACTTCGCGGCGGCGACGGTGCTGCCGTACACGCACTTCCACGAAATGGCCGAGGACTACCGCTACGACATCGAACGCCTCTCGGCCTTCTTCACCCAGTCCTACGAGACCATCTGCCACCGCCTGTCCACCCTGCAGCGCCCGCGCCTGCGCGGGGTCCCGTTCTCCTTCGTCCGCGTCGACCGCGCCGGCAATATGTCCAAGCGCCAGTCCGCGACCGGTTTCCACTTCTCCTCCAGCGGCGGCACCTGCCCGCTGTGGAATGTGTACGAAACCTTCGCCTACCCCGCGAAAATCATGACCCAGATCGCCCAGATGCCCGACGGCCGCAAATACCTGTGGGTGGCCAGGACCGTCGAACGCCGCGCCACCCGCTACGGCGAACCGTCCAAGGTCTTCGCGATCGGCCTCGGCTGCGAGCTCCGCCACGCCGGCCGCGTCGTCTACGCCGACGGCCTGGACCTGAACGAGCCGAAGGCGACCCCGATCGGCGCCGGCTGCCGCGTCTGCGAACGCTCGAATTGCCCCCAGCGCGCGTTCCCCCCACTCGGCAAGTCCCTCGACATCAGCGAACACCGCAGTTCGATCTCCCCCTACGTCATTCACTGACCGCGCCCCGAAGCCCGGTCGCGGTCGTTACCGCGGCCGGGCTTCGTGTTACCTCCGGGTAAGGCTTCTCACCGCGGCGGAAATTCGGCCGTCAGGTCGGCGGACCGCCTATTCGATCTCGTAAACGCATCGTCACCTGCGGTGATAGCCGAATCTCCGGACCCGGAACACGCTGCGGTGAGGTCAAATTCACGCCGCTGAAACATAGGCAATCGGACTGTCACCGAGAGTCATTCCGGCGCAACACTTCCCGTTTACCGTTCGCACCACGAATACAGCCGTTGTATACGCGGCGGTATTCGCAACGAAGGTTGGCGGCGCACGCGGCGTCGCCGGGCAGGTTCGGTCAGGGCCGAACACCGTGAAGTGAGAAGGGTCCGCCCATGCAAGATTCCATCCGCCGAGATCGCTCGCGGCGCCTGATCAAGGCGATCACCATCCCGACGGCGCTGGCACTTTCCGCGGTGCTGATCACCGGCTGTGGGTCGCGCGACAGCGACACCGCGTCCGGGTCGAACGCCAAGTCGTGCGTGGACACTTCCAAGGACACGATCAAGATCGGGTCGCTGCACTCGCTCACCGGCACCATGGCCATCAGCGAGGTGACCGTCGCCAACTCCACCAAGCTGGCGGTGGACCAGATCAACGCGGCCGGCGGCGTGCTGGGCAAGAAGATCGACCTCGTGCTCGAGGACGGCGCCTCGGACCCGAAGACGTTCGCGGAGAAGGCCGAGAAGCTCATCTCCTCCGACTGCGTCGCCGCGGTGTTCGGCGGCTGGACCTCCTCCAGCCGCAAGGCCATGAAGCCCAAGTTCGAGAACCTGAACAACCTGCTCTACTACCCCGTCCAGTACGAGGGCCTGGAAGACAGCAAGAACATCTTCTACACCGGCGCCACCACCAACCAGCAGATCGTCCCGGCCCTGGACTACCTGAAGCAGAAGGGCGTCACCTCCCTCTACCTGGTCGGTTCGGACTACGTCTTCCCGCAGACCGCCAACCGCGAGATCAAGGCCTACGCCAAGGCCAACGGCATCGAGATCAAGGGCGAGGACTACGCCCCGCTCGGCTCGACCGACTTCTCCACCATCGTCAACAAGGTCCGCAGCGCCAAGGCCGGAGCGGTGTTCAACACCCTGAACGGCGACTCCAACGTGGCGTTCTTCCGCGAGTACTCCAACGCCGGCCTCAAGGCCGCCGAGATGCCGGTCGTGTCGGTCTCCATCGCCGAGGAGGAGGTCGCGGGCATCGGTGCGCAGAACATCGTCGGCCAGCTGACCGCCTGGAACTACTACCAGACCGTCGACAGCCCGGCGAACAAGAAGTTCGTCGCCGACTACAAGGCCGCCTTCGGCGCCGACAAGCCCACCTCGGACCCGATGGAAGCCGCCTACGCCTCGGTCTACCTGTGGAAGAACACCGTCGAGAAGGCGAAGTCCTTCGCCGTGGCCGACATTCAGGCCGCCGCCGACGGCGTGAGCTTCGACGCCCCCGAGGGCACCGTCACCATCGACGGCTCCAACCACCACATCACCAAGACCGCGCGCATCGGTGAAATCCGTGCCGACGGCCTCATCTACACCGTCTGGGACTCGGGCAAGGCCATCGTGCCGGACCCGTACCTGAAGTCCTACGACTGGGCCAAGGGCCTGAAGTAGTCACGATGCGCCGGTAAGCGCTTCGGTACCGCCTATGAGGGGCGGTCGGTGCGGGACTCACCTCCCGCACCGCCCGTTACGGCGGTACCGGAGCGCCGACGGCGTTCGCGGCACCCGATCCCCCCACCCCGAGCGCGCGAGAACACAGAGGTATTCACAATGGAAGTCGCTGTCGGACAGCTGTTCACGGGCCTGAGCCTCGGCTCTATCCTGCTACTCGCCGCGCTCGGCCTGTCATTGACATTCGGCCAAATGGGCGTGATCAACATGGCCCACGGCGAGTTCATCATGGCCGGTTGCTACACCACATTCGTTGTGCAGCAGGTCATCTCGTCGACCGGCGTCGCACTGATCGTGTCCCTGTTCGTCGGCTTCCTGGTCGGCGGCCTGCTGGGCGCGGCCCTGGAAATGGGCCTGATCCGCTGGATGTACGACCGCCCGCTGGACACCCTGCTGGTCACCTTCGGCGTCGGCCTGGTGCTGCAGCAGATCGCCCGCGACGTCTTCGGCGCCCCCGCCAAGAACGTCGTGGCCCCGGACTGGCTCACCGGCGGCATCGAGATCTTCGGCACCGTGGTCCCCAAGACCCGCATCTTCATCATGATCCTGGCGGTGAGCGCGGTGATCGCACTGGCCGCCGCCCTCAAAACCACCCCGCTCGGCCGCCGCATCCGAGCCGTCGTGCAGAACCGCAGCCTGGCCGAAACATCCGGCATCTCTTCGCGTTTCACCGACATCAGCACGTTCTTCATCGGCTCCGGCCTGGCCGCGGTCGCGGGCGTCGCGCTCACCCTGATCGGCTCCACCAGCCCCACCATCGGACAGTCCTACCTGGTCGACGCCTTCCTGGTGGTGGTCATCGGCGGCCTCGGGCAGATCAAGGGCACCGTCATCGCGGCCTTCGGCATGGGCCTGCTCAATTCCTTCGTCGAATACTCGACCACCGCGTCGGTCGCCAAGGTGATCGTCTTCGTGGTGATCGTGATCTTCCTGCAGGTTCGCCCGCAGGGCCTGTTCACCGTCCGCACGAGGAGCCTGGCATGAGTGTCTTGCAGCGCCTGGGCGCACTGTCTCCGTTCAAGGCCGCGGGCGGTTTCGCCCTGGCCGCCATCATTCTCTTCGGTATCGCCCCCGCGGTGCTGAGCGATTTCCGGCTCAGCCTGCTCGCGAAATTCCTGTGCTTCGCCATCGTCGCGGTCGGCATCGGCCTGGCCTGGGGCCGCGGCGGCATGCTCACCCTCGGGCAGGGCGTGTTCTTCGGCATCGGCGCGTACATCATGGCCATGTACATGCAGATGGCCGACGCCGCCAGCGCCGGCGAGGACGTCCCGGAGTTCATGGTGATCTCGGGCATCTCCGAATTGCCCTCGTACTGGCAGCCTTTCGCCTCCGCGCCGGTGGCCATCCTCGGCATCCTGGTGCTGCCCGCCGCGGTGGCCGCGGTGCTCGGCTACGGGGTGTTCAAGCGCCGGGTCAAGGGCGCGTACTTCGCGATCCTGAGCCAGGCGCTGGCCGCCGCGCTCGCGATCCTGCTCACCGGTCAGCAGACCATCGGCGGCTTCACCGGCCTGAGCGACTTCCGCACGTTCTTCGGTTTCCGCCTGGATGATCCGGTCAACCGCCGCATGCTGTTCTTCATCGCCGCGGGCGCGCTGCTGGTGGTGGTCGCCATCGCGCGCCAGCTCATGAACAGCCGCTACGGCGAACTGCTGGTCGCGGTGCGCGATCAGGAGGAGCGCGTGCGGTTCCTGGGCTACGACCCGGCCAATATCAAGATCGTCGCGTACGTGGTCGCCGCGTTCTTCGCCGGTATCGCGGGCGCCCTGTTCACCCCGATCGTCGGCATCATCTCCCCCGCCGACATCGGCGTGGTCCCGTCCATCGCGTTCCTGATCGGCGTCGCCATCGGCGGGCGCACCACCCTGCTCGGCCCGGTGCTGGGCGCGATCGGCGTGGCCTGGGCGCAGACCGCGCTGTCCGAGGAGTTCCCCTCGGGCTGGACCTACCTGCAGGGCCTGCTGTTCATCGTGGTCGTCGGCTTCCTGCCCGCCGGCCTGGCCGGATTCGGGCCGCTGGCAAAGCATCTGGCGGGCCGCGTACGGCCGTTCAAGGGCCGCGCCACCGCGGGTGAATCGATCACCGCCTCGGTGCTGTCCACGGGCGCGCCGGTGGAATCGGCCGACGGCAAGACCGGCACGGTCGCCGAAACCGATGCCGCCGCATCGGAAACCCCCGCGGACGAGGAGAAGGTGAAGGCATGACCACCGCCGTGCACGAACCCAAATTCGGCGGCAACGCCGGCATGGACAGCGAATACCTCGAAATCCGCGGCCTGTCCGTGAGTTTCGACGGCTTCAAGGCCGTGCAGGACGTGGATCTCACCGTGCTGCAGGGCGATCTGCGCTTCCTGATCGGCCCCAACGGCGCGGGCAAGACCACCCTGATCGACGCCATCACCGGCCTGGCCCCGGCCACCGGTTCCGCGCGCAAGTCCGGGAACGAGCTCGTCGGCCGCAAGGTGCATCAGATCGCCCGCCTGGGCGTCGGCCGTACCTTCCAGACCGCGAGCGTGTTCGAGCAGCTCACCGTGCTGCAGAACCTCGACATCGCGGCGGGCGCCGGGCGTTCGGCGCTCACCCTGCTGCGCAGGCGCAAGGGCGTGCTGCCCGCGATCGAGGAGGCCCTGGAGATCACCGGCCTGACCGCGTTGCGCGACAAGCCCGCCGGGGTGCTCGCACACGGGCAGAAGCAGTGGCTGGAGATCGGCATGCTGCTGGTGCAGAACTGCTCGGTCCTGCTGCTCGACGAACCCGTCGCGGGCATGAGCGCCGAGGAACGCGAGGAGACCGGAAACCTGTTGCGCCGCATCGGCGGTGACCGCATCGTCATCGTGGTCGAGCACGACATGGACTTCATGCGCGCCTTCGCCACCTCGGTGACGGTCCTCGCGGGCGGGAAGGTTCTGAGCGAGGGCACCGTCGAACAGGTGCAGGCCGATCCGAAGGTGCAGGAGGTCTACCTCGGCACCGCCGCGGCCGGGCATCTGCCCGCCGCCGACAGCTCCGACGCCGAGGAGGCAGCGCATGCTGGAGATCACTGACATTCACACCGCCTACGGGCGCACCGAGGTGATTCACGGTGTGACGCTGACGGTTCCGGACGACGGCGTGGTGGCGATCATGGGCCACAACGGCGCGGGCAAGACCTCGCTGCTGCGCGCCGCGGTCGGGCTGCTGCCCGCCAAGGCCGGCAAGATCCGCTTCGACGGCAAGGACATCACCAAGCTGTCGCCGTCGCGGCGGGTCAAACAGGGCATCGCGTACGTGCCACAGGGCCAGCAGTCCTTCGGGCAGCTGACCACCATGGAGAACCTGCAGGTGGTGGCCGACGGCCGCAAACGCGGGAAGGAGCTCATCGCCGAATCGCTGGATCTGTTCCCGGCGCTGCGGGAACTGCTGTCCCGCAAGGCCGGACTGCTCTCGGGCGGTCAGCGTCAGCAGCTGGCCATCGCCCGCGCGCTCATCACCGAGCCGAAGCTGCTCATCCTCGACGAGCCCACCGAGGGCATCCAGCCCTCGGTGGTGGCCGAGATCGAGCGCACCATCATCGATCTCACCAACCGCGGCGGGCTGAGCGTGCTGCTGGTGGAACAGCACATCGGCTTCGCGCTGCAGGCCGCGCAGCAGTACTACGTACTGCAATCGGGACGCATCACCTCCCAGGGAGCGGGCGGCGCGGGCGCGGAATCCGACGTCCGTCTGGCCATGGCGATCTGACCGGGCGCACCGACATGACGCGCAGGGGGCGTATGCCACTGTCCGAGCGGGTCTACCTGGACCTGCGACGGGATCTGGCCGGCGGGGTGCTGGTCCCGAACGAGCGGCTCGGCGAGGAAAGGCTCGCCGAGATCTACGGGGTGTCCCGCACCCCGGTACGCGAGGCGCTGGCGCGGCTGTACGCCGACGGACTGCTGGAACGGCACGCGGACGGGCTGTACCCGTACCGCCCGCGGGTGGAAGAACTCGGCGACCTGTACGAACTGCGGATCGTGCTGGAGGTCAGGGGAATTCAACGCCTGCACGGCGGCGCGGCCGACACCGCGGCGCTCGCGGCCGAGCTGGAGACCTGGCAGCGCCTGCGCGCGGATCCGCCCGCGCCCGGGGCCGAGCTCATCGCCGCCGACGAGCGGTTCCACACCACCCTGCTCGCCGCGGCGGGCAACGGCGCGCTGGCCGACATGCTCGAGACCGTGCACGCCCGGGTGCGCCCGGTCCGCGCCATCGACATGCCGACCCCGGAGCGGGTGGCGACCATGACCGAGCAGCACATCGCCATCGCCGAACACGTGCTCGCCGGTGACCTCGATCAGGCCCTGGCCGCCCTGCTGGCCCACCTGACCAGCTCGCGCTCCCACGTCCTGGACCGCGCCCGGCGCGCACTGGAACTCACGAAACTCGCACAGGCCGTGCGGGAGTGAGTTCGCCGGGTGGTGGCGAATTCATCCACGGTCGTGCACAGCCGCTGTGCACGACCGGTGGATGACCGCGGGTTCCGGCACACGCGCCGAGATTCTCCACAGGTCCGCACAGGTGGTTGTGGATCGCTGTGTACACGGCTTCGAAGCCGATTCCGCGTGCCCGCGACAACATCGACCGCGGGCAGCACGCTGGCGACCCGGGACATGGTGGGCCGCTCGCGCCGGCTGTTAGCGTGAGGCATGGTGTCGAAGCAGCCACGTATCGCGCCCGGCCGTCTCCGGGAGCTGGGACCGATCAATTGGACTGTCTGGCAGGTGCTCTCCCGTGCCGCGGGCACCGACGACGCGCATCTGTTCAGCACCCTGGGCCGCACCGGCGGACTGTTCCGCGGCTGGCTGCACTACTCCGGCAAGCTCATGCCCGGCGGGCGGCTGCGGCGCTACGAGTCCGAGATGGTGATTCTGCGCGTGGCGCACCTGCGCGAATGCGAGTACGAGACGGACCATCACATCCGCCTCGGCAAACGCGCGGGCATCACCCCCGAGATCCTGGACCGCATCCGCGTCGGCCCCGGCGCGCCCGGCTGGACCGCGCAGGAGCAGGCCCTGCTCACCGCGGTCGACCAGCTCGTGGCCACCCGGGACCTGACCGACGAGGCCTGGCAACTGCTGGCCGCGCACTACGACGAGCGCCGCCTCATCGAGATCGTGCTGCTGACCAACCAGTACGAGGGCCTGGCCAGCACCATCACCGCCCTGCGCATCCAGACCGACCACTGACCGCGGCGCTCGCGCGTCCCCGCTCCTCAGTCGGGGCGCGCGTGCCGCCCGCCCGCCACCGTGGGCGGATCCCCCCGCACCCGGGCGTGCAGGTGCATGTCGTGCCAGCCGTCCGCGTGCAGTCCCGCACTGCGATTCACGCCCTCCAGCGTGAAACCGGCCTTGCCCGCGACCCGGCACGACTGCGCGTTGTGGACCGAGTGCTGTAGCTCGAGACGGTGGAATCCGGCTGTCTCGAAGGCCCATTCGGCCAGGGCCGTCACCGCGCGCGGCGCGATGCCCTGCCCGCGCGCGGCGGGCGCGACCCAGTACGCCACCCCGGCGGTTCCGTGCGCGGCCCGCATCACCTGCAGCGACGCGCGACCGGCGATCCGGCCCGTACTACTGTCCGCCACCGCCCAATTCGCGTAAATGCCCCCGCGCCAGGTGCGGGCCCAGTCCGCGACCCATTCCTCGGCCTCGTCCTCGGATTCGGCGGTGCGCACGTGCCAGCGCTGGATCGCCGGGTCCTGGAAGGCCGCGTAGACCTCGGGCGCGTCCCGGCGCAGCCACGGCCGCAGGACCAGTCCGCCACCCATCGGTATCACCGGTTGTGCGGCCTTGGTGAACAGGTCGGCGGCAACGACTGCCGGAATCGATTGCGGCATAGCTGAAATTCTGCTCCTCGGACTCGCGCACCGGGTGCTGTCGGCTCGAACCGCCGCGATCGGACGCCCGCACCCCACGCGGACCGCCCGGCAAACACCCCCGACGACATTCGACTCCCCACACGCCACCACGCTACCGTCGCGCCGGACCGGCCGCGCGAATCCGCCGCTACCGCACGACGACCGCCCTCGGGACCGCACGCGCGGGCATACGACGTGTGCGCCGCGCCCGCGCCGCTGTGACCGCGCGCCCGCCGGGCGAAACTCACCGGGCATCCGTGGACGGTGGGTCCTCACCGCAGACGGTGGGCGCTCACCGCCCCGGACGATCGCCGATCAGCACCGCCAAACCGTCCAGCACCCGGGCCAGGCCGAACTCGTAGGCGAACTCCGCGCTGTACGCGCCGTCGTGGGCCTGGCCCGCGGCCGCGCCCACCCGCGCGGCCAGCGGGAAGCGCTCCGGCGTGAGCACCCGTTCGAGCAGCGGCGCTGCGCGCTCCCACCAGTCGTGGTCGTTCACCCCGCTGTCGGCGGCGGCCCGCGCGGTGTCGATGGCGATGCGCGCGACCGAGTTCACGAAACCGAGCACCTGGGTGAGTGCGGCGTCCATGGTCACGTCGTCGAGGCCCAGCCCCTCGAAGGCCCCGAGCTCGTGGTCGTACTTCGCGGTGACGCCGGGACCGAGCGGGGGCCGCGTGGTGGGCAGGTACGCCACCCACGGGTGCGCGGCCAGCATGGCCCGGTTCGCCGCGGCGATCGCGGAAACCTTGTCGCGCCAGGGTTTTCCGGTGAGGTCGGGGCGCGGCATGAGCCGGTAGACCTGATCGAGCATGAGGTCGAGCAACTCGGCCTTGCCCGGCACGTAGGTGTAGGTGGCCATGGGCGTGATCCCGAGCGCGGCGGCCACCGAACGCATGGTGAGCGCGCCCAGCCCGTCGGCGTCGGCGATCGCGATCGCCTTCGCCACCAGTTCGTCGACGCTGATCCGCTGCTTCGGCCCGCGCGTCGCGCCGCGCTCGCCCGGCTCGCGCCACAGCAGTTCGAGCGTCCGCACCGGATCGCCGGCGCTGCTGCGCTCACCCCCGGCGCGCTGCTTGCGCGCGCCCCGGCGCACCGGACCGGCCCCGGCCGCCGCGGACGGGCCGCCGCCCGCCGCGCCCGGCCCGTCCTCGATCTGCCCGCCTCGACCTGCGTCGACACTCATCGCGCACCCACCTCCGCGTCGATCGTATCGATGTGACGCCCATCACCTGGCAACCGCTCGGGAATTTCCGTACAAAGTACAGCGTACTTAGTACAGCAATGTTCGGCACCCCAGGAGGCCCCCATGAAGATCACCTCGTCCGCCGTTTCCCTGAACGTCGCCGATCCCACCGCGTCGGCGAAGTTCCTCATCGACCACTTCGGCTTCACGCAGGAGATGGCCGCCGAGGGCTTCGTCTCCCTGACCCGCCCGGACGCCGGCTTCAACGTCATCTACCTGAAGACCGGCCTGTCGACCTTCAAGCCCGCGCGGATCGCGGCCGACGCGGGACAGGGCCTGCTGGTGGTCTTCGTGGTCGAGGACATCGACGGCGAGTACGAGCGCGTGCGCGCGGAGGGCGTCACCATCGAGACCCCCATCGAAACCGAGCCGTGGGGTGAGCGCTACTTCCAGATGACCGATCCCAACGGCGTTGTCATCCAACTGGTGCAGTGGGTCTGAGCAGCGACGATAACGAGCGCGGCGCGTCGCCCCGGATCGGGCGACGCGCCGCGCGGGTCCACCGCGCGCCCGGCGAAATGCAGTAGCGTCGCAGCGAACCGAACTGAGCAGTCCATTCTCTATGGCCCTCGGGACGCGTGATTCCCGCCGGGCCGACCCGGAAGGACACGCCGTGGATACCGCCGTCAGTTCCCGATCTCCCCGCTCGCATCGCCGGTCGATCCGCACCATCACCTTCATGACCCTGCTGGCCGCCGCCGTTCCGCTGGCCACCGCGCAGGGCACCGCCGCACCGGATCCCGTCGCCGCGCCCAGCATCGTCGATCAGGGCGCCGAACTGCTCCCGAAGGCGACCTCGACGCTGCCGCGCATCGTCAACACCGCCTCGCTCGCCTCGACCATGGCACTGAAGGGGCTGGCGCTCAGCGTCGTTCCGCTGAACCAGTTCTGGGCCTTCGATCAGATCATCACCATGGAGAGCAGTTGGCAGATCTTCGCGGTCAATCCCAGCTCCGGCGCCTACGGCCTGCCCCAGGCGCTGCCCGCGGACAAGATGGCGACCGAGGGTCCCGACTGGCTCTTCAATCCCCTGACCCAGCTGCGGTGGGCCTACCGCTACATGAACGCCCGCTACGGCAGCCCGACCGCGGCCTGGGAGTTCTGGCAGGCCAACCACTGGTACTGAATCCGATGCGCCGCAACGACTCTCTCATCGATACAGCGCCCTTCGGTTCGGCGCGGCTCAGCTCAGCGCCGCGCGAAACACCTCGACCGCCGGGGTCGCCGGGCGGCCCAGCAGCCGCTGCAGATCGCCGTTGTCGAGGTCGAGCACGCCTGCCGCGATTCCCGCGTCGGCGTCCGCGAGGACCTGGGCGTAGCCCTCGGGAAGTCCGCCCGCGACCAGGGCCGCCGCGTATTCGGACTGCGGAATGTTCTGGTAGACAACCGTTTTGCCCGCCGCCTCGGATATGGCGGCGGCCAGCTCGTCATACGTGAGGCGATCGCCGCCGAGTTCGTAGACCTGCCCGGCGTGACCGTCGGTGCTGAGCACCTTGGCCGCCGCCTCGGCGTAGTCGGCCCGCGACGCGCCCGCCACCCGGCCGGTCCCGGCCGCGCCGTGCAGCACGCCCGTCTCGACCGCGTGCGCGAGCCCGCCCAGGTAGTTCTCCCAGTACCAGTCGTTGCGCAGCAGCACGTGCGGCACGGTGGCCTCGGCCAGCACGGCCTCGGTGCCCGCGTGCTCCTGCGCCAGGATGAGCGGATTCGTCGGCGCGCCCGGAATGCTGGTGTAGGCCAGCAGTTCCACGCCCGCGCGCTCGGCGGCCCGAATGACGTTGGTGTGCTGGGCTACTCGCGCGCCGAATTCGTTGCCCGAGACCAGCAGGATGCGGTCGACGCCGGCGAACGCGCTGTCCAGCGCGGCGGGATCGTCGTATCCGGCGACGCGCACCTGCACGCCCCGCTCGCTCAGATCGGCGACCTTGGCCGGATCGCGCACGACGGCGATCGGGGTCGCGCCCTCCTTGAGCAGGGCTTCGACGACCAGGCGGCCCAGCTGGCCACTCGCTCCGGTGACGGCGACAACGGTCATGACTTCCTCCAGGTGACGGGAATGAACTGCCTTATCGGGTTGTACTAACTAATAGTAAGCACATGCTATTCCCCCATCGCAACCCGAGCGGTTAGGTAATCTCGAACCCATGAACGACCCGGCCGACCCCTCCTTCGACCCGACGCTGGAAGCCGACGTCTTCGCACGCCACTGCGCTTCCCGCCCGGTCCTGCAGGATGTCGCCAGCCGCTGGGGCGTCCTGGCCATGGCGGCGCTGCGCGAGGGTCCCTACCGTTTCAGCGCCCTGCGCCGGCGGGTCGACGGCATCAGCGAGCGCATGCTGTCGCAGACCCTGCAGAATCTCGAACGCGACGGGATGATCCACCGCGAGGTCCAGCAGTCCATCCCGCCGGTGGTGGAGTACACCCTGACCCCGCTGGGCGCGCGGGTCGCCGAACATCTGGCCGGTCTCATCGACCTGCTGGAAAGCAATATCGGGGAAATCCGCGAGGCCCAGGATTCGTACCATCGCGAGTGACTTCGGGATTGCGCGCCGGGCCCATCGCGCGCGACCCACCGCACCCCGCGGAGCGCGACCCCGGCCGGGCCGATTCCGACGCGAATCCCTTTGCGCCGAAAGGCTTCCCGCACTTCAATCCCACGCTCGAATGCCCACCACGACGATCGGAGCACCGATGCGCGAGCACCTCGACTATCTCGAACGCTGCCTCGAATTGGCGGAGCAAGCTTTGGAAGCCGGTGACCAGCCCTTCGGCTCGATCCTGGTGGCCGCCGACGGCACCGTTCTTGCCGAGGACCGCAATCGCATCGCGGGCGGCGATCAGACGCAGCACCCCGAATTCGCGCTGGCCCGCTGGGCCGCGGACAACCTCTCCCCCGCCGACCGCGCCACCGCCACGGTCTACACCTCCGGCGAGCACTGCCCGATGTGCTCGGCCGCCCACGCCTGGGTCGGCCTCGGCCCGATCGTCTACGCCGCCTCGACCGAGCAGTTCACCGCCTGGCTGACCGACTTCGGCGTCCCGCCCGCCCCGGTCCTGCCGCTGCCGATCCCCCGCGTGGCCCCCGGCATCCCGGTCACCGGCCCGTTCCCCGAGTTCGCCGACCGCGTACGCGAACTGCACCGCCGCTACTTCGAGCGCGCCGCGGGCTGACACGCCATAGGCTGAGGCGGAGAGGCCGATCGCCCGCGGACCGCGCCCCGCGCTGCCACACGACGTGAAAAAGGCCCGGCCGCAGTCGATTCGACTGCGGCCGGGCCTTCTGTACGCTCTCGGTCGGGCAGGCCCGATCAGAAGTTGATCATGTGGTCGGCGAGGCCGTGGATCGCTTCCTGGAGCGCCTCGCTCAGGGTCGGGTGGGTGTGGACGTTGCGCGCCAGCTCGTTGACCGTCAGGTCCCACTTCTGGGCCAGGGTCAGCTCGGGCAGCAGCTCGGAGACGTCGGGGCCGATGAGGTGGCCGCCGAGCAGCTCGCCGTGCTTGGTGTCGGCGATCAGCTTGACGAAGCCCTGGGCGTCGCCGAGACCGTGCGCCTTGCCGTTGGCGGTGAACGGGAAGGTCGCGACCTTCACGTCGTAGCCCTCGTCCTTGGCCTGCTGCTCGGTCAGACCGAAGCTGGCGACCTGCGGCTGGCAGAAGGTGGCGCGCGGCATCATGCGGTAGTCGCCCAGCGCCATGGTCTCCGCGCCGCCGATGGTCTCCGCGGCCACCACGCCCTGCGCCTCCGCGACGTGCGCGAGCTGCAGCTTGGCGGTGACGTCGCCGATGGCGTAGATGCCGGGCACGTTGGTGCGCATGTAATCGTCGATGGCGATGGCGCCGCGATCGGTCAGCTGCACGCCGGTGTTCTCCAGGCCGTAGCCCTGCACACGCGGCGCGAAGCCGACCGCCTGCAGCACCTTGTCCACGGTGACGGTCTCGACGTTGCCGGACTTGTTGTCCTTGATGGCGACGGTGACCTTGGAACCGTCGTCTTCGATGGACTGCACGGCCGCACCGGTGCTGATGGTGATGCCGAGCTTCTTGTACGCCTTGGTGATCTCCTTGGAGACGTCGGCGTCCTCGTTCGGCAGTGCGCGGTCGAGGAATTCGACGATGCGAACGTCCACGCCGTAGTTCTTGAGCACGTACGCGAATTCCATGCCGATGGCGCCGGCGCCGACGATCAGGATCGAGCCCGGCAGGTCGCGGGTGAGGATCTGCTCCTCGTAGGTCACCACGTTGGCCGAGAGCGAGGTGCCCGGCAGCAGCTTGGTGGTGGTGCCGGTCGCGATGATCACGTTGTCGAACGTGATGGTCTCGGTGCCGCCCTTGGTGAGCGCGACGGAGATCGTCTTGGCGTCGGTGAACGTTCCCGCGCCGTCGAACTCGTCGATCTTGTTCTTCTTCATCAGGAAGTGGACGCCCTTGACGCGGCCGTCCGCCACCTTGCGGCTGCGGTCGAACGCGGCCCCGAAGTCGAAGCTGGCCTCACCGGAGATACCGAAGGTCTTGGCTTCTTTGTGGAAGATATGGGCCAGCTCCGCGTTTCGAAGCAGGGCCTTGGACGGAATGCAGCCCACGTTCAGGCACACCCCACCCCAGTATTTCTGCTCGACGATCGCTGTTCGCAGGCCGAGTTGAGCGGCACGAATCGCGGCGACGTAACCGCCGGGACCAGCACCGAGAACGACGACATCGTAGTGGGAAGTCACGCCCCCGAGCGTAACCCCGGCGAGGGAATCGCACTCAGCCACTCCCCGCCTCGGTGAGATCCCCGCCATGGGGTTCCGGACGGCACGGGCTGTCCGGTTTCGAAGCCGCTGATCACACCGGCGCGCGGGCGGCTACCGCCAGACCCGGGCCGCTACGCGCGCGAAATTGCCGCCGAACAGCGCGGCCCGCTCGGTCTCGGAGAAGCCGCGCCCGGCGAGGATCTCGTCCAGGCCGGGAACCTCCGAACGACCCAGCAGATCCTCGGGCGGCGTCCACTGAATGGGACCCCAGCGGGTGAACTCCGCGGAGAAACTCTCGGGATTGTCGGCGATCTCCTGATTGAACTGGTCACCGTCGAAGGAGAAGTCCGAGCTGATCCCGATGTGGTCGATGCCGAGCAGCTCCACGCCGTACACGATGTGGTCGGCCATGGCCGCGACACGTTCGGCGCGCTCGTCCGGGCCGTTGTGGCCGAGGAAGATACCGACGCCGTTGATGCCGATGACGCCGCCGGTCGCGGCGCAGGCGCGGGCCTGATCGTCGGTGATATTGCGCGGATGCGCCCACACGCCCGCGAAATTGGAGTGGCTGTAGATCATCGGCGCGGTGGTGACGGCGGCGATGTCCAGGCCGGTGCGCGCGGCGCAGTGCGAGCCGTCGGCGAACATGCCGACCTCGTTCAGCGTGCGGATCAGGTCGCGCCCGTAGGCGGTGAGACCGGTGTCCGAGGCGTCGAGGCAGCCGCCGCCCGCGGCGTTGGCGAAGTTGTAGGCGGGCAGCAGCGATCGAACGCCCAGGTCGTAGAAGACCTTCACGTTGTCGAGGTCACCGCCGAGCGGGGCGGAGTCCTCGAGGTCGAAGGCGAGGGCCAGGGTGTCGCGGGGCGTGGCCGGCCAGGCGTCCCCGAAGCTCTCCACGAGGTGAAAGCGGCCGTCCGCCAGGACTTCCCGGCGGAACCGGTGCAGCAGGGCGAGCGAGTCCGCGGTGCTGTGCAGCGAGTAGCCGACGTTGACCGAGAGGTACGAGCCGAGCGGATACCTGGCCAGCTCGGTGACATCCGCGCTCGGCAGCAGCGGCAGGCAGCAGTGCTGCTCCCAGAGCCTGGGCGCGGACTTCTCGGGCACCGCGGAACCTCCTCGCTCGGACGGCATCGAACCAGCAATCCTACTGACCGCCACGACGACGGAGCCCCCGCTCACACGCCGTGGTCGAACGCGCTCGGCCGCGTGTCACTAGGGTGGGACGCGTGGAACCCGGGGCAGCGATCAACGGCACGGTCTCCACCCAGCTGATTCGGCTCGTGCGCGATTCGGCGCTGCGCGCCGGGGCCGACCCGGGACAGCTCGCCGCGATCGCCGGCACCGACGACGCCACCCTGTCCGGGGAACTGAATCGCATCCCCATCGGGTCGCTGATTCGCCTGTGGGAGTTGGTCTCCCACAGCGGGGGCGGCACGGGCGCGGGCATCGCGGTGGTCGAGGCCGCGCCGCTGGGCACCCTGAGCACCTGGGACTACCTGGTCACCACCGGCCCGACGCTCACCGAGTCGCTGCGTGCGGCCCAGCCCTATCACCGCCTGGTCACCGCGGCCGAGGAAGGTTTCGACCTGCACGCCGACGGCGACCTCACCGTCGGATTCCGCACCACCGCGGGCGATCCCGCCGTGGTCTCGGTGGTCAACGAATACGTCCTGGCCTACTACCTGCGCCGCGCCCGCGAGGCCACCGGCCGTGATGTCCGCCCCACCCGCGTCACCTTCGCCGACGCCGCCCCCGCCCGGCACGCGGAGCTGATCACCGCCTTCGGCACGGAGAACATCGAATTCGGGGCCGACGCCGACTCGATCACCTTCGCCGCCGCGGACGCGCACGCCCCGCTGCTGCGCGCCGACCCGACCCTGGCCGCGCTGCTGCGCAGTCACGCCGATCTGGTGCTGAACAGCTCGAAGGCCGTCGCCGACCCCCTCGACGCCTTCCGGACCGCCCTGACAGCGGCCCTGGCCGAGGCCGATCTGACCCTCGACACCGTCGCCCACCGCCTCCTGCTCGGCCGCCGCACCCTGCAACGCCAGCTGTCCGATCACGGCACCACCTGGCGGCAGGAGGTCGATCGCGCCCGGCACGAGCAGGCCGAATCGTTACTGGCACAGGGCAATCTGACCACCGCCGCCATCGCCACCCGCCTCGGGTTCACCGACGACCGCGCTTTCCGCAAAGCCTTCCACCGCTGGACCGGCGCCTCACCCTCCGCCGCTCGCACCGCCCACTGACCCCGCCTACTCCGGCTGCCCGGACAACTGCCACGGGCGTTCAGCGTGGGACCGTCACCGACCGGAACCCCCGTGCCACCGGGAAGTTCACGGCCGAGGCACGCGAGTCCGAGTCGGTTCCGGCGAAAGTCGCCGCCGGGTGATCCATCGCCGTCCCGAACACCTGGCACGTGCGGACCGGTCGGTGACACCGCGGGACCTGGGACGGGGCCACGCACCGCCATAACGTTATCCACAACGAAGCGGACAGGCCGCCTCGGATATCGAAAAGGTAAGTGCGACATGACTTCTCAGACCCGTTCCGCCCGTGAGATCCAGCTCGCCGCGCGCCCGGACGGCGTGCCGACGGCCGCGAACTTCGCGCTCGTGGAGCGCCCGGTGCCCGAGCTCGCCGCGGGGCAGATCCTGGTGCGCAACACCTGGATGTCGGTGGACCCGTACATGCGGGGCCGCATGGACGACAGGGAGTCCTACATCCCGCCGTTCGAGCTGGGCGCGGCGCTCGAGGGTTCGGCGGTCGGCGAGGTCATCGAATCCCGTTCGGCGGCAATCCCGGTCGGCACGACCGTCTCGCACTTCGCGGGCTGGCGCGAGGTCGCGGTGGTGGACGCCGAACACGCCACCCCGATCGACACCACCGTCGCCGCCGCCCACCATTTCCTGGGCGCACTGGGCACCACCGGCCTGACCGCCTACGCCGCGCTCACCGACGTGGCCCCGATCCGCCCCGGCGACACCGTGTTCATCTCGGCGGCGGCGGGCGCGGTCGGCAGCGTGGCGGGGCAGATCGCCAAGGCGCTGGGCGCGGGCCGGGTCATCGGATCGGCGGGCGGGCCGGTCAAGACCGCACTGCTGCGCGAGGAGTTCGGCTACGACGCCGCGATCGACTACCGGGCGGGCAACCTGTCCGAGCAACTGGCGGCGGCCGCCCCCGGCGGCATCGACGTCTACCTCGACAGCGTCGGCGGCGAACACCTGAAGGTCGCCGTCGAGGCGATGCGCCAGGGCGGGCGGATCGCGCTGGTGGGCGCGATCAGCGGCTACAACGGCGGCGGCGCGGCGGTCGCGCCCGACCTCTACCTGGCCGCGACGAAGGAGGTCACGCTGCGCGGCATGCTCGTCAACAGCTACTTCCCGCTGTTCGGGGAGTACATCGGCAAGGCCGCGGGCTGGCTGGCCGAGGGCACGCTGCGCACCCGCGAAACCGTGTACGAGGGCCTCGAGCAGGCGCCGGCCGCCTTCCTCGGCGTGCTGTCCGGAGCCAACACCGGCAAGATGCTCGTCCGGTTGGGTTGAGCGCCGTGTTCGCCCAGAGCGGCACGGCACCCCTCTCCGGCACCTGTTCGGCAACAATATGGGGATGACCGGTGTTGGAGAGAGCGTGACGGACCCGTATCTGTGGCTGGAAGAGGTTACCGGTGAACGCGCGCTGGACTGGGCGCGCGCACACAACGAGGTGGTGATGGACCGGTTCGCGTCCTCGGACCGGTTCACCGACCTGCAGGCCCGCATTCTGGCCATGCTCGACACCGATACCCGCATCGCCTATCCCGGCAGGCGCGGCCGCTGGCTCTACAACTTCTGGCGCGACGCCGAACATCCCAAGGGCCTGTGGCGGCGTACGAGTTTCGCCGAATACGCCACGGACGACCCGGACTGGGAAGTCCTGATCGACCTCGACGACCTGGCCGCGGCCGAGGACGAGAACTGGGTCTGGGGCGGGGCGGCGGTACTGCGCCCGGAGCAGTCCCGGGCCCTGATCAGCCTCTCGCGCGGCGGGGCGGACGCCAAGGTGATCCGCGAATTCGACATCGACGCCAAGGAATTCATCGCCCCCGCGGACGGCGGCTTCGAACTGCCCGAGGCCAAGTCCGAGATTCGCTGGATCGACATCGACACCGTCTACGTCGGAACCGATTTCGGCCCCGGCTCGCTCACCGACTCCGGCTACCCGCGCATCGCCAAACGCTGGCGGCGCGGCACCCCGCTGACCGCGGCGGCCACCGTCTACGAGGGCGAGGCCGCCGATATCGCGGTTTCCGCCGGCTACGACCGAACCCCAGGCTACGAACGGCATTTCATCGGCCGCGCCACCGACTTCTTCAACGAGGAGGTCTACCTCCTGGAAGCCGATGACACCCTGCGCCGGCTGGAGCTGCCCACCGACTCCTCCGAATCCTGGTACAAGGATTGGCTGCTGGTGCAGCTGAAGTCGCCGTGGGAGATCGCGGGCGTCACCCATCCGACCGGCGCGCTGCTGGCCATCGACTTCGAGCGATTCCTCGGCGGCGCACGCGATTTCGAGGTGCTTTTCGCCCCCGACGCGCACACCGCGCTGCACGGCTACGGCTGGACCGAGAACCATCTGCTGCTCATCGCCCTGGAAGACGTGCAGACCAAGCTGCACGTGCTGACCCCGGGCCCGGACGGCTGGACGCGCGAGCCGCTCGCCGACACCCCGCCGATGGCGACCACCAGCGTCATGAACCTCGACCCGCTCGAGGGCGGCGACGAATTCATGCTCTCCTCCAGCGGTTTCACCAGTCCGACAACGCTCATGTCGAGCTCGGTCGGCGGGCACACCGAGGTGCTCAAACGGGAACCGGAGTTCTTCGACGCCGACGGCGTTGTCACCGAACAGTTCTTCGCCACCTCCGCGGACGGCACCCGGGTGCCGTACTTCGTCATCCGGCACCGCGATCACCTGGGCGGACCGGTCCCGACCGTCATGTCCGGGTACGGCGGGTTCGAGGTCTCGCGTACCCCCGCCTACAGCGGCGCGTCCGGCATGGGCTGGCTCGAACGCGGCGGCGCGTGGGTCATGACCAATATCCGCGGCGGCGGCGAATACGGCCCGGACTGGCACACTTCGGTGCAGAAGGCCAACCGGCACAAGGTGTACGAGGATTTCTCCGCCATCGCCCGCGATCTGGTCGCGCGCGGCATCACGACGCACGAGCAGCTGGGCGCGGTCGGCGGCAGCAACGGCGGCCTGCTCATGGGCGTCATGCTCACCCGGTACCCGGAGCTGTTCGGCGCCATCGTGTGCCAGGTGCCGCTGCTGGACATGAAGCGCTATCACCTGCTGCTGGCTGGCGCGTCCTGGGTGGCGGAGTACGGCGACCCGGACAAGCCCGAGGAATGGGAGTACATCTCGAAGTACTCCCCGTACCAGAACACCGATCCGGACGGCGCGTACCCGCCGATCCTGCTCACCACCTCCACCCGCGACGATCGCGTGCACCCCGGTCACGCGCGAAAGATGGCCGCGCTCCTGGAATCCCAGGGGCATCCGATCTGGTACCACGAGAACATCGAGGGCGGGCACGGCGGCGCGGCGGACAACAAGCAGTCCGCCTTCCAGGCCGCGCTCATCTACGAGTTCTTCACCCGCACCCTGATGGAACGCGGCGCCTGAGGCCCTCGAAGACCGGAATCAGCGGTCCCGCAACCACTTCTCGACGTAGTCGAGGGTGCTCGCGGGGTCGCTGATCCAGCCGTTGTGCCCCAGCGGTTCCGGATTGTGCCAGCGGGTGATGTCCGCGCGGGGCAGCTTGTCCAGCAGGTGCGCGGCCGAGCTCGGCGGGGTCATCTCGTCCCCGGCGAGGGTTATCGAGAGCACCGGCAGTTTCAGCCGCCCGATGCGCTCCTCGTAGTCGATGTCCGCGCCCGCCGGTTCGAAACGACCGGTGCGCGCCAGCCGCGCCAGGTCGGCGATGAGCACCTTGGACTGCGGCCCGAACCCGCCCGCGTTGATCTTGTCGCCCGGCCAGAGCCCGGCGAGGTTCCCGGCCATCGCCAGCGCCGCGCTGTTCAACAGGAAACCGGGCGTGGACAATCCGCGCACTCCCCGGTGATACGGCGTCCCCGACGCCACCAGGATCAGCCCGCCGAGCCGGCCGCGGATGCGCGAGGCGTACATGACCCCCAGCTGCCCGCCCATACTGTGCCCGAGCAGGTACGGCGTGCTGTCCGGGAACCGCTGCCGCACGACCTGGAACATGGCGGGGAAGTCCACCGACACCAGTTCCTGATATCCGTACCCGCTGCCCGGGTTCGGCCGGTAGCCGAGCGAGCCCCGGGGCCGTCCCCCGTTGCCGCGCAATTCGAGCAGCGCCACGTCGAAACCGCAGTCCGACAACGGCTTACCGAACAGTGAGTAGAACTCCCCCGGCACCCCGAGCCCCGGCGCGATGACCACCACGGGGCGCGGCGCGTCCGGGGTGATGGGATGCCGATGCGGCCCCCGCGCGGGCAGCAGCCACACCGACACGGCCGAACCGTCCGGCATCTGAATGGGCACCGTCTCCATGCGCCGAACCTACCCGCTTACACCATCCCCGCCCGGCAGCCGCCCGCACGGTGCCCTGACCGGGCCGCAGGCGCGCCCGAAGCGCCCGGGTGAGGTTCTCGGCCCACCCGGGCGTTTCGACGGCAGCGACCGCCACAACTCGACTCGGGCACGAAACCCGGTGCGACCGATGACGGTTGATGATTCAGGCGCTGACGGCGCCCATGATGACGCGGCGCAGGACGCTGATGACCTCGTCCAGCGGCGGGCGCGGATCCGAACCGCTCCAGGCGTCCACGACGTAGTTGACCGCGCCGATGATGGCGAGCACGCGCATCTCGTAGTCCCCCGGCGGAATCTCCCCGTGCATCGCGGCGTCCTCGGCGGCACTGGCCAGCAGCGCACCCCACGCCCGGCGCAGTTCCAACCGGAACTTCTCGACCTTGGGGCCCGCGCCGACCACCTCGACCAGGGCGACCCGCGCCTTGCGGGGATCCCGGCCGATGGATTCGATATAGGCGCGCACGGCGGCGTCGATGATATCGATGGCGTTGGCGCTGGACTGCTCGGCGATGGTGGCCGCGACGGCCTCCCGCGACTCCCGGTCGATCTGCTCGTAGAGTTCGAGCAGCAACGATTCGCGCCCGGTGAACTCCTCGTAGAACTGCCGCGACGAGAGGCCTGCGTCCTTGCAGATGGCGCCGACGGAGCTGTTCGCGTAACCGTCTCGCGCGAAGACCGTCAGCCCCGACTCCAGAAAACGCGCACGACGCTGCCGTTGCCGGTCTTCTACGGGCTGCCCGGCGTACATTCTTCCCGCGTTCGTTTCCTGTGACATTGCGCCAGACAATACCGAAGGGCCCGATCCCCTCGTCATGGATCGGGCCCTTCGTTTGCACCTTCGACATCCCGCGCGATAGCCGAAAGTTGGCTCAGTGTCTCGGGCCACTGCGGCGCACCGGGGACGGCGGATATAGGCAGGGGAACCGTCCCAGGTTCGGAACGCGAATCCGGGGGGAGATTCACGTTCCGATGCCGCATTGGCCCGAAAGTCACTGATCGTTTGCCACTCAACACGATACAGAGCGGACGAACTGGACGGAATACTTTTGAAGGAGTTTTTTCAGATTTATTCGCGGAACCCCGCTCACCTCGGTCGCGGCCGCCGCCGCCCACCCGGAATCTCCTGCAAAGTACCCACTCGACCCGGACATGACACGGGGCCCGATCCATGAATCACGGATCGGGCCCCACGGGTGCCGGTTCGGCGTCCGCGCAGTAGCCGGAAGGTGGCACTCGGACGGCTACTGGGCGGAGCCGCTCGCCGAGCCGGTCGCGAGCAGCTTCAAGATCGTCTGGGCCAGGATGTCGGAAATGATGTCGGTCATGGGGGTGCTCCGATTCAACAGGGTCGCCAGTGCCGTCACTGACTGTTTGCCAACCGGACGTTACCCAGCCACCGGCCATGCATGGAAGCTTTTACCGGAAAAATCTAGAATAAATACCGGTCGGCTTCGAATCGGCCCCCACCAGCGGTTTCACCACCGGAACCCGGTCTCGCACGCCACGCCCAGCGACGCGCCGGACCCGTCACATCCTCCGGTTACCGCGACCTCGCCGCAACCCCCGAATCGGGCCGGTTTCGAGCCGGCCGGTCTCATCCGGCGACCGGCACCTCCGGCTCGCCCAGGGTCAGCATGAGGCGATTGGCCCAGGAGAACGACGCCGCGGACAGCACCAGATCGTGGATCTCGGTGTCGCTGAAAGCGAGCTCGCGCAGCCGGTCGATGTGCGACCGCTCGGCCCGAGGCGGATTGGCGGCCAGCGCGTCCACGAAATCGATTATGGCGTCCCATCTTTCATCGATCCGAACGCCATTTCCCGCGTCCAGCAATCGCTGTACGTCCGCTTCGCGCTTGGACAGCGCGGAGGTGAATCGGGAATGCACCGAGGCGCAATATTCACAGCCGTTGTGCCGCGAGGTGACGGTGGCGGCGAGTTCCCTTTCGGCGCGGCCGACCCCGGCGCGACCGTAAAAGATCTCCTTGTCGTTGCCGCTGCGATGCTCGAGCACATTGACATTGCGCGCCAAAAGCCGGAAATACGGTCCGACGCCCCGATCACCCGCCAGCAAAGGGGCTTGGCGCTCATCGGCGTCGGCCAGCTTTATGGGTTCCACCCAGGGCACCCAGTCCAACTGCGCCTGGGTGAAACCCGCGGGGCGGCGGGCGGTATCGACGCTGCGTACCTCGGAGGTCGGGGTATCACTCATGTGCGGCTCCGATCAGGGTGAGACCGGCCAGCAGCCGGGCCTGGTAATGGACGTAGCCGATCAGCTGGGCCACGGTCACGATGTCGGTCGCGGTGAGACCGGCCGCGCTCAGCGCGTCGATATCGGCGCGGGTGACGCTGGCGGGCGCGGTGCTCACCTGCGCGGCGTGCTTCAGCACGGCGGCCAGCACCGGATCACCGGCCGCGGGCACCGTGCCGAAACCCGCGTAGTACGCGGCCAATTCGGGTGCGCCCGCCAGCTCCGCGACGGCCACCGCCGCCGCGATGACGCGCTCACGCCCCAGGGCCACGGTGGCGGGGCCGTCCAGCAGGGCTTCGAACACGCCCTGGGTGTGCTCGACCACGGGCGGACGCGCCCGCCGCAACTCCCGCACGGCGGCCGCGCGGTCGCCCAGCACGGTGTCGATCACGTCGGCGTACGTCGGTGCGCCGCCGACTGTTTCGGTGCTCACCACGGACGCCGTCGCGTCGGGAGCACGGTCGCTCACGTCGGTCACTGTGTGTTTCCTTCCCGCCGGCCCAGTTGCGGGGCAACCTTCGTGGCGATGAGTTCGATGGAGCGCAGGGTGGCCTCGTGGCCGGGATCGACCGGATGCACCTGCACGATGAGGTCGGTGGCCCGCCGCACGGCGGTGTCGGCCGACAGGCGCGCCGCCACCTCGTCGGGGGTGCCGACGTACGTGTCGCGCAGAATCTCCTCGACCGAGCCCGCGAAGCCGGCGTCGTGATTGCGGCGGAACTGATCCAGGAACCGCTGCGCACCGCGCTCGGCCAGGGTGCGCGCGGTGGCGCCGTCGTCGGCGACGAAAACGCCTCGGGACGCTCCGATTCGGGGCTCCGCACCGGCGGGCAGCGCCGCCAGATAGGCGTTGACCAGGGGTTCCTGAATCTCCCAGAGCGTGGAGTTCGCGGTGGCGGCGTCGCGCGGCTGCGCCTTGGACAGCAGCAGGCCGTCCCCGGCCAGGCCGGCCCGGCGTGCCCCCGAGGCCGAGAAAGTCGCCTGCCACAACCGGTTTCGCAACGCCGGCGCGGGCGGATTGAGACCGCGACCGCCCACCAGCGGCGTCCCGGTCAGGGCGGCGGTCACCCGGGCGAGCTTGTCCGCGTACACCTGCTGCCGATCCGCCTGCCCCAGCTCGAACAGGTCGAACGCGTGCTGGGAACCGCCCGCGCCGAACCCGAGTTCGAGCCGGCCGCCGCTGAGCGCGTCCAGCACCGCGGCGTCCTCGGCGACCCGGACCGGATCCTCCAGTGCGAGCGTGACGATGGCGGTTCCCAAGCGCAGCTTCGGATTTCGCGCCGCCGCGTGCGCCAGGAAGACGAACGGCGACGGCAGTCCGCCCTCGTCCGGGTCCAGGTGGTGCTGCGCCACCCAGGCGGTGTCGTAGCCGAGCCGTTCGGCCGCGTCGAACTGTTCCAGGGCGTGCCGGTACACCGTGGCCGCGTCCTGATCCTGATCCGAGCGGACCAGGCGGGTGAAGAAGCCGAGCCGTCGTGTGGTCATACCGTCGCCTTTCCCAGGTAGGCATCGCGCACGGCCGGATTGTCGATGAGTTCGGCGGCCGGTCCGTGCAACACGATCTCACCGGTGCGCAGCACATTCGCGGAATGCGCGATGCTCAGCGCGAGTTCGGCCTGTTGCTCGACGATGAGGATGGCCAGCCCCAATTCCCGGTTCAGCCGGGCGATCTCGTCCAGCACCCGATCCACGAACAGCGGCGACAGGCCCATGGTGGGCTCGTCCATGCAGATCAGCCGCGGCTTGCTCATCAGCGCCCGCGCGAACGCCAGCATCTGCTGTTCGCCGCCCGACAGGGTGCCCGCGCGCTGGGTGCGGCGCTCGGCCAGGCGCGGGAAGTGCTCGAACAGTTCCACGGCCCGCGCGGCCAGCACCGCACGGCGCTCCTTGCGGATGTAGCCGCCGACGAACAGGTTCTCCTCGACCGTCATACCCGGAAACACCCGCCGCGCCTCCGGCACCGAGGCCAGCCCCGCGGCGATCCGCGCCGACGGCGGCGTCCTGCTCACGTCCACCCCGTCGATCCGCACCGCACCCGAGGTGGGCTTCAGCAGACCGAGCGCGGTTTTCATCGTGGTGGACTTGCCCGAGGCATTGCCACCCAGCAGCGAGACGATCTCCCCGGGGCGCACCCGCAGAGATACCTCGTCCAGCGCGCGCGACGTGCCGTAGTGCACGACCACCTTGTCGAATTCCAGTATGGGAGCGGCGTTCTCGTCGAATCGCGCACTATTCGCGATTTCGGTCACCGGCGCGGCGACACCGGACTCCCGCGCCTCCGGCCGCTCAATGTCCGGCATCCGCGGTCACCTTCCCTTCGGATCGGGCCGCCTCGTCGGTCCCCGCTGCCGTGCCGCCGGACTCCGCAGCGACACCGCCGGACTCGACCGCCGTGCTCTCGACCTCGGCGAGATCACGCCGCCCGCCCCGGCTCCGGCCGAGGTACGCCTCGATGACGCGGGGATCGGAGAGCACCTCGTCCGGCGTGCCCTCGGCGATGACCCGGCCCTCGTCCAGCACCAGCACCCGGTCGGACAGGTCGTGCACCAGATCCATCTTGTGCTCGACCAGCAGCACCGTCTGGCCCTGCGCCTTCAGTTCCGCCAGCTGCCTGCCGATCTCGGCGGTCTCGGTCTGGTTCATGCCGGCCGCCGGCTCGTCGAGCAGCAGCAGGCGGGGTTCCAGGGCCAGGGCGCGGGCGATCTCGGTCCGCCGCCGATTGGCGTAGGACAGGGTGAAGGCGGAGTTGTCCGCGCGCGGGGTGAGGCGCTCGCCGAACCGCGCCAGCTGGGCGTCGATGCGCGCGGCGGTCGCCTTGCGCTCGGCCCGCGCGGCCGGGGTCGGCACGAGCGCCACACCCAGCTCCGCGAGCAGGGATACCCAGCGCAGCAGCGGAATTCCCGCCAGCGCCCGCAGCGGGCGAGTCGCCCGCAGGGTGGTCTGCAAGCCGACGTCCACGTTCTCGCGGACCGTCATGTTGCCGAACACCCGGCCGTTCTGGAACGTGCGGGCGATACCGGCGTTCGCGGCCGCCTCCGGCTTTCCGGGCCGAATGCGCTTGCCGTGCACCAGAATCTCGCCCGAATCCGGCGCGAGCACCCCCGAGATCAGATTGACCGTCGTCGACTTACCCGAGCCGTTGGGCCCGATGATCGACACGAACTCCCCCGGCGCGACGGTGATGTCCAGGCCGTCCACGGCCCGCACGCCACCGAACGCCCGGCGCAGGCCGCCAACGGCCAGCACCGGTTCGATCGACTTCGCCTCGGATACACCGTGTTCGGCCGCATCGGCCGCCGGTGCGACCGGGTCGCTCTGGGGCGCGGCCGGTTGGGCTTCGCCCCGCGCGACCGGTTCGGTCTCAGCTCGTGACCTTGACACGTTCCCTCCTCACCAGAATTCCCTGCGGCCGGAACCGCACGACCAGCAGCAACACCACGCCGTAGAGCACGATGCGCAGTTCGGGGGCCAGTCGCAGCGCCTCGGGCACCCCGATCAGCACCACCGCGCCCAGGACCGCGCCGTACGGCGAGGCCGTGCCGCCGAGCACCAGAATCGTCACCACCAGCAGCGACATCGGCAGGTTGAAGACGGTCGGATCGATGTAGGAGTACTGGTGCGCCAGCAGCGCGCCGCCGATCCCCGAGAAGAACGCGGCGATGGCGAAGGCCAGCGCCTTGTAGTCGCGCACCGGCACCCCGGCCGAGCGCGCCGCCACCTCGTCCGCGCCGATGGCCCGGATCGCGGTGCCCAGCCGGGAGCGCTGCACCGCGAGCATGACCGCCAGCGTGATGGCCAGCACCACCAGTTCGAGCCGGAATATCTCGGTGTGCGTGGTGAATTCGATGCCGAAGAGCTCCGGCGCCGGAATCCCGAAGATGCCGTAGCTGCCCCGCGTCACCGGCTCCCAGTTGCGGATCAGCGCGACCGTGACGATGCCGATGCCGAGCGTGGCGATGGCCACGTAGTGCCCGCCCAGCCGCCACAGCGGCGCGGCCAGCACCGAGGACACCACCGCGGCGACGATGCCCGCGAGGATGATGGCGGGCAGGAACGACCAGCCGTGCGAGACCGTCAGCACCGCCGAGGTGTACGCGCCGATCGCGATCGGCCCGGCCTGCCCGATGGCGAGCTGCCCGGCCGAACCCGCGACCAGCGTCATGGAGACCGCGATGATCGCGTAGGCCAGGATCTGCGTGCCCACCGAGATGCCGTAGTCGTCGGACACGACCGGAATCACCAGTCCCGCAACGGCGAACGCGATGAGCGCGTGCCACCACCGCACCCGCAACTGCCGCCCGGTTCCCAGGAAGGTCCCGGTCAGCGGCTCGGATTCGATGGCGGGCGGGCGGGCCAGCAGACCGCCGGGCCGCAGCACCAGGAACACGACCAGCAGGCCGAAGGTGATCAGATCGCGGTAGCCGTCCCCGAAGGTGTAGATGCCGAAGGCCTCCACCAGCCCGAGGATGAAACCGCCGACCACCGCGCCCGGAATCGAGCCGAGGCCGCCGATCGTGGCGGCGACGAAACCGGTCATGCCGACGATGCCGCCGCTGGTCGGGGAGATGTTGGAGTTGTAGAGACCGACGAAGATGCCCGCCAGCCCGCCGAGCCCCGAGGCGATGGCGAAGGCCAGCGACTGGATCCGCCCGACCCCGATCCCCATCTGCGCCGCGGCGTCCGGATCCTGGGCGGTGGCGCGAATGGCCAGCCCGTACCGGCTGTACCGCAGGAAGCTCCACAGTCCCGCCATCACCGTGATGGTGATGGCGAACATGACCACGTCCGAGGTGCCGAACCAGATGCCGCCCACCTGAAAGTTGTTGGTGGGCAGCACCTGCGGGAAGGGCCGGGTGTCGGGGCCGAAGATCAGCGCCACCACGTTCTCGAGAATCAGGCCCACCGCCACCGTGGCCAGCAGCGCCGCGATGGCCGGGGCCCGGCGCAACGGCCGCACCGCCAGCACATCGATCGCCACGCCCAGCAGCGCCGTGGTGCCGACCACCAGCACGAGAGCGAGCCACAGCGGCAGCCCCTGCTCGGCGATCAGCCACCAGCCCAGCACCGACCCGAACGCGAAGATCGCGCCGTGCGCGAAATTGATGACGTTGCTGACCCCGAAGATCAGGGTGATGCCCACGGCGATGAGTGCGTACGCATTGCCGTGGACCAGACCCGCTATGAGCGTGTCGAACATGGCGCTACTTGTTGCCGGTCGGCACGAAGGCGCCGTTCTTCAGGATCAGCTCGATCGGCTTCACGCCGTTCGGGCGCCGGGTCTGCTGATCGAAAGCGAAAGTGCCCAAGCCGATTCCGTCGAAGTCCTTGACCTCGCGCAGGCCCTTCAGGATGCCCTCGCGGGTGGCGCCGCCGTGCTTGGCCGCCTTCACCAGGACGTTGATCGCGTCGTAGGCGTACACGTTGAAGTCGCCCGGGTCGACGTTGAACTTGGCGCGGAACTTCTTCACGAAGTCCACGACCTTGGGGTTGGTGTCCGCGGCGGTGAAGACGCCGTTCACGATGTCACCCTCGGCCGCGGCGCCCGCCAGTGAGATGAACTGCGGGGTGTTCTGGCCGCCGAAGAACTGGCCGGTGTAGCCCACGTCGCGCAGCTGCTTGACGATGAGCGCGCCGTCCGGGCCGTAGCCCAGGTGCACGAACGCCTCCGGGTTCGCGTCCCGGCCCTTGATCAGCACCGGGCGGAAGTCCTGCGAGTCCGGCAGGATCGGCGAGGAGTAGACGATCTCCACGCCCTTCTCCTTGGCGGACTGCTCGAAGAACTTGAATGCCTGCTTGCCCCAGTCGGTTTCGAGATACACGACCGAGACCTTCTTGGCCTTCGCGGACACCCACTGGGCATTGCGCTCCTGGAAGACATCCAGGGTGATCGACGGGCTCCACGAGTAGTCACCGCCCTTGGTGAAGTCCACCGCGGAGTTGGTGAAGCCGTACTGCACCAGCTTGCCGCGGTTGTACACCGGCGACGCCGCGATGGAGGCCGGGGACGAGAAGTCGCCCAGCTCGGCGATGATGGACTCGTCACCGACGAACTTGGTCGCGATGGGCACGGTCTGCTTCGGGTCGGATTGCGAGTCCTCCCACTTCAATTCGACCTTCTTGCCGTCGATCCCGCCCGCGGCGTTGACCTCCTCCAGGGCCAGATCGAAGCCCTGCTGCCACAGCCGGCCGTACTCCGCCGACGGGCCCGACTTCGGCCCCGATACACCGAAATACACGGTGCCGCTGTCACTCTCGGAAGAACCGCCGCACGCCGATACCAGCCCGGCCACCAGGGCCGCCGATGCGATGCCCACCACTACCCGGAGACGACGCGACCCGGACCATTGCTTACTCATCTGATTCCTCTGAACTCACCGGCACACACCGGCCACAACGCGCTTGTGCTGCCCGGCGGGCAGCACCTGGTCGTCACCCGGGGCACCCCACCGCCGCGCGAGGGTTGCCGATCAGCGAGCCGGGGCTCGTCACTGCTGATACTCGTGACCGTGCGCGCAACGCTAGTGACGGGTCCGTTCCGTCAACAGCGTTCGAATCAGCCTGAAGCCAAAAGGAAGTCGATCCCGGGGCGCGAAGTCCGGCCGCGCGAGCTCAGTTGCGCGCGGCCAGGTGCGCGGCGAGCCAGGCCGGGAACTCGGTGAGATCGCTCAGCACCACGTCCGCGCCCTCGGCCGAAAGCTCCTCGCCCGTATACGGTCCGGTGGTCACCGCGACCGCCAGCGCCCCGGCGACCTTCGCCCCGCGCACATCGCCCAGATGATCGCCGACGTAGACCGACGCCCCGCGCTCGCGCAGCGCAGTCCCCTTCTCCTCGGCCCAGACATCGCCGACGACGTCGTCCACCGGCAACCCGAGATGGTCGAGATGCAGGCGCGCGAGCGATTCCTTCTTGGCCGTGATGACCAGGGTGCGCCCACCGGCGCGATGCACCGCCGTGAGCGCGTCGAGCACGCCCGGCAACCGATCGGCGCGCGTGATCGCGAGGTCGGGGTACAGCTCGCGATAGCGGGCCACGACCCCCGGCACCTGGTCCGGCGGGAACCACTCGGCCGCCTCGATGGCCAGCGGCGGTCCCAGCCTCGACACCGCAAGCTCCGAATCGATGCGCACCCCGGTCTCGGCGGCCACCGCGTCCCAGACCGCGGCGATGCCCGGACGCGAGTCGATCAGCGTCATATCCAGGTCGAACCCGACGACGAGTCCGGACCCGGCTGCGGGGTGCTCTGCTGGGGCCACCCTCCGACCTTACGGTTCGACCGGACGGCGGCGGCCGCGGCCCCGGCCGGGCGACCGGGGTTCGCCCGGTCCGCGACGAAGCCGGGAATTCGGTTGCCGCCCCGAACTAGGCTCGAGGCCATGCCCAACGATCAGCGATCCCTGTTCTGCAGTGTCGAGCTCGGCGCCCGCATCGAGGGGGTGGAGAGCGAGCTGATCAGCGCGGGCAGCGCGGCGGCGCGGGCGCGACCGGGCGCGGACAGCGGCTTCCTGGTGCCGCTCGCGGGTGGGGTGGCGTCCTTCGCCGAACCGGGATCGCCGCTGAACAAGGTGGCCGGGCTGGGTTTCGGCGGGGTGCCGGGCGCGGACGAGCTCGACGCCGTCGAGAAGCTCTACGCGGAGCGCGAAGCCCCGGTGCAGGTCGAACTCGCGCATCTGGCCGATCCGGCCGTCGGGGATCTGCTCACCGGCCGCGGCTACCGGCTCGCCGGCTTCGAGAATGTGCTCGGCATCGATCTGCGCGGGGTCGCCGCGGCCGTCACGCCGCCGGAGATCACCGTAAGGCCCAGTGGCGACGACGAATTCGATACCTGGCTGGACATCATCGCCGACGGATTCGCCCAGCCCGACACCCAGGGCGTCGCCTCGCACGAGGAATTCCCGCGCGAGATCATCGCCCGGGCCATGCGCGACCTCACCGGCGCGGCCGGGGTCCAGCGCTATGTCGCGCTGTACAACGGGCAGCTCGCCGGCGCGGCCAGCCTGCGCATCTCGCACGGCGTCGCCCAGCTCACCGGCGCGGCCACCCTGCTCGCGCACCGCCGCAAGGGCATTCAGTCCACGCTGCTCGTCAACCGTCTCACCATGGCCGCCGCGGCGGGCTGTGAGATCGCGGTCATCACCACCCAGCCCGGATCCAAATCCCAGCAGAACGCCCAGAACCGCGGGTTCGATCTGCTGTACACGCGCGCGATTCTGGTGAAGGCGCCGTAGGGCGGAGCGCTTCGGAGACGCGAAAGTTGTTTTCTGGAAGGACATTCGGAGCACCTGTCCGATGACAGGTGGCCGGTTCACTCGTTCGTGAACCGGCCACCCATCGGCCACACCGGCCGGCCGGCCGGGTCCGCGGGTCCCGATCGCGGGGTCAGCGCGACCGGTCCCGGTCTACGCGCGAAACCCGGTGGGCGTCAGCCGATCACCCCGCCGGCGCGTAGCCCAGCGGCCGCGTCGAGAAAGCACCGCGGCCGTGCGTGCGGCTGCGCAGTCGCGTCGCGTACCCGAATATCTCGGCCAGCGGCGCGATCGCCGTGACGGCCACCGTGCCGCCGTGCACCACCGAATCGGTGACCCGGCCGCGGCGGGCCGCGATATCGCCGAGCACCGCGCCGATGTCGTCCTCGGGCGCGGTGACCGTCAGCTCGACCGTCGGCTCCAGCAGTTGGAGCACGCCGGCCTGCAACGCTTCCCGCACCGCCTGCCGCGCGGCGACGCGGAACGCCCGCTCCGAGGAGTCGACCGGATGGGTCGCGCCGTCGGTGAGCCGCACCCGCACGCCGATCACCGGATGACCGCCGAGCGGACCCGCGACCAGCGCGTCGCGGCAGCCGGCTTCCACCGCCCGCACGTACTCGGGCGGCACCCGGCCACCGGTCACCGTGGACTCGAACGCGAAATCCGCAGCGGGATCGAGCGGTTCGATATCGAGCACGATATCGGCGAACTGCCCGGGCCCACCGGACTGCTTGGCATGGCGGTACCGCAGCCCCGTCACCCCGCGCAGCACCGACTCCCGGTACGCCACCTGCGGACGGCCCACCGCGACCGCGATACCGCGATCACGGCGAATCTTCTCCACCGCCACCTCCAGATGCAGTTCCCCCAGCCCGGAGAGCAGGGTCTGCCCGGACTCCGGATCGGTCCGCACGACCAGCGACGGATCCTCCTCGACCAGCCGGGTCAGGGCCGTCGTCAGCCGCTCGGTATCGGCGGAGACCTTCGCCTCCACCGCCACCGAGACCACGGGCTCGGTGACCGTCGGCGGCTCGAGCAGCAGCTGGGCCTCGGGCGCGCAGAGGGTCGCCCCGGCACGCGCCGACTTGGGACCGATCACGGCGACGATGTCACCGGCCACGGCCCGGTCGACCTCCTCGTGCCGGTCGGCCTGCACCCGCAGAATGCGCCCGATCCGCTCGGAACGGTTCCCGAGCACATCGTGCACCGCGTCGCCCTTGCGGAGCGTGCCCGCGTAGACCCGCAGGAAGGTGCGCCGCGCCGAACCCACCCCCTGGACCTTGAATACCAGGGCCACCAGGTGATGGTCCGGATTCGGAGCGATCACGCACTCGCTCGGCTCACCGCACTCCCACTCGCCCCGGGCGGGCGGGCGGTCCAGTGGCGACGGCAGGAAGTCCACGATCGCGTCCAGCAGCGGTTCGACCCCGATATCGCGGTAGGCGGCCCCGCAGAGCACCGGCACCACCTCACCGGACAGCGTCAGCTCCCGCAGCGCCACGAGCAGGGTCGTATCGGACAGTGCCGCGGCGGTTTCGATGCCCTCCCGAACGTGGCCGAACGCATCGCCGATGTCGCCGCGTCGCTCCTGACCGTCGTCGGTCGGCGACGGCACCGCACGGACCAGCTCCGGGGTGTAGAGCTCGTCGAGCGCCGCCGAATGTCGTTCGGCCACCGCCTCTTCCAGTGCACGCCTGCGTCCCAGCGCGCGCTCGAGCGATGCGGGCGGAATCCCGGTCTCGGTCAGTGTGCCCGCCGTCCAGACGAGCGCCCGCATGCGGAGCAGATCGATCACACCGGCGAACCCGCCCTCCGCGCCGATCGGCATCTGCACCGCCAGCGGAGCCGGGTGCAGGCGCCGCCGAATCGACGCCACGGCGGCGTCGAAATCCGCACCGGCCCGGTCCATCTTGTTGACGAACGCGATCCGGGGCACGCCGTAGCGATCCGCGCGCCGCCACACCGACTCGCTCTGCGGCTCCACGCCCGCCACGGCGTCGAACACCGCGACGGCGCCGTCGAGCACGCGCAGCGAACGCTCGACCTCGTCGGAGAAGTCGACGTGTCCCGGGGTGTCGATCACGGTGAGCCGGTGCGCGTTCCATTCGCACGCCACCGCGGCCGCGAAGATGGTGATGCCCCGCTCCCGCTCCTGGGCGTCGAAATCGGTGACGGTCGTGCCGTCGTGCACCTCGCCGCGTTTGTGAATCGCGCCCGCCAGGAACAGCATTCGCTCGGTGACGGTCGTCTTGCCCGCGTCCACGTGCGCGAGAATGCCGAGGTTTCGCACGGCGGCGATCGATTGTCGAGAAGTGTTGGTACGCAAGGTCTTGGCCCTTCGTGCTGATTCGTGTCGAAACAGCGCGATTGCCCGGCTCCGTCGCGACGGCCCGTTCGAGAGGTCGCACACGACCGCGAAACACCGCAGCGCCCCTACGGGCACGCGATGGATCGTGAGGAAACGCCGGGTACTCAGTACCGGCCGCGCAGCCGGCACCGAGCCGGCGAGGACACCAGGATCACGTCGAACCGCGAACGGGCGGCGACGCGCGGACGAATATCACGCATGATCGGCTCCCTTCCGGCTCACACCGTGCGGTGCGAAAAACGTTGCGATGTCAGCGCGCCGGCCCCGACCGAGGTCGGGGCCGCGCGAGCGGCGAGGAGAGCGGAGACGCTGGATTCTTTTGAAGAGAGATTTTAGAAGGAAGCATCCCCATGGCCTCGCCTCCCGCAACGCTAGCAGAGCCCGCCGGGCGGAGTCACCGGGTTTTTCACGCGTCCGACGCGGCGAACGCGAAACCCCCGATCGCAGCGAGCGGGCGGGTTCCACGCCACTGTGCCCCGGTCGCGAACGACCGAGGCACAGTACGGCGAGGAGAGCGGTGACGCTGGGAGTCGGTCCCCAAGGGGGCTACGAATATTAGAAGGAAGCGCCCCCATGGCCTCGCCGTGCACCAACGTAACAGTCAGGCCGGAATCAGGTCGCGCAGATTCTCCGGTGTGACGACCGTCGAGCCGACGGGCAGTCCATCCGGCCGGGCGAGACCGATGAAGGTCACCGGCTCGGTGATCGGACCGCCGTCCCACAGGACCGATTCGGTTGTCGCGGAGAGCAAACCGACCAGATACGCGACCGTCAGGTAGCGGCGCTCCACCACCGCCCGCGCCAGCGTCGCCGTCGTCAAATGGTTCGACTCCACCCGGTTGAACTCCGGAGAGCCGGACAGGTGCAGGTGCAGCCACTTCGCCCGCCAGCGGCCGTCCGCGTGCCGGAAGAAGGCCAGCGGCAACGCGGTTCGGCCCGCACCGCGCAGCTCCGACTTCGCCCGCACCGTGCGCGGCTCGTACGGCGCGCCCTGCTGATAGGCATCGCGAGACATGTAGCCGAAGAACGACTCCCGCACCTCGTCGAAGCCCTCACCGGTGTAGATGTTCACCTGCGGCAGCACCAGGGCGGCCTCGACCTTGTCCAGCCGGATGTCGATGAACTCCGACGCGCCGTCCGGAGCCTCGGTGATATCGCCGGAGTGCACACCGCCGACCTCGGTCAGATTGGTGTACGACAGCCAGCCGATACTCGTGAAATCCCGGTCCAGCAGCACGGCCGACAGATCGAAATCGGTCCGCAGCGCACGCTCGTGCCAGTACACGAAGAACCGCAGCAGCTCCGCGTCGACGGTGGTGACCGACCCGCGCGGCAGCACCCCGAGACCGTCGCCGATGCCCTTGCCGCTCAACGGCAACGCGACCTCGAGGATCTCCGGATCGATGACGAGCGGCAGCGGCACGTCCAGCCGCCGCGTGATCTCGCGATCGATCATCTCCCGCAGCAGCTCCAGCACCTCCGGCGCGATCGGGTACCGCTCGTCGGGTACCACGCTCCCCCGGCCCGAGCGATTCGCGAAGATCCGCATATCCCCGGACTCGCGATTGTCCAGATGCTCGCGCACCGACAGCAGCACCCGGCCGGACACCTCCTCGACCGCGCCGTTCAGCTCCAGCAGCACGCCCTCGCGCTCCAGGTCGCCGAACGCCTTGCGGAGCAGATTGTCCATCGACCGGAACAGCATCCCCGGCGCGGAACGCAGCAGCTGCGCCGCGCCCACCACATCACCGTCCGCGAGCATCCGCTCCAGCCGGGAGGCGAAGGACGGAGCCGCCAGCTCACCCCGCGCCACCGCGAAAACCTGTGCCGCGGAGTCGTATCGCGGGTACTCGTGCGGATGTAGCCGCTCCCCGAGCCGCTTCCACGCCTCGCGGCGCACCCTGACGTCGCCGAGCTTGGCGGGCTGGGCCGCGATCACCCCGTCGAGCGCGGCCAGCAGGGCCCGGCGCACCGGGCGCCGGAAACTCCGGAACCGGGTCGGCTCGAGCAGCGAGACATCACCGTCCGACAGCAGGCAGGCGAGCCGCAGCACATCGGTCACGGTGTCCACCAGCAGATCCGCGCCGGCGGCCAGGCGCACCTCGTTGAGAATCGCGCGATGCTCCCGGACCGGAACGACCGTGGGCTGCGGACCGGTCGCGCAGTGCAGCGCCAGCTCGCGCAGCACCGCCACGTCCTCGTCCCCGAACGGGGTCACGCTGCCCGCCATGGACAGGTAGAGCGCCGAAACCTCCTCGGACAGCGGCATTCCCGCGTGCAGGACGGTCACCCGATCCCGCACGCTCGCGATCAGCTCATCGTGCGCGGCGATCATCTCGGCGTAGTCGTGCTGATAGGTCCCGTAGCCGGGCAGCGCCAGCAGATTCACCGCACCCGAACGGACGGACGCCTCCGCCTCGGCGGCGAGCTCGTCCCCGAGCGCGCGCACCAGGCACTCGGTCCAGAACTCCACGGTGTCCGGCACATTCGCCGGGAAGTCCCGGAAATAGACGTTGTGCTCGACATGGTCTCCGACCACCCGGCGCACCATGGGCAGCACCCGCACCGCGGTATCGATGACCGTCCCGGCCGCGAGCCCGGACAACCGCGCGAACAACTCGCCGGACAGCTTGAAACCCGCCGACATCAGGACCGCGTCGAATTGCCTCGCCGCCACGGTTCCGTCCCCGGCCGGTCCTTCGACCGCCGGCACCCGGAACGTACGACCGACAACGAGCTCTTCGAGATCCACACTCATCCGACGATCTTCGCAGTCGAACAGCCTTGCAGGCCAGGCAATATCAGTCCGCGGATGGCTCGCGAACCAACTCGCGCACGGGCGCCGCGGACACTGCCGCCCGGCCCGGCAGCGCCAGCGCCACCACCGCACCGAGCAGGGACAGCCCCGCGCCCACCGCGCCCCCGGGCACGAACCCGGCCACGAACTCCGCGGTCGAGCCGTAGCCGCCGAAACCCGCGAAGACCGCTACCACGACCGCGATTCCGAATACACCGCCCAACTCCCGCATCATGCTGTTCGCCCCCGCGGCCTTGCCGATGGCCCCGTACTCGACCACGCCGACCACCGCGCTCTGCGCGGTCGGAATCGCCATGGACACCCCGACCCCCGAGAGCACCAGGGGCGCCACCAGCGCACCGTACGACATCCCCGGATCGGCGATCAGGGCGATCCAGCCCATCCCGGCCGCCTGCAGCATCAATCCCGTCGCCATGATCGGCCGCTCGCCCACCCGGTCCGCCAGTGCCCCGGCCAGCGGTGCGCAGCAGAAGAGTGTGAGAGTCCAGGGCAGCAGGCGCAGACCGGCGCCGAGCGGACCGTAGTGGAAGACGATCTGCAGGAACTGCGCGTAGAAGAACACCGCGCCGAACAGCGCCGCGAAGGTCAGGAAGATCGCGACATTCCCTGCGGCGAACCCGCGCGAGGTGAACATGCGAATCGGGAACATCGGTGTGCGCGTGCGTGATTCCCAGATCGCGAACGCCACTATCGAGCCGAGTCCACCGGCGAACGCCAGCAGCACCTCCGGATGAGACCACCCGGCCACATTCCCGCGCACCAGACCCCACACCACACCCAGCGCACCCCCGGTGACCAGCAGCAGACCCGGGCCGTCGAACGCCGTATCCGAGCCGTAGCTCTCCGGAATCACGCGCAGCGCCAACGGAATCGCCAGCAGTCCCAACGGCACGTTCACCCAGAAGATCCACTGCCAGGACAACCCCTCGGCGATGGCGCCGCCCACCAGCGGACCGCAGGCGACCGCCAGCCCGGTGACCCCCTCCAGCACACCGATCGCCACCCCGCGCCGCTCGGCCGGAAAGGCCGCACTCACCAGCGTCAGCGCCAGGCTCATGATGAGCGCCGCACCCACACCCTGCACCACCCGCGCGGCGATCAACTGGCCGACCGTGCCCGCCAGGGCGCACGCCGCCGAACTCGCGACGAAGATCCCCAGCCCCGCCGCGAACATCCGCCGCCGCCCGAACCGGTCACCGGCCACCGCTGCGGTGATGAGCAGCACCGCGAAACTGAGGTTGTAGCCGTTGACCGTCCATTCCAGGGTCGCCGGCGACGCATCGAGATCGACCCGAATCGTGCCGAGCGCCGTCGCCACCACCAGGGTGTCCAGGGCCGCCATCATCGACGCCACCGCCGCCAGGGCCAGCACCCGGCGCTGTGTCGTCCGCGAAACAGCCGTATCCATGAGATGTCCTTCCGATCGATCCGGACCCGCACAGATACCGACCGCCGCGCCGCTCGAACTCATCGGCCGCGCGCCGATGAATTCCGGGCCCGCCGGCGGTCGACACTCGTGAGGGGGCCGCACCGCGCCCGGCCGGAAGGATTCGATTGACCCGCACCGACGACTTCGCCGCGCGCACCATGCCCTGCCGGCGTGAGCTGCTCGCCCACTGCTACCGCATGCTCGGCTCGGTCGACGACGCCGAGGACCTGGTGCAGGAGACCCTGCTGCGCGCCTGGCGCGGCTACCCGGAATTCGAGGGCCGCGCCTCGCTGCGCACCTGGCTCTACCGGATAGCGACCAACGCCTGCCTCAACGCCCTCGCGCACAGCAGCCGCAAGGTCCTGCCGTCCGGCCTCGGCGGTCCCGCCGACCACCGCCATCCCCTCGGCCCCGACGCCGACCGGGTGCCCTGGCTGCAGCCCCTGCCGGATTCGCGCATCGCACCCGAATCCACCGATCCCGCCGCGATAGTCGACCTGCGCCACGGCACCCGCCTGGCCCTCGTCGCCGCCTGGCAGTACCTGCCGCCGCGGCAACGCGCCGTCCTGATCCTGCGAGATGTCCTGCGCTGGAGCGCAATCGAGGTGGCCGGCCTGCTCGACACCACCGTCCCCGCCGTCAACAGCACCCTGCAACGCGCACACGCGACCCTCGCCGGACTACCCACCGCGGCCGAGGAGGTCAGCGAACCCGACGATCCCGCGGTACGCGCCCTCTTGGATCGCTACGCCGCGGCCTTCGAAGCCTTCGACATGGACGCGCTCGCGAAACTCCTGCTGGCCGACGCGGTCTGGGAGATGCCCCCGATCCTGGAATGGTTCGCCGGCCGCGCCGATGTCATCCACCTGATCCGCACCCGCTGCCCCGCCCGCGCCGGCCGGGTCCGCATGATCCCCACCGCGGCCAACGGCCAGCCCGCCTTCGCGATGTACCAGAACGGCGAGGCGCACTCGATCCAGATAGTGAGCCCAACGCCCGCGGGGATAGCGCGGGTCGTCGCGTTCCACGGCGCGGATCGCTTCGTGCCCTTCGGATTACCGCGGTCACTGCCGGCGTAAAGGCCCGGAAACGACGAAACCCCCTGACCTAAGTCGGGGGGTTCAAAGGTCGTGAAACGAGAAAGACCCCCAGCTTTCGCTGGGGGTCTTCCCGAATGATGTTCCGGCGGTGACCTACTCTCCCACACCCTGTCGAGTGCAGTACCATCGGCGCTGGTGGCCTTAGCTTCCGGGTTCGGAATGGGACC
>NZ_JBSFNO010000007.1:0-241841 GCF_053981095.1 Nocardia sp. NPDC003693
CCGAGTGCTTTGGCACTGGTCGCGATGGTGGGTACCTTCCTCGAATCCATGCCTCTATTCTACTCCTTCATAGCGAGCATGAATAGCCCAATTCTATTGGGATACAACACTATTCAGACAATTCGACCCCCTCAATTCAACAACACCGAAACCCGTCCATCGCAGCCCCCTAAACTGACGCAAATGATCGAGGTACGCGTACTCGAACCCGACGACTGGCAACTCTGGCGCCAGCTCCGGCTCGCCGCTCTCGCCGACGCGCCCTGGGCCTTCGGCTCGACCCTCGCCGAGTGGACAGGCCCCGGCGACACCGAGGCCCGCTGGCGCTCCCGCTTCGACAACGTCCCCTTCAACGCCGTCGTCTCCTGGCGCGGCACCCCCGCCGGCATGGTCGGCGCGTACCCCTCGGACACCGAAACCGGGACGGTAGAGCTCATTTCGATGTGGGTCGCCCCCTTCGCGCGCGGCAAGGGCGTATCGGACGCCGCGATAGACGCGGTAGTGAAATGGGCAGGGCCCCGGCCGGTGATCCTGTCGGTCAAGACAGACAACGCCGTCGCGATCCGCCTGTACGAGCGTCACGGATTCGCCGACGCGGGCCCCTCCCCCGACGACTCCGACGAACGCCTCATGCGCCGGTCCTAGCCGAACTCGCACACCGGACCCCCGCGCATACGAGCCATTCCACGCACGAGCTCCAGCCCCCGAAACCCGCAGAAGACAGAAGATGCCCGGCTCACAAAGGAGCCGGGCATCAGAAACAGCACCAAATACCCCGAAACCCTATGTCACAGTCCAGGTCTCCCGACCGGTAAGCAACGTCTGCAGGGTCCCCTCCGCCACCGGCTTCTGTTCGCGAGCCGCACTCAGCTGCGCACGAACGCCGTCGTCGTAGGTGGGCCGGGTAGCGGCCCGGAACACCCCGGTCACCACCCGGGTCATGTCCTGATCGGACAGCCGGGACAGCGCGTACGCGTACTCGGGATTGTCGGTGTACGCGTCGTGCACCACGATCTCGGACTCCGGGACCGACGTCGCGGGCACCACCTTCAGCCCGAATCCGCTTCGCACCACGGCCAGTTCGTTGTCCGCGCCGAATCGAATCGGCTGACCGTGCCGCAGCCGGATGAGGTGGGACTCCGCGTTCTCCTTGCGCAGGATGTCGAACGACCCGTCGTTGAAGATCGGGCAGTCCTGCAGGATCTCCACGAACGCGGTGCCGCGATGTTCGGCGGCCGCGCGCAGAACCTCGGTGAGTCCGGCACGGTCGGAGTCCAGAGCCCGTGCGGCGAACGTGGCTTCGGCCCCGAGCGCCACCGACAGCGTGTTGAACGGATGGTCGATCGAACCCATCGGCGTGGACTTGGTGACCTTGCCGGTCTCCGACGTCGGCGAGTACTGGCCCTTGGTGAGCCCGTAGATCCGGTTGTTGAACAGCAGGATCGTCATGTTCACGTTGCGCCGCAGCGCGTGCACGAGGTGGTTGCCGCCGATCGAGAGCGCGTCGCCGTCACCGGTCACGACCCAGACCGACAGGTCCGGCCGGGTGACCGCGAGCCCGGTGGCGATGGCGGGCGCGCGCCCGTGAATCGAGTGAATCCCGTACGCCTCCAGGTAATACGGGAAGCGGCTCGAGCACCCGATGCCGGAGACGAACATCAGATTCTCGCGCTTCAGCCCCAGCTCGGCCAGGAACCCGCGCACGGTGGCGAGGATGACGTAGTCACCGCAGCCGGGGCACCAGCGCACCTCCTGATCGGTGGTGTAGTCCTTGGGTTTCTGCGGACCGTCGGCGTGCGGCACCCCGGACAATCCGGTTAGCCCCAGATCCGTTCCGACGAGCGGGTTTTCGAGGATGGTCATCAGTTACCCCCTGGAGTGCGGTAGGTGGCCCGCGCTCGTGCCGCGAAGGCCTTGCTCTGCTCCATCTCGGCGATGGAGCCGTCCAGTGCCGCGTCGATCACCCCGACCAGTTCCTGTGCGGAGAACGCCGTCCCGGCGACCTTGGTCCACGGCTGCACGTCCACCAGGTAGCGGGCGCGCAGCAGCATGGCGAGCTGGCCGCCGTTCATCTCGGGCGCGACCACCGTGCGGTACCGGCCCAGCACGGCGCCGAGGTTGGCGGGGAAGGGATTCAGATGCCGCAGGTGCGCCTGGGCGACCGGTACGCCCCGCCGCCGCGCCCGCCGGCACGCCTCGCCGATGGGCCCGTAGGAACTGCCCCAGCCGATGAGCAGCAGTTCCGCCCGGCCGCTGGGATCCTCGACCTCGAGGTCGGGCACGGTGATGCCGTCGATCTTGGCCTGGCGCAGCCGCACCATCAGTTCGTGATTGGCGGGCTCGTAGGAGATGTTGCCGCTGCCGTCGGCCTTCTCGAGACCGCCGACGCGATGCGCGCGGCCCTTCGTCCCGGGCACGGCCAGCGGCCGGGCCAGGGTCTCGGGATCGCGCGCGTACGGCAGGAAGCCGTCGTCGTCCGCGCCCTCGGGCTCGAATGCCGGATCGATGGGCGCGAGATCGCCGACCTGCGGAATCGCCCAGGGCTCGGACCCGTTGGCGATGGATCCGTCCGAGAGCAGCAGCACCGGCGTGCGGTAGGTGATGGCGATGCGCGCGGCCTCGACCGCGGCGTCGAAGCAGTCCGCGGGCGAGCGCGGGGCCAGCACCGCGACCGGCGACTCGCCGTTGCGGCCGTACAGCGCCTGCAGCAGATCGGCCTGCTCGGTCTTGGTGGGCAGACCCGTCGACGGACCGCCGCGCTGCACGTCGATGATGAGCAGCGGCATCTCGGTCATGACGGCGAGTCCGATGGCCTCGCTCTTGAGCGCGAGCCCAGGTCCGGAGGTGCTGGTGACGCCCAGCGCGCCGCCGATCGAAGCACCCAGGGCCGCACCGATTCCGGCGATCTCGTCCTCGGCCTGGAAGGTGGTGACGCCGAAGTTCTTGTGCCTGCTCAACTCGTGCAGGATGTCCGAGGCCGGCGTGATCGGGTAGGTGCCCAGGAACACCGGCAGCCCGGACAGCTGACCGGCCGTCACCAACCCGTAGGCGAGGGCGGTGTTGCCGGTGATCTGCCGGTAGGTCCCGGCGGGCAGCGTCGCGCGGGCGACCTCGTAGGTCGTCGCGAACGCCTCGGTGGTTTCGCCATAATTCCACCCGGCCCGGAATGCGAGAATATTCGCTTCGGCCACTTCGGGTTTGGACCCGAATTTCTCCCGGAGGAACTGTTCGGTACCACCGAGTGGACGGCCGTACATCCAGGAGAGCAATCCCAGCGCGAACATATTCTTCGCGCGCTGCCCATCTTTTTTACCCACACCGGTCGGTTCGGTTGCCGCCAGGGTCAGCGATGTCATGGGCACCTGATGCACCACGAAATCGGACAGTGTCCCGTCGGCGAGCGGATCCCCCGCGTAACCGACCTTCGAAAGATTACGTTTGGTGAATTCGTCCGTGTTCACGATGAGCGTGGCCCCGCGGGCCAGCTCCTCCAGATTCGCCTTGAGCGCCGCCGGATTCATCGCCACCAGCACATCGGGCTGATCACCGGCGGTGAGGATGTCGTAGTCCGCGATCTGGATCTGGAACGACGAGACACCCGGCAGCGTGCCCTGGGGCGCGCGGATCTCGGCCGGGAAGTTCGGCTGTGTTGCAAGATCATTTCCGAAAGCGGCTGCCTCATGGGTGAATCGATCACCGGTGAGCTGCATACCATCACCGGAGTCGCCGGCGAAGCGAATTACAACCTTTTCCAATTTCTCAGCGGCAGCGCCGTTTCGGGCCGCTGTCACCGATTCGTCATGCTGGGAACCCATGCGCCTGCATCACTTCCTCGTCCGTGAGAGGTACCAACGCCAAACTACTCCGCTATATTCGCGACACACCCGCGAAAACAGCGGTGAAACGTCGAGATTTCGCGGCCGGCGTCAGGCGAACAGTGCCAGCTGCGGGTCGGGCGTATGCGATTCGGCGGCACGCACTTGCGGCTCGGCCTGCCGTTCGCGGTTCAAACCATGCTTGTCCAGCAACGGATCGATCCGGCCGCGCAACCACGCGGAGTACTCCGGTGTCACTGAAGTCCCGCGACCATACAGCTGCCGATAGCGCCGGATGAGCGCCGGGTGCTGTTCGGCGAGCCAGGTGAGGAACCAGCCGCGGGTGCTGCCGCGCAGATGCATGGGAAAGGCGACCGCGCTCGCGGCCCCGGCCTCGGCGATGGCGGCGAAGAGATCGTCCAGCTGTGACCGGCCGTCGGTGAGGCACGGAATGATCGGCGCCACCATGACATTCACCGCGAACCCGGCGTCGGCGAGGGCGCGCACGAGCTCGAGCCGCGCGCGCGGCGAGGGTGTTCCCGGTTCGAGCGCGGTGCTCAGTTCGGGATCGAGCATCGCGATGGAGACGGCCAGATGCACCGGAACCTGGCGCGCCGCCTGGGTGAGCAGCGGCAGATCCCGGCGCAGCAGTGTGCCTTTGGTGAGAATGGAGAACCCGGTGCCGGATTCGGTGAGCGCGCCGATGATGCCCGGCATGAGCCGGTAGCGCCCCTCGGCGCGCTGATACGGGTCCGTATTGGTCCCCAGCGCAACGACTTCCCGCCGCCAGGAGCGCTTGTGCACCTCCCGGCGCAGGATGGCCGCGATGTTGGTCTTGACGACGATCTGGTTGTCGAAATCCTCGCCCGCGTCCAGATCCAGGTATTCGTGGGTGGGGCGGGCGAAGCAGTAGCGGCAGGCGTGCGTACAACCCCGCATGGGGTTGACGGTCCAGTTGAACGGCAGACTGCCGCCCTCGGGCATCTTGTTCAGCGCGCTCTTGCAGAGCACTTCGTGAAAAGTGATGCCTTCGAACTCCGGGGTTTGTACGCTGCGTACGAACCCCGCGCGTTCGAGCCCGGGCAGCGCGCCGTCATCGGCCTCGAGGGTCTGGCTCTGCCACCGCACCACACAAGTCGAACATTTGTTCTACCTGGTGTCAAGCGATCTTCTGGGTGACCGTCTTGAAGTTCTGCCCATTGTAGAAGGCCACGAGGTCGCGAATCGTCTCGTCCGCCGGGCGTGGCCGGTAGCCGAGATCGGTGCTCGCCTTGTCGTGTTCCACGACCGGCGCCGACAGCAGCGCGCCCATGGCCGCCTTGGAGATACGGTCGCTGCCCACGGCCTTGGCGGCGGGCTCGAGCACCGGCATCAGCGCGTTGATGAACTTGGCCGGAATGGCGAAGGCGGGCTTGAGCTTCCCGTTGACCTCGGCGGCCAGGCGGGTGGCGTCGAACATGTTGGTGAAGTGTCCGCCCAGCAGGTAGTTCTCACCAGTCTTGCCGCGCTCGCCGGCCAGGATGAGGCCGTTGGCCACGTCGCGCACGTCGACCAGGTCGAAGCCGCCGCTGATCATGACGGGCACGCGGCCGCGCGCGGCGTCCCACAGCGTCTTGTTGATGCGCGAGTCGGTGTTGTCGACCGGGCCGTACACACCGGTCGGGTTGCAGACGACCGCATCCAAGCCCTGATCGATGACCTTGCGCAGCTCGACCTCGCCCTGGAACTTCGAGCGGTCGTACACCGGCAGATCGGGATCGATGGACCGCGGCGAGCGCTCGTTGATGGTGCCGCCGCAGGTGTACTGGTTGAACGCGTGAATGGAGCTGGTGTGCACCATGCGGCGCGCACCGACCTCGAGCGCGGCCTCGGCGACCACGCGCACGCCCTCGGTGTTGACCCGCCAGGCGAGGTCGTTCTTGTGCGCGAGGGTGATGAGCGCGACGAGGTGGTAGACGACTTCCGCGCCCTCCAGCGTCCGGCGCATGGAGGCGGGATCGAGGACGTCGCCGCTGACCCAGGTGACACCCGGGACGGCCGGTCCGGCGGGCTTGACACGGTCGATGGCGGTGACCTCGTGACCGCGATCGGTAAGCAGGCGAAGCAAATTGGTGCCAAGGAACCCGGCGGCGCCGGTGACTGCGACCTTCATGTGATGAAGAATATAGAACTTGTTCTAATTTGCAAGAACGGCCGGGACCCGATCCGGAGACGCTCGCGTACCTGACTCGGCATGCGCCCGCATACCAAGCAGGCGGCCCGGACGCACGTGCGCGAGGTTAATCCGCCACGCCGAGCTGGACGATCGATGCGTTATATTCGCACCCGCATGTCCACGACGATTGGGGGGCACCAATGGCCGAGCTCTCGGTCGATACCGCGGCGGTTCGCACTTTCGCCGCGACGCAGGACGGCGTCGCCGCGAACATCGCCGCGGCCGGCGGCCTGGACACCGTAACCCACGTGGCCGCCATGACCCCGGTCTTCGGCGTGATCGGCGCCGACTTCCTGGCCAGCTTCGCCGTCGCCGAACTGCTGCACGACCGGGACATCAACTCCCTGTCGAGCCGGTTCGCCCACCTCGGTCAGGCCGCTTTCGGCTCGGCCGCCACCTACGACGGCACCGATGCCGCGTTCGCCGCCGGCCTCGGCTCGATCGAGGGCGCGATCGGCGAGCAGGCATGAGCCCGGTCGAGAACGGCGTGATCGGCGCGGTGCCTTCCATCGGAGAGCTCGGCGCTCCCGGCCCGTCGGGTCTTGCACCCGAACTCGTGGGCGCATCCGGCCCCGGGGTCCTCGACGCATCCGGCGGCACGGCGCTCGACACAGTCGGGGCCGGCACGTCCGGGGCGGCCGGCGGCGAGCACTCAGGACTGCCGGACCTGCCGCTGGGTCAGCTGCCGGACAACGTCGCGCCCTTCGCGCCGCCCGCTTTCGTCTTGTCCCGCAAGGAAATCGAGACCGCGGGGTCCCCGCTCACCGGCGGTCTGCCGCACGGTCTCGGCGGGGCGAACGGCCCGGACAGCTCCGCCTCGTCCGCCCTGGCCGGTGTGCTGACCCCCGGCATCGACGCGGCGCACGGCGTGCTCTCCGGCGCGCAGCACACCCTCGCGGACGCGCAGGGCGCGCTCTCGGGCACGCAGGCGGCCGTGAACGGCATTCCCGCCGCCCTCGACGCGGCACAGGCCGCGCTGAGCAACGCCGCGGTGACCCTTCCGGTGCTGCCGCCGCTACCCGCGGACCCGGTCGGTGATCTCATGAAGGGCCTGGCGCTGCCCGCCATCCCCGGGATCGACGCGCTGTTCAAGCCGTTCCTGGATCTGATCAACGCCTTCGGCACCGGCGTTCTGGGGCAACTGAATCCGGCCACCCTGCTCAGCCAGGGCTCGCAGCTCATCGAGACGGCGCTGCAGGTCGGCAAGGGCGCGGTCGAGACCGTCGAATCGGCCTGGCAGGGCAAGGCGTCCGGCGGCGCGCAGGACGCGAGTCAGCAGGCGCAGGCGCACGGCCGCGAGACCACCCAGCGCGGCTTCGATCTGTCGGCCGTGACCGAGCAGGCCGCCGCGGTGGTGCAGCGCGGCAACGTTCAGCTCACCGCCATCGCGCAGTCCTTCGCCGCCCAGGCGACGGCGCTGGCCCCGGTGATCCTGGCCCCGCCCGCGCAGACCGCGCTGATCGCCTCGGCCACCGAACATCTCGCCTCGGCGGTGACGGTCGTGAACGTGACCCGCGGCGAGCTCGCGGGATACACCGCGCAGGTCAACGCCGTGGTCGGCCAATTGCTCGGGCAGAACGCCGGCCCCAACCCCGCCGAGGTGGCGAAGTCGTTGGCGCAGAACGTCGGTCAGCCGATTCTCGAACAGGCCAAGCAGCTGATCGAGGGCGGGTTGAACGCGGCGAACGCCGTTGCGGCCGCACCCGGTCCGGGCTCACCCACCGATCCGGACACCAAGGCCGCGGGTCTGGGTGCAGGCGCGGCGGTTGGCGGCGGTGGCGGCCTCGGGGGCGGCGGTCTGGGCGGAGGCGGCGGAACACCCTCCGCACCGGGCGGTCCCGGCTCGTCCGTACCCGGCGGTCGCCTCGCCCCGGCCGCGCCCGGCCCCTTCGGTGCGGGCGGCCCCGGCGTACCCGGCATGACCGGCCCCCTGACCCCCGGCTTCATGGGCTCCCCCGCCGCGGCGGCCGCGGGCCGCGGCGCCGACCAGGATCACGCCCGCGCGGTCCAGCCGTACCAAAGCCCCACGGGCGACAGCGAACTCACCGCCGACCTCGGCCCCGCCATCCCCCGCGTCATCGGCGAGCCTGATAACCCTGCCGAAGAAGACCAGCCCACCCAAGCCTGATCCGTCTCGGACGAGTCGCCGTAGCGGGCACAGGCCGGCGCGACGCCGACCACGAACACGTGCGTCGGTGCAGACGTACCCGAGGACCCCAACTCCACCGGCAGACCGCTCACCGCCCGGTCGAGCGATCCGGCGACCGGACACCGTGCCGCTCACTCGAATTGGGGTGCGGCATCGCCAGGCCTCGTCGATTCGGCTGCCGCGCCGCGAACTCCGCCGATACGTCCAGGAAAAGGTGATGCCGCGGCCGTCGGAGTAGCTGCTCCGGGACCGCGGCATCGTGGAGGCGGAACGCGATTTGTACACCTCGCGGGCTCCGACACCGTATGGGGGCCGGTGCGTGTGACCGGCGGATCGATCAGACCGCTGTGGGGCGTACCTGGGCGTCGATCCCGCCGTCGATGACGAACTGAGCGCCGTGGATGAAACCGGCCTGCGGGCCGAGCAGGTATGCGATCAGGGACGCTATCTCATCGGGAGTTCCGTTGCGGCCGATCGGCGGAACGAAGTTGCGAATGGCGTCGCCGTAGCGCGGGTCGTCCATACCGGCGCGCAGCAGCGGGGTGTCCACGCCGCCGGGCGCCACGGTGTTCAGGCGCACACCCGCCGCACCCCATTCGGGAGCGCGTTCGCGGACGGCCACGGTGACCGCGTTCTTCGACGAGGCGTAGGCGTACTGGCCCGCGAAGTCGCCCGCCTCGGCGAAGGCTTCGGCCTCGGTGCCCTTGTTGATCGGGTTGTCCGCCCACGCGATATGGGTGGAGGCCACCGACGAAACCACCACCGCCGCAGGGGATTCGCCCTTCTGCAGGGCCGGGAAGAGCGCGTCCAGGAACGCGACGGTGGCCCGGTAGTTGATCTCGACCACGAAGTTGGGGTTGGGGACGTGCGGGCCGACGCCCGCGCAGAGCACGAGTCCGGTCAGCGCGCCGCCCGAGCGCTCGAGCACCGCGTCGACGGCGGCGGCACGGGCGGCCGGATCGGTCAGATCCGCGGTGATGTCGGCATTGCGCAGGTCGATGCCGATGACGTCGTGGCCCGCCGCGGTGAGCGCGGCGGCGGTGGCCGCCCCGATGCCCGACCCGGATCCGGTGATGGCGATGGTCATGTCTGCGATTAGAACAAGGTTCAGATTGCCGCCGCAACCCACACCCTCGGCGATCTCAGCCATCGGGACCACCGGCCCCGGTCACCAGCCGGATGCGCTACAAAGGATCAGGCAATTCAGGACGATCCGCGGCAATACACCCGGATCTCGCCGACTTCTGGCCAGTGCGCTCGAACCCCCGCTAGCATCACCTCTACTAACTAGAATCTGTTCTAGTTTTCGTACTTGCTCACCGTCGAGAGGACGATCCCGATGCGCTTCACCTACGCGGAGGCGATGACCAACCCGGACTACTACATCCCCCTGGCGCGGGCCGCCGAGGAGGCCGGGTTCCACAGCATCACCGTCGCGGACAGCATCGCCTACCCGGCGGAGTCCGACTCCAAGTACCCGTACAACGCGGACGGCAACCGCGAGTTCCTCGAGGACAAGCCGTTCATCGAGACCTTCGTGCTCTCGGCGGCCATCGCCGCGGCCACCACCACCCTGCGCCTGACCCCGTTCGTCCTCAAGCTGCCGATCCGCCCGCCGGTGCTGGTGGCCAAGCAGGCGAGTTCGCTTGCGCGCCTGAGCAACAACCGCTTCGCGCTGGGCGTGGGCATCAGCCCGTGGCCGGAGGACTTCGACATCATGGGCGTGCCGTTCGAGAAGCGCGGCAAGCGCCTGGACGAGTGCATCGAGATCCTCAAGGGCCTGTCCACCGGCGAGTACTTCGAGTACCACGGCGAGTTCTACGACATCCAGAAGATCAAGATGACCCCCGCGCCGACCGAGCCGCTGCCGATCCTGGTCGGCGGGCACAGCGACGCGGCGCTGCGGCGCGCGGTGCGCCTGACCGACGGCTGGATGCACGCCGGCGGCAAGCCCGAGGATCTGGACCGCTACCTGGCTCGCATCAACGAATTGCGCAGCGAGCGTGACAATCCCGGTGAGTTCGAGATCCACGCCGCCTCGATGGACGCCTACTCGGTCGACGGGGTCAAGCGGATGGAGGACAAGGGCATCACCGACGCCATCGTCGGCTTCCGCAACTCCTACGCCAAGGAGCACGACACGGAGACCCTCGAGGAGAAGATCGTCAAGATCAAGTGGTACGGCGAGAAGATCATCGGCAAGCTGAACAGCTGAGTCCCGCCGCGCTCGAGCCGCTGTCGCGTGCGCTCCCGATGCCGGGGGCGCACGCGTCGCGCGGTCATCGCGCGAGAGCGAGCACCGACTACCGGATGCTCAGGGCCCAGCGCTCCTCACGACGCGCGGCGGCAATCGCCCCGGCCACAGCGCTGAGCATCGGCCGGCTCAGGAGTGCTTGGCGAAGCCCAGCTCGATGACCGCGTCGCGCTCGGCCGCCAGCTCGGCCACGCTCAGATCGATTCTGGCGCGCGAGAATTCGTCGATCTCGAGCCCCTGCACGATGCTGTACGCACCGTCGGCGCAGGTGACCGGGAACGAGCTGATCAGCCCGCGCGGCACGCCGTACGAACCGTCCGAGGGCACGGCCATCGATACCCATTCGCCCGGCGCGGTGCCCAGCACCCAGTCGTGCACGTGGTCGATGGCGGCGCTGGCCGCGCTCGCCGCCGAGGACGCCCCGCGCGCCTTGATGATGGCGGTGCCGCGCTGCTGGACGGTGGGGATGAAGTCGTTCTCCACCCAGTCGCGGTCGCCGATGAGTTCGAGGGCGGGCTTGCCGCCCACCGTGGCGTAGCTCAGGTCCGGGTACTGCGTGGCGGAGTGGTTGCCCCAGATGGCGATTCGCTCGATGTCGGCGGCCGCCGCCCCGGTGCGCGCGGCGACCTGCGCGATGGCCCGGTTGTGATCGAGCCGGGTGAGGGCGGTGAAGCGCTCGGCGGGCACGTCGGGGGCGTTGCTCATGGCGATGTAGGCGTTGGTGTTGGCCGGGTTGCCGACGACGAGCACCTTCACGTCGGCGGCGGCGTTGGCGTTGATGGCCGCGCCCTGATCGGTGAAGATCGGGCCGTTGGCGGCCAGCAGGTCCGCGCGTTCCATGCCCGCGGTGCGCGGGCGCGAGCCGACCAGGATGGCGATGTTGGCCCCGTCGAAGCCGACCCACGGATCGTCGGTGATGTCGATGCCCGCCAGCAGCGGGAACGCGCCGTCCTCGAGCTCCATGGCCACGCCCTCGAGGGAGGACACGGCGGCCGGTATCTCGAGCAGTCGCAGTCGCACGGGTGTCCGATCACCCAGCAGCGCGCCGGAGGCGATGCGGAACAGCAGCCCGTAGGCGATCTGCCCGGCGGCGCCGGTGACGGTGACGGTGACGGGTTCCAGACGGCCTTGCTCGCTCACCACGAACTCCTCGCGTAGTCGAGATATCCGTTTTCACCCTATCCCCGCTCACACCCGAAAAGCCTCGGCGGTGAGGCCGGAAGTGATCAACCAGACACCGGGCCATCCGCCTCGACCAGATCGACTACCTGGGTGTTTGTCCCGGCGGCGGCGATTCCAACCGATTGCCCTGCTCAGCGTTAAGCCGCTCGGAAGATCATTCGCGGGACCGCGCCCGACCGCGCGGCCGAACGGGGAGGGATATGCGATGGGGTGGCTCTGCGTACTGATCGTGGCGGGATTCTTCGGCTTGATGATGCTGGCGGCCGCGAGTTCGGCCCGGGCCGAACGCGAACGCGTCGACCGCCTGTACAGCTGGGCGGCGATGGCCGGATGGCGGGTGCACCACCGAAGCGACGCGCCGTGGACCGGCCGGCTGCCCGGCAGAAACCGGCACGGCATCGGCATCAGCCTCGTCGGTCACATCGACGGCCGCTGGGTGACGGTGGCGGAGTACTCGCACGAAACCACCAGCACCCGCTCCAGCGGTGATTCCACTGTCACCGACACCACGACCCATCGATACCTGGTTACGGTGGTGCACCTCGACCGGCCGTACCCGCTGCTGTCGGTGCGTACGCAGGGCATGTGGTCGCTGCTGGGCCGGGCGCTGTTCGGTGATCGGAAGACCGCGACCGGAAACCCGTTGTTCGACTACACCTTCCGCATCGACGCGGGCGATCCGGCGTATGCCAAAGCCATGGTGGGGCCGCACCTGATCGAGGCGCACATCGCGGGCGCGGTCCCGCTGTGGAGTCTGGCCGGGACCGACCTTCTCACCTACGTACCGAACGTCCGGCTGAGCGATCCGCGCGCAATCCCCGGCTACGCGGCCCCGCTGCTGCGTGTCGCGGATCTTCTGGGTCACGGGGAATTCGGGTCGATGGGGAATGTCGACCGTCCGGCCTGATCGGCACGGCTCCGCCGAAATAGGCTGCGCGCCGGGCTGTCCCGGCGCATCAGCGCGCAGGGCTCACGAACGGCACGCCACACGTACTCGACGGGCTCGTGGCCCGGAAGCGCGACGTGCTAGCGGGTCAGCTCGGAGATGTCGGCGTCGGACAGCACGACCATCGAGACCGCGTCGCGGTCGCGGACCTGGCGCATCGCGCGGTACAGCGGGCGTTCCTCGGCGTTGGCGTCGCGGGCCTCGGCGCGCAGCTGCTGGACGAGCAGGTCGGAGACCGCGAGGGCGGCGGCGAGCGGGCAGGCGGCCAGGGCGTCGGCGAGCTTGCGCAGGCCCAGGATGTGGAGTTCGCGGCCGCTGCCGGAATCGGTGTAGATGGCCAGGGGCACCACGCGGGTGTCGCCGTTCGCGGTCACGCGCAGCAGCACCCGGCTGACCTTGCCCGGGTACACCACGATCTCGGTGCCGGTCGCGGCGGCGAGGTCCACGCTGTGCTCGCCGCGCCAGGTTCGGGCGCGAATCACGGTGCCGGACAGCAATATCCGCTTGCGCTGGACCGCGGTGGCATACAGGGCGGTGGGCGCGCCGAGCACCAGCCCGATGGCGACGGCCACCGGCCAGCTCACCCAGAGCGCGGTCAGCAGTCCCATCCCGATGCCGACGCCGAGGGCGGCGAGGGTGAGCCGGCGCAGCGCGGGAGCGAGCAGCTCCGGCGCGATGAGATCGAGCCCGACCTCGGCGGCGGCGCCGGATTTCGATTTGTCAGTCACAGTTGCGCATTCGTCCAAGTGCATCAGGCGCGCCGCGGCTGCCACGCACCGCGGGGACGCTACCAGGACTCTCCCCCGGCGTGCCCCACTTCCGAATCCATTGTCCGCCAGCGCACCGGGCGGTGCGGAAGAACCGCCCGGCGGCGCCCGCACGCGCGGCTACCCGCGAACGACACCGCGCCCCGGACCGTGGTCCGGGGCGCGGTGGTCCACGAGCTTCGGTCTACTCCCCCGCGAGGGCGGCGGCGATCTGGGCGACGGCGTCGTCCAGGGCGATCTGGCGCTGTTCGCCGGTGCTCAGATCCTTGAGCCCGAGCTCGCCCTCGGCGACCTCGCGCTCGCCCAGGACCAGCGCGAAACGCGCCCCGGACTTGTCCGCGGCCTTCATCGCACCCTTGACCCCGCGACCGCCGTAGGCGATGTCGGTCCGGATGCCCGCGGCGCGGAGTTCACCGGCCAGCACCACCAGGCGCTGTTTGGCCACCTCGCCCAGCGGCACGCCGAACACGTCGATGCGGGTGCCGTCGGTGGCGGACTTGCCCTCGGCCTCGAGCGCGAGCACGGTGCGGTCGACCCCGATGCCGAAGCCGATGCCCGAGAGCGGCTGCCCGCCGAGTTCGGCCATGAGCCCGTCGTAGCGCCCGCCGCCGCCGATGCCGGACTGCGCGCCCAGCCTGTCGTGCACGAATTCGAAGGTGGTCTTGGTGTAGTAGTCCAGGCCGCGCACCATGCGCGGGTTGACCACGTACGGCACGCCGAGCGCGTCCAGGTGTCCGAGCACCTGGTCGAAGTGCGCCTTCGCGGACTCGGACAGGTGATCGATCATGAGCGGCGCGCCCGCGGTCATCTCCTTGACCTCGGGCCGCTTGTCGTCGAGCACGCGCAGCGGGTTGATCTCGGCCCGGCGGCGGGTCTCCTCGTCGAGTGGGAGCTTGAACAGGAACTCCTGCAACAGCTCCCGGTACTGCGGACGGCAGCTGTCGTCACCGAGCGAGGTGAGTTCGAGCCGGAACCCGTCGAGTCCGAGCGAGCGGAAGCCGCGATCGGCGATGGCGATCACCTCGGCGTCCAGGGCCGGATCGTCGACGCCGATGGCCTCGAGGCCAACCTGCTGCAACTGCCGATAGCGGCCCTTCTGCGGGCGTTCGTAGCGGAAGAACGGCCCGGCGTAGGCCAGTTTGACGGGCAGCTGACCGCGATCGAGGCCGTGCTGGATGACCGCGCGCATGACACCGGCGGTGCCTTCGGGGCGCAGGGTGAAGCTCTCACCGTTGCGATCGGCGAAGGTCCACATCTCCTTGGAGACCACGTCGGTGGACTCGCCGACGCCGCGCGCGAAGAGCGCGGTTTCCTCGAAGATCGGCAGCTCTATGTGCCCGTATCCCGCCAGTCGCGCGGTGTGGATCAGTGCGTCGCGCACGGCGACGAACTCCGCGGAGGTGGGGGGCAGATAGTCGGGTACCCCCTTCGGGGCACGGAAGCTGCTGGTCTTGGTCACGCCGTCCAGTTTTCCCCATGGTGCTTATCCAAGTCCAACCGGTTAGTGTGCACCGGTTATAAGGGAGCGTCTCAGGAAGTGATGGCACACTCTTATGCCGGAAGCAACCGATACGGAGGGACTAGCTAGTGCCGAGCAATGAACAGCGACGCGCTGCGGCGAAACGGAAGCTGGAGCGCCAGCTGGCGAACCGCGCCTCGCGGGCACGCAAGCAGAAGCAGATGACGATCGCCGCGTCGGCCCTGGGCGTCGTGGTCGTGATCGCAGCGGGTGTCGGTCTGTACCTCTGGAACCGTGGTGACGACAACACGAGCACCACCGCGACCTCCGAGACCCCGGACGCCTCCCTGTCCTCGGCCGCGCCGCTCCCGGTCGCCAAGGCCAAGCCCGCCACGGTCACCTGTGACTACCGCAATGCCCAGAGCCCGGCGTCCAAGCCGGTCGAGCGGCCGGGCACGGCGGACATCTCCACCACGACCAACGCCAAGGCGACCCTCGAGACCAATCAGGGCGCGATCGGCGTGACCCTGAACGCGGCCGAATCGCCCTGCACGGTCAACAGCTTCGTGAGCCTGGCCAAGCAGAACTTCTTCTCCGACACCCAGTGTCACCGCATGACCACCGGCGAGGGCCTGCAGGTGCTGCAGTGCGGTGACCCGTCGGCCACCGGCATGGGCGGCCCGGGTTACCAGTACGACAACGAGTACCCGAGCGATCAGTACGACGCCGCCGATCCCGCGGCGCAGATGCCGGTCGGCTACAAGCGCGGCGTGCTGGCCATGGCCAACGCCGGGCCGGATCAGACGACGGGCGGCGGCACCAACGGCAGCCAGTTCTTCCTCGTGTACGGCGATTCGCAGTTGCCGCCGCAGTACACGATTTTCGGCACCATCGACGAGGGCGGTCTGGCCACGCTGGACAAGATCGCCAAGGCGGGTGTCGCCGGCGGCGCGCCGGATGGCAAGCCCGCCGAGGACGTCACCATCCAGTCGGTCCGAATCGACTGACCAGCACGGTTTTTCGGCCCCGGCGCTCGTAGAGCACCGGGGCCGTTCGTTTTTCGCGAAAAGCAACCGCATACCTCCTCCGAACCTTCGGTGTAAGGCTTCCCTAACCAAAGAAAATCCTGAGTTTTCGCTGAGATGCCGGAATTGTGCGATATATGCTGTATCGCGACGCGCGCGTACGGCGGTATCCGAGTTTTCGCTGGTAACCTCGTAGAACGGAGTACGAAGCGGCGTAGTAAGGCCCACCGGGCAACCCCCAACGGACCGAGCCCCCCACGCCTCCCAGCACTCCCGGTGTCGCGTTCGCAGGCGGGACATGGCTGACCGAATCACCGTTCGTATGGCGATGTTCGAGACGAAGCACCACAATCATCCATAGTGATCACTGCAGCATCGGGGAGCAGGCAATGGCCGAGGAACTCGACGACATCGGCGCCCAGACGGCGGCGATGATGAGGCAAATGTTGCAGCTCGCGACACTTGTCGCGCTGCGCACCCGGGAACGTGGCCAGAAAGAAGCGGAAGCGCGCGTCAAAGTCACCGAGTCCCGGCAGAAAGAGGCCCGTGAGCTCCAGCTCCGGGAAGCCGCGGATTCCAAGGCGAAGGATCCGCGCAACCTCGAACTGGCGCGCATGATCGAAAAGCCGCCGCTGGACAAGGGCGTATCCCTCGAGAAGGACAGGTTCACCGCGCAGGCCGAGGCCACGCGCATGGCCGCCACGCAGGCCGCCATGAACAAGAATCTGGTCCGTTACGACTCGGTGGAGCGCCGAACCGCTCTGGCCCAACACCTTTCCCGCATGGGTATCGCGCCGGAACTGGCCGCGGTACGCATGCTGCTCGAGGTAGGGCAGGCGCAGTCGGCAGCCGAAGCGGTCAAGGCCCGGGAACAGGAAGCCGCCGTCGCACAGCGCCGGGCGCGGGAGCTGGAAGCGCGCGGCCTCCAGCGCACACGCACCTAGACGCACGTACCCGCGGGAAATCAGAGCGACACAGCTGAACTCGGCTGTGTCGCTCGATCATCAGGGCGTGCGGGTCACGCAAGCGTGTCGCACGGATACACCGGGCGAGTGGCCTTATCGAACAGGCGATCTGCGGTACCGCCGTGTCCCCGATCGCTCAGCTCGCAGCCGGCGGTGGCCGGCCGACAGGCGGTCCGGCTGATAAACCGGCCGCCACGGTCACACGGATCCGAACCCGAGATCTCGCTTCGACACGCCCGGGCTCGACTGGCGTTCACAACGATTCGATGTCGCGCGGTCCAGACGATCCATTAGCTCGCGGACAACCGGCGAATCAGGCAAACAGCCCGAACGCCCCGTATCTCCGTCGAGCACGCCGTGGCGGATCCTCGAACCCGATCCGCCACAACGTCATCGACGTGTCCGCGACAGCCGGCTCAGAGCCGGAAGTCCCCCATAGTGGGATCGCTGAACAGCCCCTGCTGCGGCGACTTCAGCGGCAGCGGCGTGAGCATGTCCTTGTGCCCGTTGCGCACACTGCAGTACTTGAACGGCCCCTTGGGGTCGAACAGTTTGCCCATGTGCGGATCCGCGTGATCCAGGAACCACACGCTCAGACCGGTTTTGCCGTCCTGGCGGTAGTGTTCCCAGGCGCGCCACATCGCGTCCAGGCGCGCGACCGCCTCGGCGTGCTTCCACCATTCGGGGCACCACACCGTGTCGCTGATATCGGTCACCTGACGGCGGTACACCAGGCTCAGGTAGTTCTCGACGAACTCCACCACGCTCTGGTAGACCATCGGTTGTTGCTGCTGTTCGGTCACAGCGGCCGGACCTCCTCGATTTTCCCGGCGTCCTTCGCCGGTTCCTGCTTGACCAGTGACGGCGTGCCGATCAGATCCGCTATCTCGGTTTTCTTGCGCGGAGACGGGTCGTGCTGGGTGATCGAATCCTTCACCGCGGCAGCGTATTCACCCTCCCACCACGGCACCGTGCGCACGAGCACCGCCGGCGTGCCGGAGGAGAACACGATCGCCCGCCCGCGCGGCAGCGTGGCCAGGCCGTGCACGTCGAAGGTCTTGGACGAGCCCAGCGACCGCGAATAGCTCTTGCCACCACTGGATTCCGAGACCGAGGACGAGATGCTGTCGTACGCGCCGATGGCCTCGGAGCGCTCCTGCAGGAACTTGGTGTCGTCCACGCCGCTGCCGAGCACCTTGATGTTGGCCGCGGCCCACAGCGCTTCCATGCCGTCCAGACCCCAGCAGCGCGCGCCCTGCGCCCACGACTGCAGCACCGTCATGACGACGATGCCGCGCGAGCCGAAGTGGCTGTACTGCTTGGGCAGATCCTTCCAGCGCACCACGTTCGCGGCTTCGTCCAGCACCGCGAGCAGCGGGATCTCGAGGCGGCCGCCGTGCGAGCGCGAGGCCTCGCGCATGGCGATGTCGATGACCGCCTCGGTGAGCGCGCTGACCAGCGGGGCCGCCGAACCGCGGCCTTCGAGCGAGAGGCAGTAGAGCGTGCCGTTGTCGCGGATGAAGGCGAGTTCGTCGAACTGCGAACGACCCGATTCCGGGGTGATCCAGCGGTGCACGTTGGAGAGCTTGAGGCAGCGGATCATCTTCTTGGCGGTACCGAAAACGCCACTGCGCGTGCGCTCGTCGACGTTGTACTGCTGGGCCAGGCCCGAGGCCATGAAGTGGAACCGGCCGGTGCGGCGCAGCAACTCGATGGGCTCGGTGTCCTGCGGGTTGGTGACCCATTCCCAGCACTGGGTGATGGGCCGGTCATCGACCGCGGCGGCCAGGAACAGGCCCGCGAGCAGATCCTCGGCCTCTTGGTCGAAGAAGCTGTCGGTGGAGGTGGCCATGCCGCCGCCGGCGCCCTCGTCCGCGTCGGCGAAGTGCCCGGCCAGGCGGGCGGCGCGCATCTCGCAGCCGTCGCTGCGGGCGTCGATCCAGGCCAGCGGGTCCCAGAACCAATTGCGGGCCCGGTCATCGTGATTCATCGGATCGCCCGCGATGTCCTGCGGGTCGAAGATGAAGATCGGGCTGCCCTTGTTCTCGCGCACGTCGCGGGTGGCGTCGACGACGTCGCGCTTGTTCGAGGTCACCAGGGCCGGGCCGATGGCGGCCAGGATCGCCGGGATGACGCGCGAGGTGGTCTTGCCCTGGCGCGGACCCCAGATGTCGATGTGCAGGTCCTCGTAGGAGCCGTAGAGCATGCAGCCGTCGGCCACCGACATGCCGATCGGAACGCCGGGCATGTCGTTGCTGCCCAGTCGCATGCCGAGCTGGGTCGCCTTCTCGCGCACGCCGGCGTCGGTGAGCGATTTGATGGCGCCGCCCGAACCCATGTGGTCGGCCTTGTCATCGACCGCGAGTCGCCCGATCGCCTTGCGCGCCTTGGCCCTTCGCTTGTAGAGCTGGTAGCCGACCGCGCTCAGCACGACCAGCAGCACGACGACCGTCGCCCAGCCGGGCCAGTACAGCTTGCCCTTGGCCAGGTCGACGGCGATGGCGATCGGATTGATCGGCAGGTCCTGTTTGGGCGAGGACAGGGCATTGCCCACCTGGATGGACACCCACAGTGTTCCCAGCACGGCGAATGCCGTGTAGATCATGAACAGCGTGGTGTCCGGACCCGGTGCGGCGGGATCCTTCACCGGTTTCTTCGCCATCTCCAGCCTCCTCAGATGACCTGTAAGTCGATGCGGCTCAACGGAATTCGTCCAGCGCCCAGCCGCCGGGGACGCGCACGACGGTGGCGACGACGGTACTGGGCGACAAGGGTTCGCGGCGGCCGTCGGGATAGACGACCGTCTGTTCGATGCCGATCTTGTATCGCTGACGGTCGGGATCCGCGCCGGGCGGAGCCTTCTCACCGGACGCGAACGCGAACGCTTCGACGTGAGCCCCGGATTTGCTCCAATCGGCCCACTGCAACGTCGCCTTCGGCGTCGCGGCACCGGCGGGTGGTGCATCCAGTGTACGGATCAGCGTGGGTCCCAGCCATTTCCGAGCGCGCGCCAGGGCGGGGGCACCCTGCACCTCGGTGGCGGGATACCAGGTGTAGATCTCGCGCAGGGCCGCGACCGCCACGCCCTCGCCGCTGGCGGGATCGGGAGCCGGGGCGCTGAGCAGCAACCGCGTGGTGGAGGTGGGCGGTTGCAGGGTAACGGGACCCGAGCCACCATCGGAACCGCTGCCGCACGCGGCGGTCAGCATCGCGATGACAGGCACCAGCATCACCACCAGTTTCGCGCCTTTGGCCGCCGGGACCGCATCGCCGGGTCCGTGCCGGCGACGCAGCGTCGGACCTGTGTTCCAGGCTAGTCCTCCGGGCCGAGCGCTGGGCGATACCAGCGGTTTTCCCGAATCGGCGTGTCCGAATCGCCGGGTTGCGGTCATGACCCCCGCTTGGCGTGATTGAGCGTTTCCACCAGGCTGCGGTTCATTTCCGCGGCCGCGGCCAGCTGCTGCTGCAGGAGCGCGACCTTGCGGCGCAGGGTGCTCGCGTCCATCTGCTCGAGCCCGGGGCTCTCGGCCGCGCGCACCCAGTTGCGGACCGAATTGGTGTGCACGCCTATTTGTTCGGCGACCACCCGGCACGCCTCCGATTCCGAGCGCATCTTCGCGCTCAGCGCCACCACCTGCTCGACGGCGGCCTGCCGCACCTCCGGCGAGACTCTTCGGTAGGACCGGTGCGGCATCATTCGGGGCTCCCGTCGTCGTCGTTGCCGCGCCGGGCGGTGGTTTCGCTGAATTCGCTGAAACGCTGGTTGGTGTCGTGAATTCCGCTCTCCTTCTCCGAGGGCGAGAACTCCATGTGGAACGGGATGCCGGGGCGGCGGTCCTCACCGATCTTGATGAGGAACTTGCCGGTGCCGGGGGCGGACGGGCGCTGCTGGCCGGGCTTGAGCGCCTCGCCGGTGAGGGCCTGCGGGGCGGACCAGCTGGTGACCATGTCCTCCTCGGCGGAGGTGAACGGGACGATCGAGTCCAGCCGGCCGATCTCCTCCGCGGGTAGCGCGCCGAAGATCTTGGCGCGGGCGCGTTCCAGGAAGCCGAGCGCCTTGGAGATGGCCGCTTCCGAGCCCAGGGACTGCAGGTCCTTGATGGTGTGGCTGATCATGATCAGCGCGGTGGCGATGCTGCGCTGCAGACGGGTGAGCTCGTCCACGCGGTCGACCATGAAGTCGCCCAGGCCCAGGACCTGCCACAGCTCGTCCATCACGACCTGGAAGTAGCGCTGCGGGCCCAGGCCCGCGTCGGCCAGGACGTGCGCGGCTTCCACCGAGGCGAAACCGTCGGCCCAGCAGGCCAGCATGACCGCGGCCTTGAGCTTCTTGTCGCCGTTGGGGATGTGCGAGACGTCGATGCAGACAGCGGTCGAAGCGGTGTCGATGGGAGTTGTGGTGTGGCCGTTGAAGATCGCGCCGAACGGGCCCTGGGTCAGTGCGCGCAGCGAGCGGCGCAGGCCCTTGATGGCGTTCTGGTATTCGTCGGGGTTGTCGGCGCCCGCGTCGAGCATGAGTTCGTCGCCGCCGTTGACGATGACGGTGAGCAGATCCTCGATGATGGGCGGCTGGTCCGGGGTGAACTCGCTGCCCTCGCGGTACAGGATGCGCAGGGCGGTGGAGATGAGGGTTTCCTCGTAGTCGCGCACGCGCGCTCCGCGCACCAGTTCCACCAGGCCCGCGACCAGGGTGACCTGGCGGGCGCGCATCTCCTGCATGACCTGGGTCTGCAGTTCGGGCAGGTCGTCGAGGCGGGGCACGATCGAGCCCAGGACGCCGGCGGCGAGCGGATTGAGTTTGCCGTGGCCGTAACCCAGGTCGATGACCTGACCGCCGACCAGCTCCACGAGCTTGCGGTAGTCGGGCTTGACGTCGGCCAGGATCAGCGGGGTGATGCCCTGCGCGACGCCGCCCAGCACGATGCGGCGGACCAGCGAGGACTTGCCGAAACCGTTGAGGCCCAGCACGAACAGGCTCGGGGCGGTGATGAAGCTGCCGCGCATGAACCAGTTCATGGGGTCGAAGCAGACCGGGGCGCCGGTGTGCAGGTGCGAGCCCAGCGGGGTGCCGATCAGGGGTGCGCCGGCGCCGACCGACCAGGGCCACAGGCCCGCGACCTGGGCGGTGGTGGCGCGGTACTCGACCGGCCGCCCGACGACGTTCATCCGGCCGCCGCCCGCGCCGATGTAGCCGCGGTCGGTGAGTTGCGCTGTGGTGCGGTCGAATTCGTCGACGCTGCCGTACTCGATGCGTTCGACTCGCGCGGCGAAGTTCCGCCTGCGCAGGTCGTCGGTGTGCAGGCGGAAGGTCGCCCACACCGCCCGCAGCCCGTTCTGCTCGCGAACGATGACCTCGAGCTTGGCCCGCGACGCGTCGTCGAGCAGCTTGGGTCCCTGCTGGCGCTTCTTGGCGGCCTTCTTGCGCGCCGCCGCGCCCTTGGGCACGCGGGCCTTGCCCTTGTCCCGGTCCTGACCGCCGCGGCGCGAACCGCCGTCGCCGTCGATCCGTTCGGGCCGGGCCGTCCGCTTGCGCGCGGTCCGCTCGCCCGCCTCGCCCTCGGGCCGCGGCCGTCGCGTCCGTCCCGAAGATCCCGCGCGCCCGCCGATGTGCACCCGGTCCGCGTCGGTGGGCCGCGTCCGCCCGTCCGCACCGCGCTCGCCGTCGCGTCCCGCCGAATCCGCGCCTCCCCGACCGGTTTCCCGCTCGGCGGCCCGACGCGCGTCGCGGTCCGCGCCGCTGCGCCGTTCGCGCCCGTCGGCCTCGGTCGCCCGGCTCCGCGCCCGCGGATCACCGTCGCGCCGCGTACGTGCCTCGCCACCGCGCCCGCGCTCACCGGCACGCCGCGCGTCGCTCCCCCGGTCGTCCGGGGCGGTCCCGCGGCGTGCGTCGCTCCCACGCTCGTCCGGGGCGGTACCGCGCCGTGCCTCGCTTCCGCGCTCCGGGCCGCGCCCGCGCTCGCCCGCACCGGTTTCCGCGCCGTGCGCCCGCTGCCCGGCGGTCTGGGGCCGATGCGGTCCCGTTCCGATCTCGGTGCCGTGCGCCCGCTGCCCGGTCGTCGCCGGCCGATGCGGTCCGGTGCCGATCTCTCCGGCGTGCGGCCGCTGCCCGGCCCCGTGCGCCCGTTCGGCCGCTACGGTCTCGCCGTCGCGGGTCCGCACGTCCTGCGCGACGCGCCCCGCGGAACTCCGATCCCGCTCCCGCGCATCGCCGTCCGCACCTGACACGCCGTCGTCGCCACGTTCCCGGTCCATGCGGTCCCCCTCGAATCGTTCCGAACCGAGCGCAGCCGATCCCGCCGCCTGCCCCGGGCGCGCGTGGTCGCGCTCCGAACTTTCTGAGCCACCAACCTGTTCCGACCCCGCCACCGCCGGGTCCCCGTCCGCTCTCCCCCCGGCTCTTCGCCCACCCCCGTCACCCACGGGTTCCCCCTCGAGCGACAACGACGGAATGGTCCGCCGCCCGCCCCGCCGGGCGCCACTCACGCCCGACGCGTCCGCCTCGCTCCCCACTACACCCTGATCACCCCGCGCGTGGCTGTCGGCCTCGCCGCGCGAATCCCGCTGCCCCACACCAACAACCGCCTCGTCTCCCGCACCTGCGGAACCGGTGGCGGCTGCGCCGCCGCTTCCGGTCGCGGCCGCCTCGGCGCCCGCCGCTACTTCGTCGGCGGCCCCACCGTCACGCCGCGTCGAGGCCGCTGCCTCGGGCGCGTCCTCGCTGCCGACAGCCTTGTCTCCGCGGCCGCCACCTGCCCGCGAAACCCGCTCCCGGGCAACGCCTGAGCCGTCACCGGTGTCGACCGTGCCCGCCTCGGCCGCGCCCGCATCCCTGTGCGGCGCGGTGCCCGAGTCCGGAGATCCCGGCGACGTGGATCGACCGGCCGACAGCTCCTGATCCCCTGCGCTGGACAGGCTCTCCGCATCGCGCGTGCCTACGCCACCCACGGCGGGCGCACCCGCCTGTCGATCGAGCGAACCGCCCGAGCCCACAGCACCCGCGGGTCCGCCATGGTCGGTCTCTCGGTTCCCCTCGTGCGCAACGGGCTTGACGGCTGGCTCGCTGGACTTGTTCGCGACACCACCACCATCCGTCGGGGTCGAGGCGTGCTCGTGTGCCGACGCTGCACCTGCCTCGTTCTGACGACCGGGCTTCGGTGCAACGGTAGATGCGGGGTCGGACGAGACTGCGCGGTGCTCGGGGGTGATGCTCGAGCCGTCCGGGTTCGTTGCCGCAGCGTGCGCCAGGGCTTCCGCGCTGGTTCGCTCGCGGTCGAAGGGGTCGGAGGCCACCGGATCAGTTTGGGGACTCGGGGCGGGCCGGCTCGAGGTGTCCTGGGCGCCGGGATCGGGGCGCAGGGACGGGATCGGGCGGCGCGGGGGGACCGTGCCCGCGGCGGCTCGGTTCGCGCCGAAAGTCGTCGAATTGGGTTGTGGGGGCGCGGTCGGGCGGCGACGGTCGGCGGGCTCGGAGCGGGACCACGGGGGTTCGCCCGCGCGGTTGCGGGCGGGTGGGGTGCGAGGGAAGGACGACTCCGGGCGGGGCGGGCTCGGGCGGGCGGGCACCGACTGAGCGGATCCCGAAGCGGCTGTGGAGCCGGGGGCCACGTCGGCGGCGACGCCGGTCGCTGTGTCGGAACCGCCCGCGCCCGACGAATCACCAGCGGGAGTACCACTCGTGCCACGGGATTCACTCGCCGCATCGAGGGAGGCACCGGCGCCCGAGTCAACGGAACCACCCACGGTGCGGGAACCGCTCGCGTTCGCACCGCTCACGGTGTCGGCAGCGATGGCATCCGCACCGGTCACGGTGCCGGCAGCGGTGGCGTCCGGACCGCTCGCCATTCCGGAAGCAGCAGCGCTCACCCCACCGGCGGTGGTGGAAGCGCCTGCGCCCGAAGCGGACTCGGTGCCGACCTCTCCGCTCGCTGCCGCCTCAGCCTCCGGGTCGCGGGTCGTGCGGCCGGGATCGAAGCGGTAGGCGGGGCGGCGGGCGGGCGGGGGCGAATCCGGCTGGCGGGGTTCGGGAGTGGGGTCGGGGGCTTTCGTCGCGGCCTCGGCGGCCGCGGTCTCCTCCGGGGAAGGGTGGATGAAGGTCTCCGGGGGAACCGGATCGCGGCGGAGCATGCGGCGATCCGGGAGGGTGCCGCGGCGGGGGCGGTGTTCATCGCGGGCCACGCGGGCCGAGGGCCAGGACTGGTCGGGATCCGCGGGGGTGCGGTCGGGTTGATCCGCCGTCCCCTGATCGCGGCGAGAACCGCGACGCGCCGAAGCGGCGGCGTCGCGGTCCCGGACCGGTGGTTCGAAATCACGTGGCATGAACAGTTACCCCGCAAGCGCTTTCGGAATGGTCGCGTGCTCCGGCAGGATCACCCCGCAGCCGAGCGAGGCTGCGAAGGCCGCCGCCTGGTAGCGGTAGCAGCGCCGGATCTTCAACCGCGACTGGGTGGACAGGTCGCGGGTAATGGCCTCGATGCGCGGCAGATCCCCGCGCAGCGGTTCGGTGATGGTCACGAGCGCACCGAATCGCGTGACGCCGTGCCCGCGCGCCTGCTCCTCCCGTGCCTGCTGGGTGGCGCCGACCCGGATGGTCGCCGCCGCCGACACCACGCCGCGCTCGCTCTGCTGAGCCACGAGCGCGTTCTTGTAGTCGTCGTCCACGATCTGCGCCGCGTCACCGGCCGAATGCGGCCGGTACACGATCGTCACGCGCTTGCGCGGCACCTCGGGATTGGGCGCGAGCAGCCGCTGCAGCACCCGCTCGTCCACGGCGCCCTCGGGCGCGGTGTCCATCTCCCAGGTGACCGAACGTCCGCCGTCGTGGATGAAGTGATCCCACCGCTCCTCGTGCGAAACCGGCCCGGCGTCGGCCCAATCCAGCCCGTGCCCACCGGCTTCGCCCGCCGCCACCTCGAGATCGGCCTGCGAGGCCGGATCGTAGGAACGCCGGATGAACGCGATGACGTCGTCGGCCGACATCGGCTGCGCGCGCACGCCCGCCTCGGCCAGCGCCGCGCAGATGCCCGGCAGCCGGCGGCCGATCTCGACCGCCTCCTCCGCCGGATTCTTGCGCCGCTCAGCGGTTGTCGCCTTGAACGTGATGGACACGCGCGGCAGCAGCTGCACCCGCTCCTGCGGCAGTTCGGTCGCCAGCTCGTACATGACCTGCTGCGCCAGATCCGGCGCCTCGGGCCGGGTGATCGCGGAAACCTCGGTGAGCAAACGGTTTCCGGTCTCGGGCACGGTGTCGATGACCGGCACCACCGCCACGATGTCGGAGGTCTGTCCCAGCGAGGCCAGGAAGGTGCCCCACGCGGACACCCACCGGTCGATCACCGGCTGATCCACGGCCTCGTGCCCCTGCGGCCAGGCGCGCAGCACCACCGTGTACTGCCCGAACTGCGGCAGGTGGATCATGCCGAAGCTGTAGCCGCCGGCGTCGATGCCCTCGTACAGCCGCGAGGGCGCCATGATCCCGGGCAGCCGGGTGACGCCACCCGGAATCCGGGAGAACCGGCCGCCGCGATACACGTGCTCGCCCTTACTGCGGCCGCGCAACCAATGGAACATCATCAATCCCGTCTCGTATCCGGAGCGTCCTCCGGTTCGCCACACCAGTGGAACCATGACGACCAGACCGACGACCGCCACGAACAGCGCCGGTTTGGGTCCCGCGATGAGCGCGGTCAGCAGCGCCCCGATCACGACCGCGAAGCCGACGACGGTCTCACCCCAGCGCAGGCCGAAAAGTCCTGCGCTGCGGGGCTTCTGCCACAGTCCGTACGAGCGGCGCTCGTAGGTGTCGGTCATGGTCATCGTGGGATGGTGCTCCTGCCGAGGTCGGGTGAACGGTTGGTCCAGCGGTCACCGGCGAGATCGCCCGCGGCCGCATCCGCCCGGTTCAACCCGGCTGTCGCGGCTCGCACCTGCGAGACCCGGTTCGCTGCTGCTCGTGCCGCGCCCGACGGTACTGCCGCACCGCCGCCCGGACCGGAAGGACTCGCGGCCGCGCCGCCGCCTCCGCCGCCACCGCGCGGCGGTAACGGCCGTCCCGCCACGCCGCCGGGACCGCCGGGCCCACCGGGGCCGCGGGGTCCGCCCCGCTGCGGTCCGACGAAGCCGGCCCGGCCGGGACCGGCAGCCACCTTCGCGCCCACGGCCCGGCTGCCGACCGCACCGATGGCGGCGACGCCGACCAGGGTGCCGGTGGTGGCGGTCAGACCCGAACCACCGCTGCCGACGATGGCCACGGCCGGGGTGGCCAGGCGCATGAGGGCGGGCAGCACGAACGCCGCGCTGCACAGCAGCACGATCGCGACCAGCATGCGCTGGGCCTGATCGGCGTCGGGCAGACCCGCGGTGGAGGTCAGCTCATCGGTGTTGCCCGCGGTGGTGAACGCGATCATGTAGACGATCGCCGCCACCGGTTTGTAGAGCATGAACGCGATGATCCAGCTGATGAGCTTGGGATAGGACCCGCGCCCGGTCGCCGTGCCCGAGGCCGCCGCCGCCAGCGGCAGCACGCCCGCCGCGACTATCAGCAACCCTTGGCGCACGATGGCGAGCACGATCTGCGCGAGCGCGCCGAGCAGGCCGACGATCGCGATGATCAGCACCAGACCGGGTGAGAACGCTTGCAGTTTCGACGTTTTCACCATGAGTTCGGCGATGTTGCGCGCCTGCCCGTCGGTGGAATCCTGAATCACCCACTCGGAGAACTTGTCCGAGGCCTGGGTGGCCGCCACGATCACCGCGCCGAGCATCCAGGAACTGAAGATGACCCGCGCGTACATGCGGAAGGATTCGGCCGCCTCACTGACAGCGGCCCCTCGTCTGGCTTCCGCCAGTTTGGCGCCGGATAGGATCACCGACACCATCAAGAGCAATATCTGCGCTTGATACGTGTAGTCGTTTATCTTGCTGAACAATGTTCCGGCGTCGCTGACCCGTTCGTTGGGCAGCTTCATCCAGAACGTCAGCGCGAGTATCAGCGCCTCGCCCAGACCGCTCATGAGCGAGTCGACCACCTTGCCGAAGGTGGAGTCCCACGCCTTGTCCCGGACGGTGTCCGCGGCGTCGACGGGATGGGTGGCGACGTTGCCGGCCTTGCACGCGGCCGAGGCCGCGTCACCGAGGGTGAGACCGGGAATACCGAGACCGTCGAGCGAATCGTGTAACTGGTTGCACGCCTCGTCGAAACCGTAGTTCTGTCCGTACGCCACCGTCGGTGTAGCGATCATGACGGTGAACACGACCGCGAGGATCGTCAGGATGCGCCTCAGCATGTGGTCCGCCCCTTCGTGGGTCGAGTTGCCACTTCATTCACCATTCGTTCATCACCACCGCGTCCATCCCGCGAGGGAATCGACGTATTCCGTCTGCGAGGACTTCGAAGCCGACGGTTTGAGGCGCCAGTCACCGGCGTCCCACACCATGATCAGGCGTACCGCCGCCCACAATTGCCGGTTGTCGACGACGGGACCGCGCGCGGCCAGGCGCACGATGGCCATGTCGTCGGCGTAGTTCTCCACCTGGAAGCCGTCCGAGGCCACCAGGTAGCGGGTCACCCGCTCCGGCTGCTGTTTCGGTAACCGCTGATCGGCCAGGGCCTGGTCGTAGGCGGCCACCTGCTGTGCCGACACCCGCACCTGCCGCACGTAGAGCTCGCGGTCGGCGGGACGGGCGTTGAGCCGGTAGGTGATCTGCGCCGCGGCCAGCACGGCGCCCTGCGGCGTGTGCGAATAGCCGACGGCCAAACCGTTTTCGAGCCGGGCCGGACCGTCGGAGGTGGAGAATGGCACCGAAGCGCCGAAAACCCGCTGCCAGCCGTGCGGTTCGGTGATACCGTGCGGCAGTCCGGTCAGCCAGTCCTTATCCGCGGGCTTGCGCTGCTTGCCCGGTTCCTGGGAGAGTGGCTGCCCCGCCGAATTGTTGGGTATGTCGACCCGGCGGCCGAACAGATCCACTTCGGGCGCGGCGAATCCCGTCGCACCCGCATCACCCGCGATGGGTGTCGTTCCCTCGGCCTTCGTACTCGACGGGGTGTCGTCGCGGCCGATGTAGACCACGACGCCGACGATGACGATCAACGTCACCACGGCCGCCGAGACGATGACGCCGAACGAGATCCGGTCGCGCTCGGGCGACTCCTTCTCGCTCATTGCGGCGCCTCCAAAGTCTGTATGTCACTGGACAATTGAGCTAACTAAGAACTTTAGGTCGGCAAGAGGGCGAGCGCGATCCCACTGGCCGAACTCGCCATGATCGCACCCATCAGGCTCACCACGACCCCGTGCGTCGCGTCGTTCGCCGCGAGATCGTCGCGGAACGCGTACCACAGCTTGCCCGCGGACAGGATCATCCAGGCCAGGCATAACAGCAGTACGCACCACAGCAGCCAGTCGATCAACTGCATCATCGGCCGCAACACGTCTGCGGGCATCTGCTTGTAGGCCAGCAGGGCCACTGTGGCGGACATTAGGTGATCACTGCGTTCATGATCGTTCCAGCACTGGTGGCGATGATGCCGCCGATCATCGCGCCCGCCACCATCTTCGGCGACTCCAAACCGCCTCCTGTCCACTTCTCCCAGGCGAAGCGACCACCCGCGTAGGTGATCCCCAAGACTCCCGACAACAGAACGAACCAGGTGAAGTACCGAACCAGCTTCAACAACTTGTCCGACGCGGGCGGCGCCTCGGGGGTCGGATTACCGACCTGGGCGAGGATGGAACCGTAGGCGTCGTGCACTGCGAGGAGCATGCTCATTGTCTGTCCTTCTCCAAAAGCGAACTGCTAGTTACAATCTCGCCGATGATCGGCCCTCGTGCACGGCCGGCCCCGGCAACTCCTTCGGACAATCGCTCCCGCACCCCGGTGGGCGGGGATAAAAACGTTGGTGCGCAAAGCTTTCCACTCGGCACAATGATCACTCCCCGGCGTCCGGCGGATCGGACCGGGGGGCGGCAGGGGCGTCGAGGGCGTCCTGCACGGCCGCCACGATTCCCGCGCCGAGCTCACGGACGTCGGGCATGACCTCTTCCAGCGCATCGGTTTTGCGCCGGCGCTGCTGCTGCGGCACCGCGTCGCCGGGCGACCAGATCGGCAGCTGATCGGGCTCGACGAGCGTCCACTCCTCGTGCCACTGCACCTGCCACACCTCGCCCGCGAGCGAGCCGACCACGTCGCGATAGCGCCTGATCTCGGCCGGGATTCGGCCCGGCCGGGCCGCGACGGTCACCAGGCCGAGCACCTCGCACGAACCGGCCAGGCCCGCGTGGTGCTGGCGCAGCAGGTCGTGCGCGCGGGTCAGTCCGGAGATGGTCTCGCGGGCGACGAGCACGACGAAGGGTGATTCCCGGTCGAAGCCGCCCGGCCAGCGCCGGTACGAATCCGCCGCCGGCGCAAGCACATGCGCGAGGGTGCTCGCCCCCGCGCCGCCGTGCACGCCGAGCAGCCACACCAGTGGCGCTCGACCTGCTCCGGGTACGGGACGGTCCCAGATGGGTGCGCGGCGGGTCTCCGGCGGCGGCACCACTCCGGCCGCCATAGCGGTCTCGGAGGAAGATCGACGTTCCTTCATGGCTGCGGTCATGATGCCACTCCAGCAAGCAGGCGGCGATACGCACGGCGTGTCTCGGCGGCCAGGTTGCTGTGCCGCACCAACTCCCCGCGCGCGAGGTGCGGGTCATAGGGTATCTCACGGATATCGCGCACCCAGCCGTCCAGATGCTCTCGCAAATGGTCAGCGATTCGAGAGTCGACGCCCGGCAACTGGTGGGACACAACGATCGTGGTATCCCCCACAATTCCGGCGCCCTGACCCTCGCCCTGGCCGCTGAACTGGTCGTCGAGCCACTCCAGGGTGACGCGCAGCCGGTTGGCGGCGTCCACGCGAGCCGGAATGGCAAGGACCAGTGCGATATCGCCGTCCTCGAGCAGCGGGCGCAGGTGCCGTCCGGCGATCGGATTGCCGCCGTCGTATACGGGGGTGTATCCGGAGTCGCCGATGGCGCGCGCGACCGTGAGGTAGGTGGCGCGCCTGCGCAGCGGTTCGGGATCGCGCCACAGCAACCCGATTCCGGACGTGGCGCGGGACAGGCACTCCTTGAGCGGCGCCGGTTCGTCGTCACCGCGGCCGTAGAGCCACGATTGCAGGCTGATGGGGCTGAGATGCTCGTCCGCGCCCCGCAGCGCCAGATCGCTACCGGCGTGGGTCGCGTCCACCGCGACGACCTGTGCGCCCGCCGCGCCGACCTCGCCGGCGATGCCGAGCGCGGTGGTCGTCGTGCCCGCGCCGCCGCAGCCGCCGACCACCAGGATCGAGCGTTGCGCGGGGCCCGGTTCGCCGGAATCGCCACGGCGCTTGCGCAATCGAACCACCGGAGCCTTGGAACGCGCGGGATCGCTCGACGACTCCCCCTCGTCGGGGACCTCGTCGAGCCAACGGCTCCAGTCCTGATCCATCTGTCTCAGCTCTCCTCTTATCCGGCCGGGATGCCCGCGGGGATATGGTCGCCGATGACCAAGGTGTCCGTCATCTCGTTGTACGCCGCCATGCGGGCGCTCGGACCGGAACGGTCATCCTCTTCGAGTGTGCCGACGGATTGCGAAGTGTCACGGGAAGATTTGAGCGTATGTAGAGCTAACCCTCCGGCTACGGCTAGCAACAGAATGGCAACAACGAGGATCGCGACGGCGATGATCCGCCTGCGCACGAAGTGCGGCGCGGTGGGTGGCGGAGCGTCCGCGACGGCGTCCAGCAGCGCGGACGCGGTGTCGGCGGGCTCACGCTCGGTGTATTCACCGCTCTCGGAGGGGAACTCCACCACGGTGGATTCGCGGTAGCGCAGTTTCGGTGTGTACGAAGCGGTTTCACGATCGGTCATCCAGTCCGACCAGGCGCCCGCGAAGTGACTGCGGCGCAGGATCGACTCGGGCACCGGCGGGATCACCAGTTCGGCTTCGGCGTCACTGATGTAGTGCGGGAACCGCGCGGGGCCGTCCTCGTCGCCGAATACGGTGTCGCCCTGAGCATCGGTGAGCACCGCGCCGTCGGCGCCGGGCTCGAGACTGGGGTACCAGCGCGAAACTTTTTTGTACGACTTCAACATTGCGCGCGTACCCGCTGCGTCGGGCGCGTCGTGCTGCATCGTCGGACCCTCTCGGCGATCGGTCGTGACGGACGTCGGGCGTCGTCGGTATCGAGCTACGGCCCGTTGGTGCCACGGTCGATCTCTGTACTGCGGCAGTACGGTCCCAATCGGAAATTCTCTCGTATGTACAGAATTCCAACGACTCGACGCGCCGAGGACGCTCCTTGTAATCCGCGCGCGTACGCGATAGCAGGCTCCCCGGCTCCGTGTGCACACCACGCCGGGGACCCGCCCGGCACCCGCGTCACACGAGAATCTACATTCACAAGACAAGCAATTTGGAGGTTTTGTGAAGACAGCAGACATCGCCGCGGTCGTGACCGGCGGCGCCTCGGGACTCGGCCTTGCCACTGTGCGCGAACTGCACTCGGCGGGCGCGAAGGTCGTTATCCTCGACCTTCCTTCGTCCGAGGGCAAGGCTGTGGCCGACGAACTCGGTGAGCGCGTGGTGTTCTCGCCCGGCGACGTGACGAGCGAGGAGGACGTGACCGCCGCGCTCGACGCCGCCGAGCAGCTGGGCACCCTGCGTATCGCCGTGAACTGCGCCGGAATCGGCAATGCGATCAAGACGGTCGGCAAGCAGGGCGCGTTCCCGCTCGACTCGTTCAAGAAGATCATCAACGTGAACCTGATCGGCACGTTCAACGTGATCCGCCTGGCGGCCGAGCGCATCGCGGCCACCGAGGAGGCCGACGGCGAGCGCGGCGTCATCGTCAACACCGCTTCCGTCGCGGCGTTCGACGGTCAGATCGGTCAAGCGGCCTATTCGGCGTCCAAGGGCGGCATCGTCGGCCTGACCCTCCCGGTCGCGCGCGACCTGGCCCCGCTCAAGATTCGCGTGGTGACCATCGCCCCGGGCCTGTTCCACACGCCCCTTTTCGCCACCCTGCCCGATTCCGCCATCGCGGCGCTGGGCGCGCAGGTGCCGCACCCGGCCCGCCTCGGCGATCCGTCCGAGTACGGCTCCCTGGTGCGCCACATCGTGGAGAACCCGATGCTGAACGGCGAGACCATCCGCCTGGACGGCGCCATCCGCATGGCCCCGCGCTAGTCAGGCGGGTCGCACCCCCCTGAAACGCGAAACCGGCCGGGAGCCACAAGCTCTCGGCCGGTTTCGCGGTTCGGGCTCAGCCGAAGTGGCACACGTAGTGCACGGGCTCGGCGACCTCGATCCGGAACGAGCTGTTCCCCGGCACCGAGAAGGACTCGCCGCCCTTGTAGACCACGCCCTCGGTCTCCCCCGCGAGGGTCACCTTGGCCTCACCCTCGATGAGTTCCATGATCTCCGGCGCCCCGGTGTTGAACGTCAGCGTGGCCGGCAGGATGACCCCGACCGACTTGCTGGTGCCGTCGGCCAACTCGATGTTGTGGCTGACGCACTTGCCGTCGAAGTAGACGTTCGCCTTCTTCGTGACGCTGACATTCTCGAACGCGGTCATGAACTCTCCTGGTCGTGAACTCGGACAACGGTCGGTCAGCCTACCGGGGACACACCGAACAACTCGGCACCGGTGTACGGACCGCCGGTCAGCTCGTTCAGCGCGGTCACGATGCGCCGCTCCTCCCAGCGGAAGTGGGACTCCATGATCGCCGCCAGGCCGGCCAGCTCGCCCCGCACCGCGCCGACGTTGCCGGGAGTCAGGGTGTCCAGGAGCTCCTTCAACCGGGTCAGGATGCCGGTGATCAGGCGGTGGTCGTCGCGCAGGCCGGCCAGAACCGGCTCCAGCTCGGGGAACCGGCGGGCCAGGGCGGGGAAGGCCGTGGCGTCCTCGCTCGTATGGTGGTCGGTCAGGGCCGTACAGAACGCCAGGCAGTGGGTGCGCAGGTCCGCGGGGCGGTCCGCGCCCGCGGCGTAGGAGTCGAGTTCGCCGGTCAGTCGCCGCAGATCGGCCCGCAGCCGGTCGTGTACACGCACCAGCTCGCGGCCGAAGGCGACCGCCCGATCACCGGGAGCCTCTGCTCGGGAGACGTCCACCGCGGGCTGTGAATCATCAAGGGACATAACATGATCCTTCGGTCGAGGGCAGCCTAGCCAGCGCAGCCGGTAGCTGGAGGGTTTTCTGCCACGGGGTGGGTCCGCCCGGCACACGCTCCCGGGCGGCACCTCAGCGCTGTGACGCGGCGGCCCGCGCCGGGCTGACCAGCGCCGCCGCTGCCACGGTGAAGAACAGGGTCAGGGCGAAGAAGGGGCGGTAGGTGCCGGTCTGGGCGTGGATCAGGGTCGCCGCGGCGAGGCCGGTGGCCGCGGACAGCTGGTGGATCACCCAGGCCGGGGACAGGGTGCGGCCCATGCGGGCGGGGTCCAGGCCGCGGGAGAGCACGGCCATCGTCAGGGGGATCACGGGGAACGACGCGATGCCGAACAGGATCGCCACGGGGATCAGGATCTCGGGGCCGGGGACGAACACGGCCAGGGCGAGGGCCGACGCGCGCACCAGATACAGGGTGCGGAGCAGGTTTTCGGGGCGATGTCGGCCGAGCAGGCGCACCATCGCGGCGGAGGTCAGACCGGCGGCGAGGGCTGCCAGGGCGACCAGCCTGCCGGCGGACGCGACCGACCAGCCCGACTCGGCGGCGTGTGCGGGCAGCATGAGCACGAACACGTACAGGGTCGCGGCGTGTAACCCGAACGAGACCAACACCTTTCCGCGCCCGGCGAGCGATTCCGCTTGTCCGGCAGGGCCCTTCGCGCGTTCGTCGGCGGGCAGCGCGAACCACAGCACCGCGGTCGCGGCGACCCCGGCGGCGCCGAGCAACGCGAAGGCCCCGCGCACGCCGGCCGGTTCGAACAGCGCCGTCGCCGCCCACGGGGTGAGCAGCTGCCCGAGGTTGATGCCCAGCGCCGCCCGCGCGAGCGCCGGTCCCGCCTGATCCCCCTGTGCCCGCCCGATGAGCGTGGTGACCGCGAGGGTGGACGAGGCGGCGAACCCCAGCCCGCCCAGCAGCATGTATGCCGTGACGAATTGCCAGGTCTCCCGGACCACGGACAACACGAGATAGCTGCTGGAGATCAAGCTCAGCCCGCCGACCAACACGGCCTTCGCGCCCACGACGTCCAGCAGCCACCCCACCGGTTTCTGCGCCGCCCCGGTCACGAGCGTGCTGAACGCCGCCGCCCCGGCCAGGACACTCGCACTCACCCCGTACGCGGCCGCCGCGGGCGCGAAGAACACCCCCATCCCGAAGTTCAAGCCGAAGGACACGGTCATGGCCGCCAACCCCGCCCAGGCAAGCTTCACCCCGGCGACTTTCGCCCGGCCACCGGCCGCAGCCGCGCCCGAGACACCCGCTTCTGCCACCTGGCGACCGCGCCCCGGGGCCGGGCTCGTCACGGCGGACGCGGCAAGGCCCGGAACGACGTCGGTTATCGCGACGCGGGGCGCGCCGGCAACGCTCGATCCCTGGTTCATCCCTCTTGTTCCTTCCGGGTCGTCACGTCCGCGCGCAGGCGGGCGTTCTCGTGTTCCAGTTCGGTGATGCGGTCGCGCAGGGACTGGACGGCCTCGAGGACCTCCTCGCGGGGGTAGAGCTCGGGGATGTGCTGGCGGCAGTTCCAGTCGAACGCCTCGACCTCGATCAGGACGGCCCGTTCCACCGGGACCGTCGTGCCGGGGAGGGTCAGGGACGCCATCAGGGCCGGATCGTCCTCCGCCTCAACCACTCTGGCGTGGCCGAAGATCTTCATGCGGGCCTTGGCGGCGTAGTCCATCAGGAACAGGGCCACGCGGTCGTCGTGGTCGAGGTTGCCGCGGCTGATGTACTGCTTGTTGCCGCGGAAGTCGGCGAAGGCGAGGGTGTGGGGGTCCAGGACCTTCAGGAACCCGCGCGGGCCGCCCCGGTGCTGGATGTAGGGCCAGCCGGTCTCGCTCACCGTGGACATGTAGAAGCTGTCGCGCTCTCCGATGAACCAGGCCTCGTCCTGCCCGATCGCGTCCGCGACCTCGGGCACCGCCGCCATCCGTTCGTAGCCGCGCAGGCTGCCGTGTTTGCGCTGATGCTCCCGGACCGCGGGGGTGAACGCCACCTGCGCGTAGTGCCCGGTCATGATCGAGACACCGATGCGGCTATATAACCAGTCATATCAACTTGAACAGTTACATCGACCGGTGGATTCCCGACCCGGTCGAGAAATCTCGAGCGGTCCGCCGACGTCACCGCGACCACGGCACAGAACGACAGCGCGGCACCCGCTCCGGAGAGCGGATGCCGCGCTGGGACTTTCGGGTTGTCAGGCCGCGGACGTCACGCGATAGACGTCGTAGACGCCCTCCACGTTGCGCACCACGTTCAGCAGATGACCCAGGTGCTTGGGATCGCCCATCTCGAACGTGAACTTCGAAATCGCCACGCGGTCACCGGAAGTGGTGACCGCCGCGGACAGGATGTTCACCTTCTCGTCGGCGAGCACCTTGGTCACGTCCGACAGCAACCGGGTGCGATCGAGCGCCTCGATCTGAATCGCGACCAGGAACACCGAGGACGGCGACGGCGCCCATTTGACCTCGATGATCCGCTCCGGCTCGGACCGCAGCGAATCGGCGTTGGTGCAGTCGGTGCGATGCACGCTGACCGCCCCGCCGCGCGTCACGAAGCCCATGATCTCGTCGCCCGGCACCGGGGTGCAGCACTTGGCGAGCTTGGAGACGGTTCCGGGCGCACCCGGGATCTCCACGCCCGCGTCCCCGGTGAGCCGCTGACGCGCGGGCACCGTCGACGGCGTGGACCGTTCGGCGAGCTCGTTCTCCACGTCGCTGACCCCGCCGAGCTGGGCCATGAGCCGCTGCACGACGTGATGCGCCGACACCTGGTTCTCACCGACCGCGGCGTACAGCGCCGAGATGTCGGTGTAGTGCAGCTCGTGCGCGAGCGAGGACATCGCGTCCGCGCTCATGAGGCGCTGCAGCGGCAGACCCGAGCGCCGGACCTCCTTGGAGATCTGGTCCTTACCGGCCTCGAGCGCCTCCTCACGGCGTTCCTTGGCGAACCACTGCCGGATCTTGGCCTTGGCCCGCGGCGACACCACGAAGTTCGACCAGTCCCGCGAGGGCCCGGCGTTCTGCGCCTTGGAGGTGAAGATCTCGACGACCTCACCGTTCTCCAGCTGCCGCTCCAGCGCGACGAGCCGCCCGTTGACACGCGCGCCGATGCAGCGGTGCCCGACCTCGGTGTGCACGGCGTACGCGAAGTCCACCGGGGTCGACTTCTGCGGCAGCGTGATCACGTCGCCCTTGGGCGTGAACACGAAGATCTCCGGCGACTTCAGGTCGAAGCGCAGCGACTCCAGGAACTCGGCCGGGTCCGCGGCCTCCCGCTGCCAGTCCAGCAGCTGGCGCATCCACGCCATGTCATCGACCTCGGTCGAATCATTGGAGTGCTTGCCCTTGGTCTCCTTGTACCGCCAGTGCGCGGCGATGCCGAACTCGGCGGTCCGGTGCATGTCCTGGGTGCGGATCTGCACCTCGAGGGGCTTGCCGTCCGGCCCGACGACGGTGGTGTGCAACGACTGGTACACCCCGTACCGCGGCTGGGCGATGTAGTCCTTGAACCGCCCGGCCATGGGCTGCCACAGCGAATGCACAACGCCCACAGCGGCATAGCAGTCACGCACCTCGTCGCACAGGATGCGGATGCCCACCAGGTCGTGGATGTCGTCGAAGTCCTTACCCTTGACGATCATCTTCTGGTAGATCGACCAGTAGTGCTTGGGCCTGCCCTCGACGATGGCGCTGATGCGGCTGGCGGCGAGGGTGTTGACGATCTCGTCCCGAACCTTGGCCAGGTACGTGTCACGTGAGGGTGCGCGGTCCGCGACCAGGCGCACGATCTCGTCGTACTTCTTGGGGTGCAGGATCGCGAACGCGAGGTCCTCGAGCTCCCATTTGACCGTCGCCATACCCAGGCGATGCGCCAGCGGAGCGATGACCTCGAGCGTCTCGCGCGCCTTCTTGGCCTGCTTCTCCGGCGGCAGGAAGCGCATGGTGCGCATGTTGTGCAGCCGGTCGGCGACCTTGATCACCAGCACGCGCGGGTCCCGCGCCATGGCGATGATCATCTTGCGGATGGTCTCGGCCTCCGCGGCGGCGCCCAGGTTGACCTTGTCCAGCTTGGTGACGCCGTCCACCAGGTGGGCGATCTCGGTGCCGAACTCGTTGGTCAGGTCCTCGAGCGCGTAGCCGGTGTCCTCGACGGTGTCGTGCAGCAGCGCGGCGACCAGCGTGGTGGTGTCCATCCCGAGCTCGGCGAGGATGTTCGCCACCGCGAGCGGATGGGTGATGTACGGGTCGCCCGACTTACGGAACTGGTGCTGGTGCTTCTCGTCCGCGACGTCGAAAGCTCTTTGCAGCAGAGCGAGATTCGCCTTCGGGTACAGCTCGCGGTGCACGGTGGCGAGCGGCTCGAGCACCGGTTTCACCGCGGCGATGCCACGCTGGCCCGTCATGCGGCGCGCCAGGCGCGCACGCACCCGGCGCGAGGCGGAGGTGGGCACGGCGGCGGAAGCGGGACGCGCGGCGCCGGACGCCGGGGTGGCCGGCTCGCCGTTCTCCGATTGCCCGGCGTTCGCCTTCTCCAGATTCTGTGTCATGCCACCACCTCTCCCGGCCTCGATCGGCTCAACCTACCGGACCGTCCAACCACGTAGACCACCCACTTTAGTCCTGGAAACGTTCCGAGACCGGAACGGCGAATCACGCCCTCCCGGACCCGTCCGGAGCGTTGAACCTTACTCGCATCCGCACCGTGTTCGGCGCGGCATTGCGTCCGGATTGCTCCGATCTCCATTTCGGGTCGATCCCCCGCTCGCGGCGGCCTTTCTCCCGGGCCCCGCCGGACCCGCCGGCGGGCCGCGCGGAAACCGCGCGACCCGCGTTCAGGGGCACTATCCGACCGTGGATTCGGTCAATCCGGACCCGTCGAGCTCGACCCGGCGTGTGACGCCGATCTCACCCAGGAACCGCTCGTCGTGACTCACCACGACGAGCGCGCCCTGGAATCCGGCGAGCGCCTCGGTGAGGTGCCGCAGGCTCGGCAGATCCAGATTGTTGGTCGGCTCGTCGAGCAGCAGGAGCTTCGGCGCGGGTTCGGCCAGCAGCAGCATGGCCAGCGCGGCCCGCAGTCGCTCCCCGCCCGAGAGCGCGGCGGCGAGGACGTCGGCGTCGCCGCCGCGAAACAGGAAGCGAGCCAGCTGGGCTCGAATCTGTTCCGCCGAGGCGTGCGGCGCTGCCGCGGCCACGTTCTCGAAGACCGTGAGCGTCTCGTCGAACACGTCCAGCCGCTGCGGCAGCATCCGCCACGGCACCGTGGGCGATTCCGCGCAGATCCGATGCAGCAGTGTGGTTTTGCCCGCACCGTTGCGGCCGGTGAGCGCGATCCGCTCGGGTCCGGTGATCGTCAGCGTCACGACGGGGCCGTTCGCCAGCGCCACATCCCGCAGTTCGATCACATCCTGCCCCGGGTACAGCCGGGTGCCGGGCAGCTCGACGCGGATCTCGCGGTCGTCGCGCAACCGCTCCTCCGCCTCGGTCAGCACGTCCTTGGCGTCGGCGAGCTTGCCGATGTGCTCGTTGCGCAGTTTGCCCGCCGCGACCTGCGCCTCGCGTTTGCGGTTGTGCGCGACGATCTTCGGCACCCGCTTCTCCCGCTCGGCCTTGGCTCCGGTTCGCAGTCGCCGGTCGAGCTTGATCCGCGTGTCCACCAGCTCGCGCGCCTGCTTGCGCACATCGCCCTTGGCATCGCGGATGGCCGCTCGCGCGGCCTCCTGCTCGGCCTCGACGATCCGCTCGTAGTCGCCGAAATTGCCGCCGAACAAACGGATTTCGCCCTGGCGCAGTTCGGCCACGGTGGTGACCCGGTCGAGCAGCTCGCGGTCGTGACTGACGGTGAGCACGGTGCCCTGGAACTGCCCCACGACCTCGTACAGGCGTTCGCGCGCCACCCGATCGAGGTTGTTGGTGGGTTCGTCCAGCAGCAGCACATCGGGCTCCCGCAACAGTTCGGCTACCAGGCCCAGCAACACGGTCTCCCCGCCGGACAGGGTGTCCAGCCGGCGATCGAGCTGACCGATATCGCTTGCGACATAGTGCAATCCGAGTCGGCCGAGCAGGGCGATGGCATGTTCCTCGATATCCCAGGCCGTCCCGACCGCCTCGAAGTCGGCGTCGGTTCCGTTCCCGGACTCGATGCGATGCAACGCCTTTCGCGTCGGCGCGATACCGAGCACCTCGTCCACCCGCTGCCCGGCCGACAGGCCGAGGTCCTGGCGCAGATAGCCCAGCCGCCCCGGCACCGTGATCGACCCGCGAGCGGGCAGCAGCGCACCGGTGATCAACCGGAAAAGCGTGGATTTACCGGCGCCGTTGCTGCCGACCACGCCGACGTGACCGGGTCCGAGCAGCGCGTTGAGACCGTCGAAAACGGGGGTACCGTCCGGCCAGAGGAAGCTCAGATCGGAAATGGAAATGACAGGTAGTGACATACGGACTCCTGGAAGGTAAGCGCGAGTGAAGGCGGCGCTCGAGAGCGCGGGCCATGGGCTGCGTTACCTCAGAAGATCAACGTAAGGTCTCCGATCGGGAGGGAATGGAACGTTTACAAAGGTAACCAGTCCCGATGCCGGTGTGCAAGTGGCAATTTCCGTGAGCCGGATCTCAGGATCGGATCCGGCTCCCGTCCTCACTGCCCGATGCGACGCGCTTTCATGCCGTTGAGCAGCGGGACCTCGGCCACCTTCCCGCCGGGTTCGGCGTGTAGCATCTTGCCGCTGCCGAGGTAGATCCCGACGCTCGAGGGTCCGCGTGTCCCCCAGCTCCCGAACACCAGATCACCGGGCTGGGCCTTGAGCAACGCCACCTCGACCCCGATCTCCCACTGCTGCTCGGCCGTGTTCGGCAGCTGGATCGTGCCCCCGCTGGCGGCGAACACCGCGGCCGCGGTGAGACCGGGTTCGTCGAAGCCGCCCTCGGTCGGGCCCTGGGTGCCGCCCCCGCCGAAAACGTAAGGGGTGCCGATCCATTCGTGCCCCGCCGAGGCGATCTGCGGGCCGAGGTCCGCGGCGGCGTCGGGAACGAAGCGCCCGGTGCTGCCCATGCTGCGGAAGCCGGCCTCCGCGGCCAGGATGCGCGCCACGTACGGGCGGGTTTCGCTGAAGTGCCCGGGCACCTGGTTGGGCATGCCGCCCGAGGCCAGCACCGCGCCCTCGCCGGCGTTGTAGGCGGCCACGGTCAGCGCCGTGAGATCGCCGGTCACCTTGCCCTGCTCGAGCCAGCCCTGCACCTTGCCCGCGATGGTGCACATGTACCGGCCCTGGCCGATGATGGCGTCGCCGTCGTCCCAAGGGCTGGCCTGGCCGTTGCCGTCGGCGTCGATCACGTAGGGCTGTCCGTCGGGGGCCAGGGAGGTCGCGGTGCTCGGCAGGAACTGGGCCAGTCCGATCGCGCCCGCCGGTGAGGTGAGCCCGCGCCGGAAGCCGGATTCGGCCTGCCCCTGCGCGGCCAGCAGCGAGGAGCTGATCTGCGGGCACAGCGAGCCCGCGCGCCGATACCAGATCTCCAGTTCGGCGGGCACCTTGCCGCCGGCGAGATTGCCTCCGGCCGTGCCGAATCCGTTCTCGCAGTTGGGCGAACTCGCACTCGCGTCCGGCAGCCCCGAACCCGACAGCCACGGCATGGGGTCGACCTGGCTGCCGCCGGTGAGCCGCCCGCCGGGCACCACCTCGAAATGCAGGTGCGGGCCCGAGGATTGGCCGTCGGAGCCGACCGCGCCGATGTGCTGGCCCATGGTGACGATATCGCCGGTGCGCACGAACAGGCCCGAGGCGTACATGTGCCCGTAGACCGTGGAGTACCGCCGCCCGCTCTCGTCGAGGGAGTCGATGACGATCCAGTTCCCGAAACCCGACGCCGGGCCGGAGGCGACCACGAGACCGTCGGCGGCGGCGTAGATCGGGGTCCCGTTGGCGGCGGCCATGTCGACGCCGAGGTGATCCCCGCCGCGCGAGCCGTAGGTGTCGGACACGGTGAAAGTGCCTGCCGCCAAGGGGTATTGACGGCGGCCCGCACCGGAGAGCCGCCCGGCCTCGTTGACGGTGCCCGGCATGGCGGCCAGCGAGACCTCCGGGGTCTGCACCGCGGTGGAGGTCGCGGCCGCCGCCTTGATGGTCACCTGCACGCGATCCAGGTGGTTGCGCACCGCGTCGCCGCGATCGGGCATGGCCGTCCACTGCGTGCCCGAGGCGGCCGTCGGGGTCCAGCTGCGCTGCTTCCAGATGACGTAGTCCACGCGGAACGTGGCGGCGTTCTCCTGCAGGAACGCCACGATGGAATCGCCCTTGGCCTGGTCGGTTCCGACGATGAACTCCACCGCGCGGCCCGCGCGATGATCGGGGTAGGCGTCGTCCGCGATCACCCCACGCATCTCGAGACTGCCGAAACGCGCCACCGTGCACCGCAACACGCGCAGCGCGCCGTCCTGCAAACCCGCTTCGGCGGGGGAACCCGTACTCGGGCAATCGGGTTCGGTGCGCGCGGTGGTGGCCGCCGGAATGAGCGGGGAACCCGGAGCGCAGTTCTCCTCGGTCGACGGCAGGATGATCACCAATACGAGCGTGACCATCGACAACGCTATGCCGACCACACTTCCGACGACGAACTTGGCGTTCACGCCCCAGCGCTCCCCGACGACGTGGTCATCACCGGGACATCATGTCATGGCGGACACGCCTTTTCACGGACCCGCGACACGGTTTCAACCCACACACAACGGGCATCCCTCGGTAATGCCGTACGTCGCCCGCAATGAGGCCACCGCCGCGCGCATCATCGCAACGGTCGGTGCACTGTTCGCCCTCGTCGAGGGCCTGTATATCTTGCTGCTGGTGTTGGACGCCGATCAGACCAATCGGTTCTTCCAATTCATCAAGTCCTTGGCCGAGCCCCTGGCCCTGTTCTTCCCGGGCCTGTTCACCACCGGAAACCCCGACCTGGACGTCGTCCTGAATTACGGTCTCGCAGCGATCTTCTGGCTGGTCGTCAGTGGATTCGTCGCCCGGGTGATCGCCCGGTGACGCCGGAAGCGGCGGGCGGCGACGTCACCGTCGCCATCCGCCGCTTCCGAAACGTGTTGTCAGCGCGCCCGCTCGCCTCGCGCGCTCAGCGCTGCACGATCGAGGTGAGCGGGTAGTCGCCCTGCTTGGCGCGCCCGCCCAGGAATTCCAGCTCGAGCACGACGGCCGCCGCGACCACCTCGGCCCCCGCCGCGCGGAACAGCTCCGCGGCCGCGGCCAGGGTGCCGCCGGTGGCGAGCACGTCGTCGAGCAGCAGGATCTTGCGGCCCTGCAGCTCGATGCCGTCCGCGGGGATCTCCAGTGCGGCCGAACCGTATTCGAGGGTGTAGGACCGGGTGTGCACCGGCGGCGGCAGCTTGCCCGCCTTGCGCACCGCCACCACGCCGGTGCCGAGCACCGCGGCGACGCCCGCGCCGAGCAGGAACCCGCGCGCGTCCACCCCGGCCACCAGATCGGCGTCCGGTGCGCAGGCCGCGAAGCAGTCCAGCACCGAGCGGAAGCCCTCGGCATCGGCGAACACCGGGGTCAGATCGGCGAACCGGACCCCCGGGGTCGGAAAGTCGTCGTGCCAGCGGGTCAGCCGCTCCACCGCCGCGTTCGCCCGTCCGGTGCGCTCGGTCGCGACCTCCGCCGTATCGACCATCTCGTGCTTGCTCAACACCCGCTCCTCACACGCTCATCTCCCGAGGCCCTCACCGCTCGAGCACCCAGCGATCCATATTCCAGCCCGCTCCCGCCCGGGTCGGGCTCACGATTCCGTTCTTCATGCCGTCACCGAACGCGATGGTGCGCGGTTCGGCGAACAGCGGAATCGAAGGCATCTCACTCCAGAGCAGGTTCTCCTGCTCCGTCATGAGGTTCAGCACGGTCGTCGAGTTGTCCTCCGCCGCAAGCTGATCCGCGATGGCATCGTAACGGCCATTGCCGAACCGGCCGAAATTCAGCCCCTGACCGGTGCGCAGCGAGGCTGTCGCGTCGGTCGCCACGCTCGCCCCCGAGGGGCCGGGGAAGGACGCGGTGCCGCCGAGGACGGCGTCCACCTTGCCCTCGGCGAGCTGGACCGCCGCGAAGTCGGCCGCGCCGGCGTCGACCACCGAAATGCCCGCCGGACGGCAGGATTCGGCGATCTTGGCGATGGTGGCGGCCCGCCGCTCGTCCGGCTGGACGTAGCCGATGCGGACGGTCGGGTTCTGCACCCCGGCGTTCTCGAGCGCCTTCTTGGCCCCGGCGACGTCGACGTTCTTGTACTTGTCGGCGGCGCCGGTCACCGCGCCGTAGTAGAGCGTGTCCTGCTGCACGGTCCGCGAGTTCAGCGGTCCCGCACCGAGTCCGGTCGCCGGGGTGTCGAAACCCGGGTGCCCGAGCTGATCGAACAGCTCCTGCCGGGGCGTGCACAGCGCCAGCGCCCGCCGGGCGTTGACGTTGCTGAACACTCCGCCGGTGCTCAGCACCAGCTGCTCCACGCCGCGACCGGGCACGTTCTCCGCGGCCAGCCCGTCCAGGCTCGCGTCGCCGAACGCGCCGGCGCCGATATCGAGCACGCCGATCGACTTGGCCTCGAGCTTGCCCTTCAGGTCGGTGTTCTTGTCCCACACCACGATGCGGGGCGTCCGCGCGGCGTTGCCCCACCAGCGCTCGTTCTGGACCAGCACCAGACCGTCCTTCTCACCGAAGGATTCGATCCGGTACGGACCCGACGACGGCAGCACGGTGAGATCCACCTTGCCCGGCGTCAGCGTCCAGCCGTTGTTCCAGAAGTCCGCGATGCGCTCGACCGCGCCCTGGTCGTTGCCCTGGATCGGGGCGACCACGTTGGGCACCCCGACGGCCTTGGCCACGACGTGCGCGGGCATCAGCTCGCCGGCGTTGAACAGCGTCTTCCACGGCGTGTAGTGCCGTCCCGGCCGGAACACCACGGTGGCGTCCTTGGACCCGGGCTGGCAGTCCACCCGCTCGATCTCGTCGTAGCCGGCGGTGCTCGCCGCGTCGAACGCCGGAATCTGCCCGCCCGCACCGGGTTTGGTGAAGCGCCCGCTGCGCGCCGCCCACGCCATGACGAGATCGTCACAGGAGGTCGGCGCACCGTCGGAGTACACCCCGTCCGGATTGAGCCGGTACTGAATGGTCTGCGTCTCGCCCGGCACCTCTTTGGCGGTACCGGTGTCGGTATCGGCTACCGGCTGCCCGTCGGGGCCGGTGTAGAAGAACCCGGTGATCACGCGTCCGAACACCGCGGCCGCACCACCGTTGGCGCCCGCCGTGCTGCCGCCGTTGTAGCTGGCCAGCACGGTGTCGACGCCGTATCCGATGGAGGGAACCTGGTTCTTGCCACCACACGCCGTCAGCGCACCGACGGCGAGCACACCCGCGACGGCCACGGCGGCGCCACGTCGAATCCTGTTCTGTCGCACCGTCCGCAACCCCCTGCGCCTATGGCCTTCTCTTGTGTCGTTTTCCGCTCGGTCGAGTTCCCGGGCGCGGGGCCTCGCCCCGGGGACGCGGCGCGGAGCCTTCCCGCCCACCGGCGCGACTTGCCGCGCCCGCCCGCTGCGTCGCGGCCGCGTGCACGTCCGCCGCATTGCCGCCGGCGCGCCGGGCCGCCACCTTCTTGGTGTGCGCGGCCACCGGGCCCCAGCGTTCCTTGATGCTGACCAGCAGCGGCACCGCGAAGAAGATGGACGAGTACGCGCCGACGATCATGCCGACGAGCTGCACCAGGGCCAGATCCTTCAGGGTGCCGACGCCCAGCAGCCACACCGCGACGACCAGCATGCCGATGATCGGCAGGATGCCGATGATCGTGGTGTTGATCGAGCGCATGAGCGTCTGGTTGGCGGCCAGGTTCGCCTTCTCCGCGTACGTGTGTTTGGTCAGGTGCAAGACGCCGCGGGTGTTCTCCTCGACCTTGTCGAACACCACGACGTTGTCGTAGAGCACGAAGCCGAGGATGGTGAGCAGGCCGATGACCGCGGCCGGCGTCACCTCGAAACCGACGAGCGAGTAGATGCCCGCGGTGACGATGAGGTTGAAGAACAGCGAGCCGATCGCCGCGAACGACATGTCTCGTTCGAAGCGGAAGGCGATGTAGAGCATGGTCAGCAGGACGAACACCAGCAGCGCCCACAGCGCCTTCTCGGTGACCTGGCCGCCCCAGGTCTCGCTGATCTCGGCGATGCTGATCGCGTTGATATCGGGCTGGCCACTGGAGTTCTTCGGCTGGAACGCCTCGAACAGCGCGGCCTGCAACTGCTCGGTCTGCGTCAGGTCCAGCGTCTCGGACCGGATCTGCATCGCCGCGGTCGCTCCCGAGCCGACCTTCTGCACCGTCACCGGTTCGTGGCCGAGCGTGTCGGTGTACACCTGCTCGACGCGTTCGGTGGTCACCGATTCGGCGGCGGGCATCTGGATGCGGGAGCCACCCGCGAAGTCGATGCCGAGCGTGAAGCCCTTGATGCCGATGCTCGCCAGGGCGATCACCAGGAACACCGCGGCCAGACCGTAGAAGAACTTGCGCCGGCCGACGATCTCGAAGCCGCCGGTACCGGTGTAGAGCCGTTCGAGGAATCCGTGCTGCGGGGACGCCGCCTCGTAATCGAGTTCGGAGTCGACGTCCAGAACGGGACTGGTCTTGCGCATGGTCACGCCTCCTTCACCAGGACGCCGGCGGCCGCCTTGCGTTCCCGGGCAATCTGAGCGACGGCGCCGAGGCCGTTCACCGAGGGCTTGGCCCAGAACGGCGACTTCGAGGCCATCATCATGAGCGGCGCGGTGACCAGGTACAGCACGATGACATCGAGCACGGTGGTGATGCCGAGGGTGAACGCGAAGCCCTTCACCTGTCCGGCGGCGAGCCAGTACAGCACCGCCGAGGCGATGAGGCTGACCGTCTTACCCGAGAGGTTGGTGCGCTGCGCGCGCGCCCAGCCCTTGGGCACCGCGGACCGGAAACTTCGGCCCTCGCGCATCTCGTCCTTTATTCGTTCGAAGAACACCACGAACGAGTCGGCCGTCATACCGATACCGATGATCAGACCGGCGATACCGGCCAGGTCGAGCGTGAAGCCGACGGACCGGCCCAGCAGCACGATGATCAGGTACACCGCCACGCCCGCCGCGAGCAGCGAGAAGCCGGCCAGGAAGCCGAGCATGCGGTAGTAGAGCAGGCAGTACAGCAGCACCGCGACGAGGCCGATGGCGCCCGCGATCAGACCCGCGCGCAGCGAGGACAGACCCAGTGTCGCCGAGACGGTTTCGGCCTCGGAGGTCGAGAACGACAGCGGCAGCGAGCCGTACTTGAGGGTGTTGCCGAGTTCGGTCGCGGTGGTCTTGTTGATGCCCGTGCCCGAGATGGAGGTGCTACCGGTGTACTGGCCGGCGGCCTGCACCTGCGGTGCGCTCACGACCTTGGTGTCGAGCACGAAGGCCAGCTGCTTCTGGTAGAACTCCGTGGTCAGCTTGCCCCAGGTGTCCGCGCCGCCGGACTTGAACTCCACGTCCACGGTCCACTTGGATTCCTGCGAATTGAACTGGCCGCGCGCGTCTTTGATCTCCTGGCCGTCGAGCCGGCTCTTGTCCAGGAGGTAGACCTCGGTCCCGTCGGCGCTGCAGGCGACCAGCGGCAGGTTGGGATCGTCGTTGCCCTGCAGCGGATCCGGCTTGGTGCAGTCCATGGTGAGCATGGCGGTCTGCTGAATCGTCGGATCGGTGCTCTGGCGCAGCGCCTTGGCCTCGGCGATTTCCTTCTGCGCCTGCTGCGGCGACGCCGGTGCGGGCGCGGGAGCCGGTGCGTCGGTGGTCGGCGCGGGCGCGTCGGTGGTCGGCGCCTGGGCGGGGAACACCCGGTTCTGTTGTGCGGGAGCCTCACCCGTGGTGGGGGCGGTTTCCGGCGTGGTCGGCGCGTCGGCCGTGGTGGGCGCGCCCGGGGCGGCCGATTCCGGCGCCGGGGCGGGCTGAGGTTGTTGCGGCTGCTGCGGATTGACCGGCTGGCCGTTCTTCACCTGCGGCGGAATCGGCTGGCCGATCACCGGGCGGACGTAGAGCTTGGCGGTGGTGGCCAGCGTGCGAGCCTGCGCGCCGTCCTCGCCCGGGACCGTGATGACCAGGTTGTCACCCTCGATGACGACCTCGGATCCCGAGACGCCCAGGCCGTTGACGCGCTGCTCGATGATGTCCTGCGCCTTCTGCAGGCTGTCCTTGCTCGGCTTGCCGCCGTCGGGGGTACGCGGCGTCAGCGTGACGCGGGTACCGCCCTGCAGGTCGATGCCGAGCTTGGGGGTCGCGGACTTGTCACCGGTGAAGAACACCAGGCCAAACATCACGGCCACCAGTGCGGCGTACACGCCGAGCAGGCGCATGGGATGCGCCGTTCCCTGGGAAGGTGGCACAGCAGTTATCTCCTAGGCGGATGGTGGTGGAACGAGCGGGCACACCGCAGCGCCGCCGGTCGCCGGGATGCGGCGGCCGACGGCGCGGGGTCGTGTCAGTCCTTGGTCAGCTTCGGGTTCTCGTCGGCCGTCTCGGGCCGGTCGCCCAGCACGGAACCGGGTTCCCCGGTGGTCTCGACGGCGGCGGCCTCGACGGCGTCGGCCTCGGCCGGGGTGGCCGCGACGGCCGAATCCGTCTCGGCCGAATCGCCGTCGGTGGTCTCCTCGGCGCGGACCTCGCGGATCGCGGCGCGCGACCAGGTGGTCACGACGTCTTCGGCGATCTCGAGATCGACGGTGGTGTCATCGACGTCGACCACGGTGCCGTACAGCCCGGAGGTGGTGATCACCCCGTCGCCGACCTTCAGGTTGTCCTGCATCTCGGTGACCTTGGCCATTTCCCGCTTCTGTCGGCGAACGCCGAGGAACATCGGGATGAGCAGAGCAACCAGAAGCAGTGGCAGCAGAAGGTCCATCGTCGAAGTCAGCCCCTAGTCAGGTGGTCGAATGGGTCGTTGCCCACACAGTCTGCCAGCTATCCGCCGAGTAGGGCGCGCCGACCTGCTCTATCTGTTCGCCGCGCGCCCCGGTACGTGCCGATTCCCGTGCCGGGCGGTCGGGATCGTCCGGCACGCCGCCGCCGGGCCGGACGCGGGCGCGCCGCCGGACCGCGCGGACGCCGGAGCACGGACCGTGCCGCGGGACCATTCGCCTGCGTGTGCCCCGGATATGCCGGACACGGCCGCGGCCGATGTCGAGGGGACATCGGCCGCGGCGGTGGCATCGATCGTGCCGCCGGGCAGGGGCCCGGCGGGACGGTGGGTCAGGCGGAGTGTTCGCCGTAGGCGTAATCGTCGAGCGGGAAGCTCACGGCCTCGCGGTGCGCGTTCACCGTGCTGGTCGGGCGCAGCAGCGCGGCCTCGCCGTGCTGGTTGTAGTAGTAGCTGCGCGCGGTCGAGCACTGGCCGCCGTAGAACACCGAGGAGTCGAGCTTGTCGGTGACGCGGTCCAGGAACTCGGCGTTGGCCGTCTCGGTGACCTCGAAGGTCTTCGCGCCGCGGCGGAACATCTCGCCGAAGAGCCGGGCCATGTGCTTCATCTGGGCTTCGATGGTGGTGAAGTACGACAGGCCGCTGTAGGAGTACGGGCTGTTGAGGCTGATGAAGTTGGGGAACTTCGGCACGGTGATGCCCTCGTAGGCCTGGAAGCGGTTGTCGCGCCAGAACTTTCCGAGGTTGAGCCCGTCGCGGCCGATGATCTCGATGGCCGGGAAGTTCACGTCCCACAGGTTGAAGCCGGTGGCCAGCACCAGGGTGTCGATCTCGGTCTTGTGGCCGTCGGCGGTGACGATGCCGTCGGGCTCGATGTGATCGATGGAGTTGGTCTCGAGCCGCACGTGCGGTTCGTTGAAGGTCTTGAAGTACAGGTTGGAGAAGGTGGGGCGCTTGCAGCCGAAGTCGTAGTCCGGCGTGAGCTTCCTGCGGGTCTCGGGATCGCGGACCGAGGTGCGCAGGTGCGCCTTGGCCAGCGCGGCGGCGGCCTTGTTGAGCGGCTTGGCCTGCTTGAAGTGCAGCACGCCCACGACCATGAGGGCCTCGAGCATGGCGGTGTTGGCCAGGCGAGCGGCCTTCTGCGTCACCGGAACCCGGGCGAACAGCGACTGCACGGGCTTGGGGATGGCGGTGTCGACCTTGGGCACCACCCAGATGGGGGTGCGCTGGAAGACGGTGAGCGCCTTGGCCTTCTTGGCGATCTCCGGGATCAGCTGCACGGCGGTCGCGCCGGTGCCGATGATGGCCGTCCTGGTGTCGGTGAGGTCGTAGTCGTCCTGCCACGCGGTGGTGTGGATGATCTTGCCCGCGAAGGTGTCGATGCCCGGGAACGGCGGGGTGTACGGCTGGGACAGGAAGCCGGTGGCCGCGAGCAGGTAACGCGCGGTGAGGGATTCACCGCCCTCGACGGACACGACCCACTGCTGCTGCTCCTCGTCCCAGCGCGCTCCCCCGACGACGGTGTCGAAGCGCATGCGACGGCGCAGGTCGTACTTGTCGGCCACGTGCTCGGCGTACTTCTTGAGCTCGGCGCCCGGGGCGAACAGTCGCGACCAGTTCGGGTTCGGCTCGAAGGAATAGGAATAGGTGACCGAGGCGATGTCCACGGCCAGGCCCGGGTAGCGGTTGACGTGCCAGGTGCCGCCGAGATCGTTCTCGCGCTCCAGGATCACGAAGTTGCTCAGACCGAGCCGATCCAATTGGATGCCGGCGCCCATACCGCCGAAACCCGCACCGACCACGATGGCGTCGTACTGAGGTGCCACGCCGAACCTCCCTGTAACCAGCGCCCCAACCCGGCCGCTGTGACTCACTTGTCACGGAATGACATCTCATTCCGTTTGTGAACACCGTATCATCGAGCCCGTGACGAAGCCATCCTCCCGAATCGAACGGCGCAAGGCCGAGCTCCGCCAGGAGATCATCGATACCGCGTTCGCCTGCTTCGCCGAGAAGGGCTATCACGCCACCGGCATCGCCGATATCGCCAGTGAGCTGGGCATCGGGCACGGCACGTTCTATCGGTACTTCGCGAACAAGCGCGACATCATCGATCACGTCATCGACGATCTGGCCGCGCGCATCGTGGCCTCGCTCGGGCTCGAGAACGCGCCGGACGCGACCGAGAGCCTCGAGGAGTACCGGGTGCAGCTCGAGCGCATCGGCGGCGCGCTGAACGACATCTTCCTCGAGGACCGCCGGGTGGCGCAGCTGCTGCTGTTCCAAGCGACCGGCATCGACATCGAACTCACCACGCGGCTGTACGGCCTGCTCGACACCGCCGACGCGCTCACCACGGCCTACCTCGAACACGGTGTGGAACAGGGGTATCTGCGCGCAGATCTCGACACCGTCAATACCTCGCGCGCGGTGACCGGCATGATCCTGAGCGCGATCCTGCACGGGCTGCGCAACCCCGATCAGGGGCTCTCGGCCGATCTCACACAGGCGATTCGCCGGCTCATCATCGACGGCGTACGGCGGGATTGACCGGACGAATCGGATTGGCAAGGGGCGGGGGCGATTCGGACATGAGGGCATTGGCACAATGACGCTCGTGACCCCCGAGGACGTACGCCGCAGGCAGTTCGGATCTGCCCCTTTCGGGCATCACGGCTACCACCCCGAACAGGTGGACGCCTTCTGCGCGCGCATCGCCGACACCATGGGCGGCCATGATCATCTCAGTGCCGCGGATATCCGGCTGGCCGTGTTCGACGGGCCGCCGTTCGGCCGCCGCGGCTACGACTGCGAACAGGTCGACGACTTCCTCGATCAGGTCTGCGTCGAGCTGGAACTCCTGCGCCACGGCCGGGGCCGGGCGCCCGAGGGCCGGGTGGAGGACACGCTCTCGCACGACGACGTGCTGCGCGTGCACTTCTCCGCTCCCCCGTTCGGCTTACCCGGGTATTCGATCGAGGAGGTGGGTGCCTTCCTGGACCGCCTCGCCGCCACCCTCGCGCACGACGGCCCGAACGGCATGACGGCCGAAGACGTGCGCACCACCACGTTTCACATCGCCGCCCAGGGCGCGCCCTCCTATCACCGCCCCGAGGTGGACGCCTTTCTCGACCTGGTCCTCGAGCAGTTGAAGGGCGAGAACTGAAGCGCGCGAGCGCTGTTGCTCGATGACGAGCGCCGCGGGAGCGGTAAAGCTTTGTCTCGCAGGCTGTTCGGGGGCGCGCGTCAGGGCTGCGGCCGGACCGTGAGTATCTGCTGGGCCACACCCACCGGGCCGTCGACGTCGTGCAGGACGGTGCTGGTCAACCCCTGTCCGGCCTGACCGAAGGTGACGCCGGTGTCCAGCCCGGTCCACGCACCCCGGGGCTGCCGATGGAGATGGATGGTCAGATCCAGGTTCGGGAACATCCATTTGGCGGGGTCCTGGCGGACCGCGATGCCGTTCGCGGTGTCGACCAGGGCGATGAAGCCCGCCAGGGGATCGACCGGCTCCCCCGCCACCAGATCCACGGTCGAGCGCACCCAAGCGGTGTTGCGGCCCGGCTCGTAGGCGCGCACGGCCCGGGTGTCGACCGAGGCGATGTAGCCGCCGGACCAGATCGCCGACAGCGGCCAGGACGGCAGTGCTTCCGGGGCGGGGAGCCGATCGGGTTCCCCGCCGGCAACGCTCGCGGTGTCCTGTTCGCTCAGCAGCCAGGCCCGGGCATTGACGACGTCGCGCCCGGCGATCGTGACGACAGCTTCGGCCAGTTCGATGGTGCGCCCTGGCCGGAGCGTGCGGACCGCGATCTCGAACTCCTGGAAGCCGATGCGGCCCAGGATGTCGAAACTGATCCGGCTCAGCGCGAGCGCGGGCCGTTGCGCCCGGGCACGCTGGATCTCGTGCACGATCAGCCCGCCGAGCGGGCTGAAGTGCTGCTCGTCGGCGTTCCACGCACCACCGGCGTGGACGGTCGGCACGAAGCTGTTCGGGCCGACGCGCTGGAAGTAGGCGGACGCCACGCTGGTCGTGTTCACATTTCTCAACCTACGGGTCGAGTTTTGATACATCAAGTCGAATGACCATCCTCACGGTTGATACCGACCGCCTCGATAGGATCGACCGATGACCTCGAGCACGGACGAGACCGTGGCGCCCGCCGGGCGCGCGGAACGGCGGCGCGACCGGCGCAAGGCGGAGATGATCGTCGCCGCGCTGCAGATCCTGTCCGCGGTCGGCTACCAGGGCATGCGGTTCGAGGACGTCGCCGAGCGCTCGGACATCGCGAAAGCCACCCTCTACCACTACTTTCCGAGCAAAGACGCGCTGGTCGCGGCGGCCCTGGAGAAGCTCTCCTCCGACGCGCTGACCCGGCTCGACGAGGCACTGGACGCCGCCGCCGGGCTCTCCGCAACCGAGCGGCTGCGCGCGCTGATCGCCGAGCAACTGCGGGTGCTGACGGTGCTGTATCCCGAAGTGGGCAAACTCTTCTCGTTCCCCGCGCCCTGGCCCGAGCAGCACGGTGAAGCCATCAAGGCCATGCGCCGCCGGCACGACCGGATCTTCCGGGAGGTCATCGACGCCGGCATCGCCGCGGGCGAGTTCGACTGCCCCGATCCCGCGGTAGCCCTGCACTGTCTGCACGGCGTGCTGAACCACGCCTCGATCTGGCTGCGCCCCGAGGCCGACCCGGACGGGCGCACCCGCGACACGGTGGTCCAGGAGTCGATGCGGCTGTTCACCCGCGCGGACTGAGGCCGGTGTATCCGAGGGAATTCGGGGCGATGCTGAAGCATCGAGAGGGTCTAGCCGATCGTTCGCTCACCGGAACGCCAAAACACACAGGCGGTAGCCGGATAGGCCGGAGCAGTCGCTAAACGCAGACCGCAGCGGCGCTTTCGGCACCGGCACACCGGTTTACCAAGGCATGACTGCGCCGATGCTATCGCATAATTGCGGTGCCACAGGAGCTTTCGCGCAGCCCCAGAAGTGGGGGCTCGCCGGTCGTCCGGCGCGTCGGCTTTTCTCAGTGCGATCACGTTCGTACGCAAGGAGATTCCGTGGCATCTTCACTATTCAAACGGATGGCCGCGCTGGTGGGCGCGACCTGTGCGGCAATGACTCTGGCGGTCTCGGCGGCGGGGTCGGCGACCGCCGACGACGCGAGCTTCGAGGATCCCAGCGCCATGGCCGCGGCCTGCTCGACGACCCCCAAGTCCGGGGACGTCACCTTCGGGCAGCGCGAGAAGTACCGCATCCACGTGCCGTCCGGAATCTCGGCCTCCGGCGCCCCGCTCGTGGTCGCCATCCACGGCGGCCAGTCCAATCCGGCGACGCACCAGGCGGATTCGGGCTGGAACGCGCTGGCGGATTCGAAGAAGTTCATCGTCGTCTACCCGCGCGGCGGCAAGTCCGAGGGCACGGGCAAGTACGGCTGGGCCGCCGACACCGCCGACGTGAACTACATCAAGGCGGTCGTCGCCAATGTGCGCGCGACCTACTGCGTCGCACCCACCCGCATCCACCTGAGCGGGCACTCCAACGGCGGGCAGATGGCTTCGCGCGCGGGCTGTGTCGCGCCGGAGCTGTTCGCCTCGGGCGCGGTCTACGCGCCCGCGCCGCCGCCGACCGGCTGCAACCCGGCGCGCGCCATCTCCTGGGGTGTATTCGCCTCCGCGAGTGACCCGGTCGTCTTCGAACCCGTCGCGTACAGCCACGTCATGTACTGGAGCTGGGAGAACCGGCCCTGCTCCAACGAGCGCGGTGACGGCGGCACCGACGTGAAGGACTCCAAGATCTGGGATTGCGCGGACGGCACCAAGGTGCTGTGGCGCGTGTACAACAACGGCAGCCACGAGTGGCCGACCGGGTCGCGCAAGACCGAGATGCTGAACCGGATGTGGTCGCTGTTCCAGGCGAACCCGCGGCCGTAGGCCGAACATCGGAGGGCTGCGAATTTTCGTGCACTGTCGCCAGTGGATCGGCGGGAAACCGCCGAACGGGGGTGGATCGTGCACGAAAATTCGCGGCCCTTTCCGGGTCAGATCATCGCCCCCGCGGTGACATCGATGAGCCCACCGTCCACCTTGAGATCCTGCCCGTTGATGTACGACGCCTCCGCCGACGCCAGGAACGCGACCGCCCCCGCCACCTCCTCGGAAGTCCCGATCCGCCCCGCAGGCACCGAAGCCGCCGCGCCGCTGCGCATTTCGGGTGACGCCTCCGCGTCGAAGGCGGGCGTCGCGGTATAGCCCGGGCTCACCGAGTTCACCCGGATGCCGCGCGGCGCCAACTCGGCCGCGACAGTCCGCGCAAGATTGTGTATCGCCGCCTTCGTCGCGGAATACAGCGCCGCCCCCGGCGACCCGCGATGCACGGCGAACGACGCGTTGATGACGATCGCGCCGTTGTCCGCCACCAGCGGGGCGGTTCGCTGCACGGTGAAGAAGACCGACTTGAAGTTGAGATCCACCACCCGGTAGAACTCCTCCTCGGTGACGGCCCCGATCGGCTGGAACGCGCCGATGCCGGCGTTGGCGAAGACCACGTCGAGCCGGCCGAAACGCTCGGCTATCGCACCGGTCAACGCGTCGAGGTCGGCGAGATTCGCGGCGTCACCGGCCACCGCCAGCACCCGGTCCCCTGCGTTCAACGCAGCGACGGCGGCATCGAGCCGCGCCTTGTCCCGCCCGGTGATCACGACGCGCGCGCCCTCGTCGAGCAGGCGGCGCGCGGTCGCCAGGCCCATTCCACTACTGCCGCCGGTGACGAGTGCGATCTTGCCGTCGAATCGTGAAGCGCCGGAACCCATGTCATGACCTCTCGAGGTAGTTTGATTGTTCATAGACTTACGTACAGTTCGACTGTCTGTCAACAGTCGCGCTATCCTGTGCGGGTGATGACGGCGCACCCCGAGCGGGATCAGATCCAGTTGGCGAACGTGCTTGCCGCCGTGGGCAACCCGCTACGCCTGTGCATCGTGCGCAAACTCGCGGGCGAGGGTGAACAGCCCTGCGGCACGATCGCCCCCGGCGTGCCCAAGTCGAATCTCACCCACCACTACCGGGTGCTCCGCGAGGCCGGCCTGATCTGGCAGCGCCCCAACGGCCGCGAGACCCTGCAGTCCCTGCGCCGCGAGGACCTCGACGCCCGCTTCCCCGGCCTGCTCGACAGCCTGATAGCCGCGTCCCACCGCGACCCGACCCTGGTCCTGTGAAACGAGAATCGCCCCCGCCGAGCTGTCGGCGAGGACGATTCGGTCGTTGCGGGCTCAGCGCTCCCAGACGCGGGAGCCGAGGAAGCTGTCCCACTGCTCGCCGGTGAACCACAGCTCGGGACCGCCGGGATGCTTGGAATCCCGAACGCCGACAGCGGAATCGCCCAGGCAGACCTCTACGCACGCCTTCGAGGATTCCGATGCCGCCGATTTGAACCACTTGTTTACAGGTGAGGCCATCTCGATCACGCCTTCCACACTTCGCTTGCAACAAAGCTGTCCCACTGCTCGCCCGTGAACCACAGCTCCGGGCCGCCGGGATGCTTCGAATCGCGAACACCGACCTCGGATTCACCGAAGGAGACTTCGACGCACTCGCTCTGCGTCGACGATCGGGAGGACTTGAACCACCGGCGGGCCGGAGAATTGTTGCTCACGCCTCGTACTCCTTTGCAACGTGCGACAACAGGTTTCGAGTGTCGTCTTCACTCAACGCTACAGCGAGCAGGCCCGAGATCGCTTCCTTGTAGCGATCGATCTCGTCCCGCTGCTCGTGATAGAGAGCGCCCAACGCACCGTTGAGGTACACAACGGGCGGCGGGGTCAGACCGCTCAATCCGGATGAGAATTGAAGAAGCGTGAAGGATTGAATCGTCAGTCCCTGATGCGATCCCACATCAAACGGGACGATGCGGATGCTGACATTTCGACGCTCACTCGATGTCGCCAACCACCGCAGCTGCTTCGCCATGACCGCTGGTCCCCCGGGCCTGTGCCGAAGAACCGCTTCGGAAAGCAGGGCATCGAACCGGACGTCAACATCATCCAGCACGGACTGTCGACGAGCATTCAGCTCGATCCGACGCTCAGCATCGACCGCAGACAAGTCCGGATCCTCGATCGCAGCGATTGCGCGCCGATAGTCGGCGATCTGCAACAAGCCCGGCACCAGAACCAATTGATGTGTCGTGATACGGTTCGCGGCTCCTTCCAGGCGGAGATATCGCGGATACTGCGGCGCGACCTGGTCGCTGTACGATTCCCAGAATCCCTTCGAATTGCCTTGCGCCTTGGCGGTTTTCTCTTGCGCTTTGCACTCTTTCCACAGGGCCAGCGTCTCCGCGCAGACCTCCGGGCTGGCCTCGTAGAACAGCAGTAGGTCCCTGATCTGCGGGGTTGTCAGTTTCGTGGGCAGCCCATCTTCGAGCCGCATGACCGTCTGGCGAGACACTTCGAGATCAATACCTGCGGCCAGCAGGCTCTTACCGGCGTCCTTGCGCACACGTTGGATGAAGTTGCCGAAATCCATTCGAGAGACCGTTGATCCGGCCATTTCGTTAGCCTCACAATCTGGGGAGTCGCTACCACGGACATGTCCGCCGCAGACCTCCAGCGGATCCACTACCACTTCATGATGAACCCACTTCGCAGGAAATTTCCTGGTGTCTACTGAAACAGAATTACTGAGCACCGAGCGAAGGGGATTCGAAATGTTGTGGGACACATGGGCGCTGCTCTCCATAACCGCGTTGTGCTTAGCCGTGATCTGCTGGGCGGCTTGGGGTTTCCACCGGGAGGCGCGTGATGCCCGCTCCCGCCGTATCCCGCTCGCGCACGGCGGATTCCTCACCGTCCCGCTCGCGGGCCGGCGAGCGGGATGGTTCTACCGGGGACAGCATCGGGGGCGGGCATGACGAACCCGTTCGCCTACATTCCGCGCACCGACCGCCCGGCGGTCTATCACGGTGAGCCCGCGCCCTTTACGCGGTTCTCCGAGCGCGACATCGAACGCCGCCTCGCCGAGCACGGCGAGGACTGCGAGCGCGACGACTGCCCGATGCTGCGGCACCTGCAGCGGCTGCGGGCGAAGCAGATCACCCGGCAGCGGCCGCCGGCGGATCCGGAGTAGGGGTGAAACAACCTACTGCTAGCGGATTTTCGGGATCAGGCGCGCACGACGGCAGGGGGCTGCCACGTCGCGTCGACGATCTCCCGATCCGGCCAGTAGGCGCGCAGGTACACCGAGAAGCTGTCCGAAGGCGCCGGGATCCAATTGTTCTCCCGTTCGGGTCCCGGCGAGTTCGCGCCCACGTACAGCGTCAGCGAGCCGTCCGGGTTCCGGACCAGGTCCTTGTTCTTGGTGCCGAGCGAATAGCGGTTCAGCGCGTTGGGATGGAAGAAGTGGTGCCCGTTGTACACGGTCAGCGACCAGAACCCCTTCACCGGCGGTTCCTGCCCCGCGGCGAACGTGATGCCGTACGTGTTGTCGCCGTGTAACTGCGCGCCGGTGACGTCGGTGTCGGTGTAGAAGTACTGGGTCTCGGTCGGCCGGTTCTCGAAGATGTTCGATTTGGCCGTGCCGGTCCGGCTGAAGTAGTCGACCCCGAACTGGGCGTTGTTGGCCGAGCGGTTCCAGCCGTTCCCGGCGCGGATTCCGTTGTGCTTCCACTCGAAGAACGGTGTGATCACTCCGTTCTCGGTGGCGACGGCGGTGTCGGCGAGCACCTTCTTCAACACCGGATCGTCACCGGCCGCCTCGAGCAGACTGCGGAACTGCGCGTAGAGCCCCTCCTCGCCCGGCAGCGGCGGCACACTGTCCAGAATCGCGCCGAACTGGTCGAAGAACTGCTCGGGCACAACGTATTTCGGCTCGCCACCGGCCGGGACGGGCGCGGGCACGACGGGCAGCGCGGCCCATTCGGTCACCTTGACCTCGCCGTCGAACTCGGTCAGCGGGTAGATCCCGATCCGATTGATCACCGGCTGGATCGCCGCGTGGTCCTCGGGGGTGGCGTCCATGAAGATGCGCGGCAGGGCGTTGGCCAGCGCGGTGGTCGAGCGGATGACGCCCATGACGCCGTCGGGGACCTCACCCTGCCAGTTCGGCCCGGCCAGCAGGTAGAACCCGGGCGGGGTGCCGTACGCCTTGCCCAGCTCGCCGAACTGATCGAGCCGCGCGTCGTAGAGCGCGTACACCCAGAAACGATCGCCGAAGTCGGGCACCTGCACGATGACCGGTTCGGCGTCCAGGTCCATGAAGGCCGCGCCGTAGACCACGTCCTGATTCGGGCAGGCGACGATCTTCTCCTCCGGCACCACGTAGTTCGACAGCATCGCGAGCCGTCCGCGCGGCGCCGCCGGCACCGCGCCGTTGAGCAGCCCCGGCTCGGGCACCCGGGTGATGGTCTCGTACCGATTGCGCAGGTTCACCAGCGGCCAGCCCCACACGTAGGCGAACTGCGCGAGCATCGCGGCGTATTCGGAGAACATGTCGATCCCGGCGGCGGGTGCTGTCACCGGCTCGGGGTTCGCGGCGGCGGACGGTTGAACGGAAGTACTGACCACGGCGGTGCCCTTTCTCGACGGACTGCGATGCTGGCTCGAGGCTAGGCCGCTTCCGGTCCGGGACGTATCACCTGAATCGGATGAAAGCCGGTGTCGCCCCATTCGCGAGAAATGACCGGGTTTCATTGATAGTCGGGCGGCATATTTGGCAGAATCGCCGAAGTAGACAACTTCCGGCAATCTCAGAAGTAGGGCGTCATGCGCCGACTCGGCTGGTTCTCGATCATCGCCGTCGCGGTGATGTCACTGCTCATCGCGGTGATTGTCATGGAGTTCCCCCGGATTCGCGGCGACGACCGCGAGCGCAACGGCCTCGCCGCCTTCTACGAGCAACCCGCCGACGCGCTCGACGGCAAGCCCGGCTCGATCGTCAAGAGCGAATCCCTGATCGGCACACCGGCCGCCGCGAACGCCTGGCGAATCATGTACCGGACCACCGACGTCCACGGTTCGCCCGCCGTCGCCACCGGCGTGGTGATCACCCCGGCCGACCCCGCACCCGAGCGCGGCCGGACCGTGCTGGCCTGGGGGCATCCGACCACCGGCGCGGCCGAGAACTGCGCGCCCTCACGCGGATTCGATCCGTTCCTCGACATCGAGGGCCTGCGATTCCTGCTCGATCGCGGCTACACCGTGGTCGCCACCGACTACGTCGGCATGGGCACCCCCGGCCCCGACTCTTACCTGGTCGGCGTCACCGCCGCGCACGCCGTGCTCGATTCGGTGCGCGCCGCCCGCGAAATCGAGGCCGCGCACGCCGGCACGTCGGTCATCCTGTGGGGCCATTCGCAGGGTGGCCAGGCCGTGCTGTTCTCCGCGGAGAACGCCCCCGACTACGCACCCGAGCTCGACATCGTCGCCGTCGCAGCCGCCGCCCCCGCCGCCGACCTCACCGCCCTGATGCGCACCCACCTCGACGACATCTCCGGCGTCACCATCGGCGCGTACGCCTTCACCGCCTACGCCACGGTCTACTCCGATACCGCCGGCGCCCGCCTGAACGACATCCTCACTCCCCAGGCCCAGGCCATCGTCCCCCGCATGAACCAGCTCTGCCTGATCAAGAACATGTCCGAGCTACATCGCATCGGCCGGCCCCTGGTCGGCGATTTCACCACCGCCGACCCGACCCGCACCCCGCCCTGGTCCGATCTCCTGTCCCAGAACTCCGCGGGCTCCCGCCCCTTCACCGCTCCCCTCTACATCGCGCAGGGCCGCGACGACGAGCTGGTGGTCCCCGCCGACACCGACGCCTTCGTGGCCCGCGAACGCGCCCAGGGCATCACCGTCACCTACGAACAGATCCCCGGCGCGACCCACGCGACCGTCGCCTACCTGGCGGTCCCGTCCCTCCTGTCCTGGCTCGACCGAATCGGCCACTGACCAGCAGAGACGAAACCCGTAATATTCCTGGCATTCCAGGTATTCTCAGAGCATGACGACGGAGAACCAGGACAAGCGGACCAAGACGACCATCTCCACGCTGCCCGCCACTCGTCAGCGACTCGCCGAGTTCGCGACCAGCGACGAAACCGTCGACCAAACGCTCAATCGACTACTCGACACGGTTCAGTCCATGAAGGTCAGGGCCCGTACTGCATGGGAGAACCGCAAAGCAGCCGCACAGGCCGATCCCGACGCGTGGGAGGCCGGCGCTCGACTGGCCGACATGCTCGCGGCGCGCGCCGCCACGCGACAGGCAGGCCGCGGATGACGGGTACGGGGTACGTATTCGACGAAACGGTCCTGCACGCCTACGCTTTCGGATCTTTGACGACGTCGAGCCTGATCGCCCATCTGTCGGATCGTGAAATCCGCATCGCGATACCCGCATTGGCGCTGGCGTGCGCGAAAGCCGGTCTCAGCGAAGAACAGCGGGAGGGACTCGACGGCGTCATCGACAATGTCGGCAATCTGGCACTGACCGGGCTCTGCACCCTGTCCGACACGGGTGAGCTGGCCGACGTCCTGGCCTCGGCGGACGGAATCGGCCTCGCCGCCGCACACACCATCGCCGTGGCACGCCATTTCGACTGGGAGATCATCACGCACGACCGCGCGCGGTGGAAGGAGATCGAGGCCGCACTCCCGTGGCCCGTCGAACTGGTCGAACTCGCCGACGAGTAGATCAGCCCGTCGCCTTCATCAGGCGCAGGCCGCGATTGAGGAGCGGGCGGTCCCACAGGCTCGGCGGGGTGCGCTCGGGATCCATGAGCTCGTTCTCGGCCAGGGCGCTGTCCTCGTCGGCGACGGTGTCGGGTTCGAAGCGCACGAGGGTGCGGCCGGGCGCGCGCAGGGACTCGACCGTGCGCAGCAGGGAACCGGTTTCGGCCAGGGTGGCATCGAACTTCGCGGGGTCTGCCGCGAGGTGTTCGCACAGCAGCCTGCGCCGGATGCCGAGGATCGTCTCGCGCAGCCGATCGCCGTCCGGGGTCTCGGGTGTGACTTCCACGGCCAGATCGCATTCGGTGTCGAACCCCATCGACCGGTTGTTGAGGTTCGACGAGCCCACCCGCAGCAGCCGATCGTCCATGACCAGCACCTTGGCGTGCACGTAGATCGGGTCGTCGGCGGCGGTCACCGGGTAGTACACGCCCAGGCGCCCGCCGGTGTCGGCCCGCCACAGCAGGTGCAGCAGGCGGCGGCGCGCGCCGTCCATCGCGAGCTGCTCGAGCCAGCCGTCGGCGTTGCGCGGCAGCACGATCACTATCTCGGGGCCGTCGGGCTCGCGCAGGCGCTCGGCGATGGCCTCGGCCAGCGTGCGCGAGGCCAGATACTGACTCTCGATGTACAGCGACTCGCGCGCACCGGCGATCGCGGCCAGGTACAGCTGTTCGATCTCTCGGACCTCGGCGCGATCGGCCAGTTCGGGGAAGGTGCGCGCGATGCCGAGATCCACCGATTCCATGGTGGGCTCGAGCCCCTCCGGCCACGGGGTATCGCCCTCGATCTCCCCGACCGGTTCCAGGGCCTCCCCCGTGGCCGCCTGCCAGCGCGCCCGCGCCAGCTCACCGATCGCCCGCGCGGCGTCACCGTCCACGGCCGTGGTGGCGTCGTGCCAGGGACCGTAGCGATTGCCGTTGGGTTCGGTGCGAAAGTGATTGTCGTCCCGGTGATCACTGGTGTCCCAGCGGTCCACCGTCATGTCGATGCCGCCGCAGAACGCGAGGGCGTCGTCGATGACCACGATCTTCTGGTGATGCGCGGACCCCAGCGGATGCGCACCGTCGATCTCGAAGTGCAGGCGCCGATCGGTCATCCAGTTCATGACGAAGATCGGCGTCATACCGCGGGTGATCGCCGCGAACGCGCCGATGTTCCACTTCAGCAGATAGATCTCGAGGTCCGGGCGCTGCTTGGGCAGCCAGGACAGGAACTTGCCGAGCCGGTTCGGGCCCTCGAGGGTCTGGACCTGCGGCTCGAACTTGATGCGGGTGTCGAAATCCCAGCCGATCAGCACGATCCGCTTGCGCGCCTGCAGCATCGCCGACTTGGCGTGCTTGAAGTAGTCCGCCGCGTCGACGATGACCGACAGCCGATCGGCCTGCGCGACCTGCCAGCACGTCCGGCCCGGAGTGAGAATCCGCTGCTCGTCGTTCATCTGCAATCAGCTCCATCATCCGTCACCCGTCCCCGCGGGTGAACACTCGACACTACTGCGCCATACCCACTCCGACTTGTGTTGCACGCGTGAAGTTCTCGCCGCCCGCGCCGGGGTGCGGCGCCGGTCACATCCGGCCGGGCCCGCGGCACGGTGGCCCACCTCACGCTGCCCATTCTCCACCCGGTGTTACGATACGGACCGTGTCGTTTCGAAATAAGGAAGCCGGGGAGACCGGCACCGGCCGCCCCCGCGACGCCGCGCGGGAGGCGACGATCCTGACCTGCGTCCTCGAACTCCTCGGCGAGTCCGGCTACGACGCCGTCTCCTTCGAGGCGGTCGCGCGCCGCGCCGGGGCCTCCAAGGCCACGCTGTACCGGCGCTGGAACACCAAGCGCGACATGGTGGTCGCGGCCGTCAAGGCCGGTCCGGCGGCGGGCGGCGAGGCGATGACGGTGGACACAGGCTCGCTCCGGGGTGATCTGCTCGTGCTGTGCGAGCGGCTCGACGGCACCCTGCGCGCCGCCGACGGGGCGATGAGCCTGATGCTGTTGCAGGCCGGGCTGGAAGATCCCGATCTGTGCCGCCACCTCGAGGACGCGACCGGGCCCACCGGCGCGAAGCTCCCGGCGAACGTGCTCACGGCGGCCATCGACCGGGGCGAGTTGCCCGCGGGGGCGCAGCCCTTCCCGTACGAGGAGGTCGCCGGGTCGGTGCTGCTGCTGCGCAGGCTCAACGGCCTGCCCTCCGGCCCCGACTACCTGGCCGTTCTCATCGACACCATCCTCATCCCCGCCCTGCGCGCGAGCGCGGAACACACCGGCCCCGTGCCGCGCGCCCTCTTCTCCTGAACCCCGGTCCCCCGGTGAAAGGTTGTGCATCCATGACGAATCCAGTGATCGACGGCTTCGAGTACCGTCGCCTGCCCGGCGCGGGCGGCATCGAGGTGAACGCGGCGGTCGGCGGCAGCGGCGAGCCCGTCGTCCTGCTGCACGGTTTTCCGCAGACCCACCTCATGTGGCGGCACGTCGCGCGCCTGCTGGCCGCCGACCACACGGTCGTCGTGCCGGATCTGCGCGGTTACGGCGCCAGTGACGCGCCACCGGAGACCGGTCCCGAGATCTACGCCAAACGCACCATGGCCGCGGACATCGTCGAGGCCATGCGCGCGCTGGGCCACGAGCGCTTCGGGCTCATCGGACACGATCGCGGCGCGCTGGTCGGGGTCCGCGCCGCGCTGGATCATCCCGAACGCATCACCCACCTGGGCATCCTCGATGTGCTGCCGACCATGGACACCTGGGCCGTACTGCACGGCGTCGACGCGAAGGTCGCCTGGCACCTGTACCTGATGGCCCAGCCGGCCGACCTGCCCGAGCGCATGATCGCGGCCGTGGCCGCCGACTTCTTCGGTTCGTTCCTCGACGCATGGGATCCCGGTGGGAACACCTTCCCGCCCGAGGTCCGCGCCCACTACATCGAAAGCTGCACCCGCACCGTGCCTTCCATCGTCGCGGATTTCCGTGCGACCGCGGGCATCGACCTCGACATGGATCGCGCGGACCGCGCCGCCGGACGCACCCTGGACATGCCGGTGGCGGTGGTCTCCCAGGATTGGGGCGCCCAGCTCGGTTTCGATGCCCTCGGCCTGTGGCGGCAGTGGGCGCCCGGGGCCACCTACCAGCCGATCGACGCCGGGCATTTCATGGCGGAGGAGCGACCGGAGGCCATCGCGGCGTTCGCCCGGGAGCTGCTGGGACGGCGGGCACTGGTTTAGCCGACCACGGATCGGCAACCCGTAGATCATGATCGGAACGCTTCGTTCGATTGTCCTGGACTGCAAACATCCGGCGGAACTCGCGCGGTTCTATCGCAAACTGCTCGGCGGCACGGTGGAGGATGCCGACGAAACCTGGTCGGTGCTGACCGACCCGCAGGGCAGGCGGTTCGCCTTCCAGCTCGCGCCCGACCATGAGCCCCCGCTGTTTCCCGACCCCCGGGGGTCCCAGCAGTTCCACCTCGACATCGAGGTCGGCGACATCGACATCGCCCAGCCCGACGTGCTGCGCCTCGGCGCGACCCGCGTCGAGGACGCGGTGGGCGAGAACCGTTTCCGGGTGTTCCGCGATCCGGCGGGGCATCCGTTCTGCCTGGTGTGGGGTGCCACCACGAGCGATAGCTGACCGGCGTGTTCGACGGCCCGGGTGCGTGCGCGCCCCGGGTCAGCAGCCGTTCGCGGTGAAACCGATCGGCAGCACGTCGCCGCGATCGCCCGCGGCGGCCCGGTCCAGCAGAGCCTGGACCGCCGGACCGTACGGTGTGCCGTACTCGACCTCCGCGCAACCGCCCTGCTCGTGCCCGCCGGTGATGCCGACCAGCCGCCCGTCCTGCACCCAGGGCCCACCGCTGGTTCCGGCACCGAAACCGGCGCAGTCCAGCGCGATTCCGTCCGCGCCCGCGGCCAGCGGCCCGGTGCAGGTGATCGGCCGGCCGCCGCTGCCCAGCGGATAACCGCTGACGGTAACGGGTTCACCGGCCCGCGGCGCGGCAGGCGGCAGACCCGGCACCACGTCCTCGATCGTCGTACCCCCGCGCGGCGCGACCCGCAGGACCGCGACATCGTGGGCGGGATCGAAAGTGCGCGGCCAGGCGGGGTCGGCATACATGTCGGTCACCGTCCACACGCCCGCCGGGAGTTCGGCGTCGTGCAGCAGCGGCGCGAACTCGATGAGCGCGCCGGGCCCGAACACGCAGTGCGCGGCGGTCACCACCAGATCGCGCGAGGGTGAGGAGACCACCGCCGCCGAGCAGAAGTGCGGGCCGCCGAGGCGCGGCACGACGCCGAAAGCGCTGGGGTAGAACAGGGCTCCGGTCGCGGGCACCGTCTCGACCGGGGTCGCCGATCGCGGCGGGTCAATTGCCACCGGTTCCTGCGCCCGGGCCGCGTGTGGTGCGGTGAGGGCGAGGAGCACGCCGGACAGGACGGCCACTACGTGTCGCATCCCAGGGACGGTAGCGAAGGGCGCGCGAATCGTGAAGTACCCGAGCGCCTGTCGCGTCGCGGGGCGTGTGGCGCAGCGGAGGCGGCCACCGAGCCCTGCCGACTCAGCGCGAGGGCGGGCGGTGGGCCATCTCGAGCGCGCGGATGCGGCGCCAGCAGGACTTGCGGGGCGGCGCAGCGCCTGCGCTCCGGTAGCGGCCCTCTGCGGTCGCCGAGCCGCCGCGCGAGAGCCGACGGGGTGGTCGGCACGTTTGCCCGGCGAAGGCGCGGGGTATCGCAGCGCCGAACATGTTGCGCGGCAGATCGATCGACTCCGGGCCCGCTCGAATCGGGCCCCGGGGCCGGGCATCGGTAGGGAAAGTGGTGAGTGACTGTGAGTGAGACCGACACGAACACGCGGTTCGAGACCGAGACATTGCTGATCGGGCGCTGGAGTGAGGCCGCCGACCCCGGCACGGGTGACGCGGTGCCGCTGACCGGGGTTCCCGAGCGGTACAACATCGTGGTCGTGGCCGGTGAGCGCGGGCGCGACGCGATGCCGGACTTCCGACCGGCGCGGTTCACCGGCGAGGAGTTTCGCGCCCAGGTCGACGCGCTGCACGCGGACGGCCGCACGGTCCTGCTGGCGATCGGCGGCCCGCACGCGCGCGTCGAGCTGCGGGACGGGCAGGAGGAAGCGCTGTTCGAGCGGATCATCGAGCTGACCGACACGTTCGGGTTCGACGGCGTCGTACTCGAATTGGCGCCGGACGACGCCGCGGCCGCGGGCAATCTGAACGTGATCTCCGCGGCGCTCCTGGCGGCTCGGCTGCACTACGGCGCCGACGGCGACGCCTTCCGCATCGGGGTGACGGCCGGGGACGCGGACCCGGACACCGGCGAACGGCCGGTGCCGTTCCTGCGGGAACTGGACGGGCACTGCGATTTCGTCGTGCGCGACGACGGATTGGTCAGCCGCGCCGCCTGATCAGCAGGACCGCCGCACCGGCGGCGAGCAGCACCAGGACCCCGGCGCCCACCGCGAGCATTAGCGGCGTGCGCGAACTCGCCGGCTCGGCGGCGTTCGGGGCGTCGGCCGCGGGTGCGGCGGCGGGCTTGTCGGCCGGCATCGCGTTCGACCCACCCGCTTCGTATTCCGGGCCGGGTTCGGGGTTTCCGGTCAGGGTCAGATTCAGCCGGACCGGAACGGGCCGCTCATCCCCCGCTTCGGCGGGCGGACCCACCTTGACGGCGATGTAGTACCAGCCCGCCAGTGCCTGCTGCCGCAACGCGGCGGTCGAGGCGTCGCGGTTGGCATACCGGATCGGCACCGTGCCCATCGTCTTTCCCGACGTCGGCAGGGACACATCCTTTCCCGTGAAGACATGGGTGTCGTAGTCGATCTCCGCGCCGACCGGTGAGTACAGCGCGGTCGCAATATTGGAGATGGCCCGGGTTCCGGATCCGCCGTTGCCGGTGAAGTCGACCCGGTACGCCAGACCCTGACCCCACTCGGCGCGCACCCGGTAGAAGACGAACTCGCCCGGCCGCAGGGTGTCGGTGTAGTGGCCGCCGCCGTCCAGGGTCGCGGCCGCGGCCAGCGACGCGCCGCCGGTCACCGGCTGATCCGCCGCACCGGAATCGACGAGCGCGGTCGCCTCCGAGCTCGGGGCCGGGCCCCTGTCGCGCACGGGTTGTTCGACGCCGATGAGCAATTCGAGCGGCAGCCGCTGCGGCAGGCCGTTGGAGGTTCTGTCCCAGGTCACCTCGAAGTAGTAGCGACCCGCGCCCCGGCAGCTGCCGGATCCGTCCGCGCCGCGGAAGGTGGTGCTCACCGACAGGGTGACGCCGTCGCTCGAGCGTGCGGCCTGATCGGTCTCGAAGACGTTGCAGTCCTTGCCGTTCGCGTCGAAGATCCGGATCTGCACGGTGTTGAAGTCGTCGAGCACGTTGATGTCCGGCAGGCGCGGGAACGATATCAGGCCGGTGAAGTAGATCGTGCCGCCCTCGGGCGCGTCCACGCCGTAGTAGCGCTTCTCGTGCTGTCCGAGGGTGTCCAGGTAGTGACCGGCGGTCGCGACGGGGGCGGTGCGGTGGCTGTCGGTGCCGGTGATCGGGGTGCCCGAGGCCGCGTAGTTGCGCAGCGCGGCGCCCGTGACGCGGGGCAGAATGCGTTCCAGCGCAGCGCCGTCCGCGGCGTCGGCGTACGTCCCGCCGGTCACCTGGGCCATGCAGCTCAGCTGCGCCCGCGCCTTCTCCTCCACCGCGAAGCCGATCGAGTGCACGATCAGGTCCACGCCGCGCTGCTTCAATTCCCTTGCCACGTCACAGGGTTCGGGCGGTGCGCAGGTGTCGTCGCCGTCGGATACGAGCACGATCGAGCGCGGTCCCGAATCCGGCAGCGCCGCGGCCGCTTCGCGCAGCGAGACGCCCATCGGGGTCCAGCCGCGCGCCTGCACGTCGTTCACCGCACCGCTCAGGGCGCCGCGATCCAACCTGCCGGGCGGCTGCAGCACCCGCACGTCGCGGCAGCCGGCGGCCTTCTCGTCCGCACCGTTGCCGGTTCCCGCGCCGTACACCGCGAGTCCGACCGAGGCGTCGGCCGGCGCCGAGTCCACGAAGCCGCGCACGGCCCGTTTGGCCGAATCCATCATGGTTCCGGCGCCGTCCGGGCGCTGCATCGAACCCGACGCGTCGAGCACGATCATGGTGGGTGCGTACGGCGTCTCGGCGGGGCTCGCGGAGCCGGGCTGCGGCGCCACCCCCGGCAACACCAGCGCGACCGCGACCGCGACGAACAACCCGGCAATTCTGGACGTTCTCGGCATGATCCTCTTCGAGCACTCGGCGCAACCTGTCCGCCGAACGTACCCACAACGGGCTTGCGGCGAGCAAAACCGGCGGGCGCGAGTGCACCGTGCCGAAGCCGAGAACCATTCTCCCGCTGCCGCATTCACACTCGACGGCGCAATTGCGCCACAGCGTGATCGCGGGCCGCGCTGTCCCTCCCCGAGGCGCACGGCGCTTCCGGTCGGGAAGCTGCCGCGCGGGGATCCGGCCGGGCGTCAGCGCCTGCGGCGGGTCCGAGTGCGCCGCCAGCCGAAGGGGCCGGGGAGATCCATCGATGTCGTGTCACGGCCGGTGGTGCTCGTGGTGTGACGCAGGCCGCCGCGGCTGCCGGTGGTGAGGGAGAGGGAACCGCGGTTGATGTTCAGGCGGACCCCGGGGAAGATCTTGAAGCTCTTGCGGAACGTGAAAGGCATTCGAGCCTCCTTTCTCGGGGACCGGATACCCGCCGAATGCCCGGTGAATCCCCGGTTTCCGGGCCGGGACGCCGGAATCGACTTGCGCGGGCTCGGCCCGCTGTGGTTCAGTCGCGGTACTTCAGTTCGGAGCTCCCCGGAAGTACGTCGCAGATGGGAGCAACGCATCGCGGCCCTCGTGCCGGGTGATGAGGCGGGCGGCAGTGTATTCGCCGACCCCTCCTGGAGGTTCTCCCATGCAATTCGGTATCGGTCTGCCCATTTCCGCGCCGCGCACCCTGCTCGATTGGGCGCGCCGCGCCGAGGCGGGCCCCTTCGCCACCCTCGCCCTGCTCGACCGGCTCGTCTACGACAACCCCGAGCCGCTCACCGCGCTCGCGGTGCTCGCGGGCGCGACCGATCGCGTTCGCGTCCAGACCGAGGTACTCCTCGCGCCGCTGCGCGACCCGGTGCTACTGGCCAAACAGGTTGCCACGCTGGACGTCATGTCCGGCGGCCGCCTGACCCTGGGCCTCGGCGTCGGCGGTCGCGCCGACGACCACGTCGCCTCCGGCACCGACCTGCGCACCCGCGGCAGGCGCCTGGACGAGCAGCTCGGGATCATGCGCCGCCTCTGGTCCGGCAAGCCGTACGGCGACGACTGCGGCCCGATCGGCCCGTCCCCCCTCCGCCCCGAAGGCCCCGATCTCCTGTTCGGCGCGTTCCAGCCCGCCGCGATCGAGCGCGTAGGCCGCTGGGGCGGCGGCCTGCTCGCCGCCGCCCCACCCTCCTGGGCCGGCGGTCTCTTCGACACGGCGCGCGCGTCCTGGAAGGCGCACGGCCGCAGCGGTTCTCCCCGCCTGGTCACCCAAATAAACACGGCCCTGGGCGATTCGACGGTCGCGGACCAGGCCCGCGCCGCGATGCGCGCCTACTACGCCTTCAGCGGCAGCCGTGCCGACTACATGGTCAATGGAACGCTCACCACTCCCGCCGAGATCCGCACCGCCATAGCCCAATTCGATGCCCTGGGCGCGGACGAGATCGTCTTCTACTGCTACGCCGACGACCCACACCAGCTCGACCGCCTCGCGGACGTCATCGGATGATCCCGGAACAGGTGGCGACCTGATCGATCGGACCCGAGCCGCGCCGCTCGGCGGGCGGGATTGTCGGTCGGCCCGGATACGGTTCGGCCATGAAAGCCCTACCGAGCGCGTCGGTTCTGGTCCGCACCTGGTTCGGCGACGACCGAGCCTGGCACACCCTGGTCGAGGAAGTCCGGACGCCGAGTGCGGAGGACTTCCTCGCGGACGTCGTGATCGTCGACGACAGGGAGTATCAGGACCTGAGCGCCGAGACGCTGACGGCCCTGCAGCCCGACGGCCCGTCGGTCTCGTTCCTCGCCGACAAGACCACCCTCACCCACCCCGAACACCCCGTCCTCGCGGTCTACGTGGGCGCGGCGGACGAAGACGAAGCCGAAGGTGACACCGCTCCCTTCCGGGTGGTCCCCCGCGCGCTCTGGAGCGTGGAGAACAACATCAACCTCGGAAACATGGACTGGTGGGAGTTCTCGGAGGAGTCCGACGAGGACGGCATCCACCGCGGGCTCGACATGGAGGACTAGCGCGCGATCCCGTCTTCCACAAGAGGTACCGAAGGGTTCCCTGCCTCGCCGGCCCTCAAGGGGTGAGGGGTCGTCCGGTCCTGGATTCGCGAGGGGAGAACCAGGCCGCGGCCTGCGGGGTCAAAATCAGCACGGCGGCGGCAACCGCCGGGCCCGCCTGGAACCCCACATCGAAGCAGAAGTCCGCGAACTGTTTTGGCAAGGTTTGGTAGTCGCTCGAACGACCCCACTGCGCGATCTCCCCGGTCAGCGCACGGCTCATCGCCGCAGCAGCTCCTGCGGCGATGAGCGGGCGAGCCAGGCGGTGGTGGGTGACCACAGCGAGCGCACCCCCGCCGAGCAGAGCCAGCTGCAGGACGCCCAGAATCGATTCCGTCAGAGCGACCGGGTACGAATCGGAATGGGAGTCAATGGCTCCGGCCAGACTCGGAACCGCGAAGAGCACACCCAGAGCGGCGGCCACGCCCGCCAGGATCGAGGGTGCGACCGGATCCAAGTGCGGTGCGGGACCGGTGGGGATCGGGCGCGGAAGAGGCCGCCACGTCGCACCGACAGGGACGAACCATTGACGCAGCGCCGGTCTGGTGACCAGCACGACGGCCGCGAACGGCAGGATGGAACCCATCACCGCGGCGATGACCCGGCTTTCCACCGCTGGGTCGATCATCTGGTTGAAGTGCAACCACTCGAACAGCTCTTCGCAGACGTTCGCCGCGACCGCGAAAACCGCCGCAACCGGCACCAGCACCCGCACCCCGCTGCGATGTCTGCACAGCGCGACCATGGCCGCGCACAGCAGCGCGATCACCATGAGCGACAACGCAATCGCGACCTTCGCCCCGATTGATTCCCAGTCGATGCCCCGCGACGCGATATGGGTCCCCTTCACGAGTTCGTCGTACCCGTCAACCAGACTCTGCACGGCGTTGAGCGTTCCCAGCGCCGACAAAGCACCCAGAAAACGCGCGATCCGTTCCGGATCCTGCCGTGGCGGTAGCCAGGTCGGCGGCACCTGCGATGGCAACGGCTGGTTCATCTGGATCCCCCTCGACAATGTTCTCCCCCGAACGATGTCGACCCTAGGGGAACCGCGCGGTATCGCACGAGCCGATAACGGGGCGGCACCGGACCGGTCCGGAAACTCGATTGCCCGGCGCGGCGGGCGGCTCTACCGTCTGGCCGATGCGGACGGTCATCATCGGCGACATTCACGGGTGCTTCGACGAACTGGTCGAGTTGGTCGAGAAGGCCGGGGTGGGGGCGGACGACCTACTCGTCAGTGTCGGGGACCTGATCGACCGGGGGCCGCGGCCTCGGGAAGTCGTGGAGTTCTTCCGGGGGCGGCCGAACTCGGTTGTGGTGATGGGGAATCACGAGCGCAAGCACGTGCGGGGGATCTTCTCGTACGCGCAGGAGATCACGCGGTTGCAGGCCGGGGCGGCGTACGGGGAGATGGTCGAGTGGATGGCGGGGCTGCCGTACTACTTCGAGAACGAGCACGTGCGCGTCGTGCACGCGGCGATGGTGCCGGGCGTGGCGCCGGCGGAGCAGCGGGCGGAGATTCTGTGTGGATCCACGCGGGGTGAGCGGGAACTTCGTGAGCTGTTCCCGGAGGGTTACTGGCACGAGCACTACACCGATGACATACCCGTCGTGTTCGGGCATCACGTCACCGGCGACGAGCCGCTGGTCCGCGACGGGCGCGTCGTCGGGCTGGACACCGGGGCTTGCCACGGCGGATACCTGACGGCGATCAGTTTGCCGGACTTCACTTTTCACTCTGTGCGGGCGCGCGCCGATCACTGGGCGCAAGCGAAACGTGACTGGCAGCTTCCGGTCCTGAGGACCAAACCGTGGCACGACTATTCGTGGCGGGAGCTCGACGAGGCGGTCACCCGGCTGTCCAGGACACCGGACCCGGCCGCGATCGCGTGGCTCGGTGCCGTGGAACGGTGGGCGGACGAGCTGCGGTCGATGTTCCCGGCGCTGGTCGACGCCGCGTACTCCACCGCCGCCGGACTCGACACCACCGCCTTGCGCGGTCATCCCGCCGCGCTGTTCCTGTTCCAGACCCGCTCCGGGAGACTCGATGTCGCGAGTCTGGACAAGCAGTGCACCACCCCGCGCAGGACGATGGACCTCGCGGCGGCGCTGGGTCTCGCAGTCCCGGAGCTGCCGCGCTAGCGGGTTGACTCGTCGAGTCGCGATCGTCGCCGACGGCGATCCTGCGATCGCCCACGTCCGGTCCTCAGGTTCGCGGAACACCCGCGCGAGTCACTCCGACCAGCGAAACGTCGGCGGCCTGCAGTAGATTCGGTCCCGATCTCGATCAGGGGGTGGGCATGAGTCGGAGTATCGGCATCGATCTGGGTGCGGCGAAGGCGCTGGTGGGCGTAGTGGAGGGCGGGCGGGCGACGGTTCTTCCGCCGTCCGGCGGTGCTGCGGCGCTGCTGCGAGCGGGCCGGGCCGCCGAGGCCGATGTGATCTCGGCCTTGCGGCGCGACGCGGAACAGCATCTCGGGCAACCGGTTACCGAGGTCGTGGTGTCCAGCCGGGCGGCCGGCACCGACGCCGGACGGCGGCGACTCGAACTGGCGGCCGAGTCGGCGGGGTTCACGTCCGCGCGGGTGGTTTCCCCGACGGCCACCGCCGCACTACAGACGGGCATCACCGGGCCGCCGCACGAACGGACCGTGCGGATCCTCGATCTCGGGCGCGAGGGCTGCGAGGTCGCGGTGGTCGAGATCGGGGGCGGAGTCGTCGAGATGCGTTCCGTCCGGACGGATCCGGAACTGGGCGGGCGCACGTGGGATCGGCGGATCGCCGACCGGCTGGCGCAGGGGGCCCGACACCGACACGGGATCGATCCGAGCGCAGATGAAGGCATGACGGCGCGTCTGCTCGAGGCCGCGGAAGCCGCCCGGATCACGCTGTCGAGTGCGCAGCACGCCGACATCACGGTGCCCTATCTCGCCACCGACGCTGCGGGGCAGCTCATCACGCTGACCGACACGCTCACCCGGTCCGAGTACGAACGGTACACAGCCGATCTGGTGGAGCGCTGCCGCGCCTTGCTCCGAGCGGCGACACACGGGTTGGTGTTCGACGACCTCCCCGTACACGAGACCGTGCTGGTAGGCGGTGGTTCTCGAATGCCGGGCATCGAAGCCATGATTCGCGAGGAAACCGGGTGTGAACCCAATCGCCGGATACTCGCCGAACACGCCGCGGTGGAGGGCGCGGCGGTTCTGGCCGCTGTGCTACGGGGCGAAATCCGTGACTTGCTGCTGCTCGATACCGTGCGCCACAGCATAGGAATCGAGGTGGCCGGCGGCGCCCTGGTAACCCTGGTCGAACGCGATACCACGATCCCGACCAAACGAACCACGACGTTCACAACCGTGGTGCGAGACCAGAAGTCGGCCCTGATCCGGGTGTTCGAGGGTGAGCAACCGGTCGCGGTGGCCAACAACCTGCTCGGTGAGCTGCGTTTCACTGACGTGCCGCCCGGATCGCCCGGAGAAGTGTCGATCGAGGTCACCTGCGATATCCATATGGGGTCCGTCCACGTGAGCGTGCGAGCCCCGGGATCGGACCGGGAACAGACCCTGCGCACGAGCGGGCTCACTCCCCCGACCGAGAATCGTCTGCCCGGCTCGATCGAATCGGTCGTCGAGTACCCGACCGTCAACGCCGACAAGTACGCCGGAGCCGAAACGCCACAGGCTCCCGCCCCGCAGCCGGCGCCGCAGCGGATGACCTTCGCGCGCGGCTTCGCCAGAACCACGTCGATCGTCGGCGCCATCCTCTTCGCGCTCGGCGCCCTCGCTCTACTCTTCAACATGTCCCCCGAAGCACCGGAGTGCGACGGCAACACGATGCGGCCGGGCGACGTCTGCGAGTGGCACAGCACCCGCACCGGAGCGAAGTGGGACACCTCCTACGAGGACGAACGCGAGAAAGAAGAGGCCGGCACCCGAGAATGGTGGGGCGCGGGCCGAAGTCTCACCATCACCGGGCTGGTGCTGCTGACGATGGGCGGCGTGGCGTTCGCCTCGATCGCGGCCACCCGCGGTGACCGAGACCCGGACGCGGGCCGCACTGGGCTGGGCGCATGAACCACCCGGATCCGGACGCTCGGCCGACCTACGCCGAAGCTCTCGAACGGGCCCGCGGCATGGTGCAGGACCCCGGCACACTCGTCCACTATCCCCATCCGGGCCTGGAAAACGCCACGCACGGAACCGGATTCGCGTTTCTACACACCATCAGCAGCGACAGAGGCGAGTTGGACGGCTACGTCCTGATCGCCACCACCACCCGGGCCAGCGGCCTGCTGTCGGGCGCGAATCGCACCATCGAATCGGTCATCGATGAGCACCTGCGCCGCGCCACACACATGAACCGACACATCCCCGACAACGAGCTCGGCCCCGCCCAACGGGCGGCCATCGCCGCGTACGACGGTGGATTCGACCGCGTCGACCAGCCCCCCGCCCACGAGCCCCTGGATCCCGCCACCGCCGATTACGCCGCGTACGTGCTGATCGCCCTGCGCCGCGGCGGCGGTTCCGACCTGACCGCCCGAAATATCCTCGCCCGCAACGACTCTCTCCTGAATTCCCCGGAGCCCGGCCGCCGATACACGCACCCCTGCCCCCACTGCACGGCCCCCACGCCCTACTCCGAGCGCTATCCCCGAGCCCTCTGCGACCACTGCTATCAGCGGATCACCGACAGCACGGGCCGCCGAATAACCGGCTACAACACCAGTCTCAGCGGCGGCATGGTCGCCTACTACTCCGACACCCTCCACGGTGAGAAGGATGCCGACTACGAGGAGTGCGTCGAGACGACCCGGACCGGCCGGTGCTACATAGACGGTCGGCCCGCGACGATGCGCGAGGCCCGCTTCGGCGGGATAGTCGTCCAACTCGTGCAGGCGGACTGACAACGGACACCCACGTCATCACCGTTCCGATGGGCGGCCCGCCGTTCCGAACACGCTGCCGTACCGGCCACACCGCCCCATTTCGTGCGACGTCTACCGATCGAATGCACGATCCGAACCCTCGCTCCGTGGCCTAGCATTCTGATGTGTTCATTCCCGGCATCGGCGCGTTCGTATCCGTCCCCGCCCCGGACGGCCAGGCCATGTGGTCGCCACCCGGCCCGGTGACCAGCACCCTGTTCCGGGCACCGATCGAGGTGAACGTCCTGCTCTCGCCCGGGGAGGTCGCGAACGCCGCCCTGATCACCGAGGTACTCGCCCACATCGACGAATACCTCTCGGCCGCACTACGATTCCTGCACCGCGCGCTCCTGTCGGACCCCTCCGCCTTCGGCCTGAGCGAGCCGGAGACGACCCGCTACCACCGCTTCGACCCGCCCACGTTCCCCGTCGACCACCCCCAACTGAACTTCTACGCCGGCGACGAGTGGCTCCTGCGCTTCGCCGAGGGCACGTTCCCGATCTGCGACCCCTACGGCGTCGGCGTCACCTTCGACGGCACCGAACCCGTCCGGGTCGAGGACCTCAGCGACTGCGAATAGGCGATTCGGCTACTTCCGCCCGGCGTTGCAACGTCAGAACGACGACGGGGCCGCTACGCGGTGGACCGGGCAATACTCGACGTGGAGGTAGCGGGGGAGAGTACTTACGTCCAGCTCGGCGCAGCAGTGGGCGTCGGGGGTGGCGTGCATGTGGCGGGGGCACTCGTCTATCAGGTCGTGGAGGCGGCGGCCCTCCAGGTCGAAGGCTTTGCGGCTGCCGGTCAGGAACAGGGTGCCGGCGGCGACACTGTGGCGCAGAACGTCTTTGAAGCCGCGGTGGTGGGCTGCCTCGTAGTCGGCGTCGGAGGGAACGGGGAGGCCCGTGGACGTGATCATGTGGGGGCGGCCGGGGCCCAGGGCGGCGCGGACCTGTTTCCAGCGCGAGACGGGGAAACGCAGGCTGTGGTGGAGCAGCACCAGATCCAGGAGGGGCTCGTCGCCGGTGCCGTAGGGGCTGCAGCTTCTGTCGTTGTGGCGCAACGGAAGATGGACGATCGTGTGCGGGGAGCGGGCGGCCAGCGACCACGCGGCGCCGAGTTGCAGGGCGGAGGTCTTGTCCACGGTCATCTGCACGCCGAGGTATCCCTCGTGCAGCGGCGCGTGCTCGATCGGCCGCGCGGGCCGCACCACCCGGTACTCGTCCCGGCCCAGCCGCACCGTGCTGATCAGCGCCCGCCAGCGCAGCCCCTCCAGTCGCACACACCCTCCTCGCATTTCCCGGGCACGGTATGCCGACAGCACCCGCCGGACAAGCGAATTCCGGGAACCGACGAGCGGGGAATGAGTGGACCGCTGTCCGGTAACGAGACGAGCCGGGAGCCATACCCGGCGCGGCGAATATCGGAGCCGGGCGTCACGCAGCCCTGATCGTGTCGAGCGCGTGGCTAGGATGTGTTCGAGCCGTTGGCATCTCCGTCGCGCAACGGCGCGGTACTCGGCGGGGGGATGTAGTGCGGTTTCGGCGATGTGCGATCGGTGTGGCGCTGGGGCTGGTGTTGACCGGCTGTTCGGTCCTGGAGGTCGAGGAAGCGTCGACCGCCGACGCGTCGTCTCGATGGGGCGGGCGTGGCACCGATCCCGAGGCGGACCGCCGGGCCGCGCAGCAGATTGTTCTTCGGCTCGCCGACCTGCCCGCCGGATCGTCCGGTAAGGGAGCCGCGACCTCGGAGATCAAAGTCGGCAGCGCAACCTCGGGCGAAGCCTCGGTGGCACGATGCCTCGATGTTCCGGAGGCGACGGTCAACCTGCCGGGCGCGTGGGCGGAGTCCCCGGCCCTGACCGCACCGGAACTGGGCGGGGTGGACTCGCGAATCGTGATCGCGGCGACGGTATCCGAAGCCGACGCCGCCACCGCCATCTTCCATTCCCCGCGCATGCCGGAGTGCATGGACTCGGTGGTGAAGGCGAGGGCGGTGGGCCAGACGGATGTCACACACTCCGTCGAACCCCTCGAATTCGTGAAACTCGGCGACGACTCCGTCGCCCTCCGAGCCGCGATGTCGAAGACCTTCGGCACCCGGACGAGTTCCATGTACCTGGATTTCGTGCGCGTGCGCGTCGGCCGCGTGCAGATCTCGATGGAGTTCAGCCGCGAGGAGCAGCCGTTTCCGACCGCGGAAGCCGAACGGCTCACCCGCATCGTGATCGATCGCCTGTCCCGCCAATAGATTTGGCGTCCCGCCTACTTCTCCACGGCGTACCGCAGCTGCGCGAACCCGTGACCGAGATCCTCGGTCGACTCCAACCGCAGCGAAACATCCTCGGGCAGTTCGCCGAACAGCGAGAAACCACCGCCGATCAGCACCGGCGCGATGCTGATGATCAGGCGATCCACGCGCCCGGCGCGCAGGAGGCTCTGAATCAGCCGGCCGCCGTCGGGATAGACATGCTTGATCCCGCGTGCGTCGAGATCCGCTACGGCAGCATCCAACTCGCGGTACACGGTCACCCGCGGGTCCGCGTCCGCCGGCAGGGTCGTGCTCACTACGCCCACGTGCCGATCCCCGAAATGCCAGTTCTCCGAACCGAACCCGAGCATCGTCTCGTAGGTCCTGCGCCCCATGAGCACCGCGTCGACCGACTCGAAGAACTCCGTGTAGCCCAGGTCCCCGGCCCGCTCACCCCGCGAGGTCAGCCACTCGATGTCGTCGTCGCGACGAGCGATGAACCCGTCGAGGCTGGTCCCGATGAACACCGTCGCACCGAAAGTCATACGTTCCTCCTGAACAAATGGTCGAGATCGTCGCGAAGGAGATCGGCCGGGTCCCCGTCCCCCGTCAGCGCCCACCGCAACAGCGATCCGTCCGTCGTGATCTTGACGGCCCGGGCGAGACTCGCGACGTCGGCATCGGCCGAAAGTTCGCCCTGCGCAACGGCTTCGGCGAGCAGCTCTCGCAGCGCCGCGTCGACCGCCCGCGTGTGCGCGATCGCGTGGACGCGAAACTCCGGATCGGACAGATCGAGCTGCAGCATCCCCAGATGATTGGCCAGCACGTCGGGACCGGCCATCATCCGAGCCCCCTGCTCGGCCACCGCGTACACGACGCCCAACGCCGACTCCCCCGCTTCCCGGGCCCGCAGATACGGCGTAGCCGCCTCCGCCGCGGCGTCCGCCGCGAATGCCAGCAGCAGTCCCCGCTTGGACCCGAACCGCTGCACCAACGTCGCCGGTGAGACTCCCGCCTCGGCCCCGACGTGCGCCAAGGTCAACTTCCCCGGCCCGTACGCGCCGATGGCCCGCCCGGCAGCAGCCAGGATCTCACCGTCACTGACAGATCGTGGTCGAGGCATCCGCCCTCCTTCGGCACCGACCCTACCACGTTCATAAATGATCGTTCATTTATGAATATAACCGCAGTTCAACACCATTAATCCAACACTCGTCGTCGACCAGACTGCTCGATACCCCGGAGCTAGGACACCCCTGCCAGGGCGGCCGTCACCGTCTCCTCGAGCGCGCTTTGCGCCCGGGCCGCACTGCCGGGATGCAGGTAGTAGCTCACCTCGAACAGGTCGGCGCCGCGGCGCACCACGGCCGAGCCGTAGGCCGTGCCGCCACCGTCGGCGGTCGCCACGGCGCACGCCTCGTCTCCGAAAGCGTCTGTCGGGGCGAACTTTCCGGCCATGGGACTCGCGGCGCACAGCTGGGCGAGGTAGTGGGACGCGCGTTCGTCGCCGGTATCCCAGTTCACCTGGCCGTGGCGGAGCAGGCGGACGTGCAGGGAGCCGTACATCTCCGAACCGCTGGCGGCGCGGTCGGCGGTCACGTAGTCGCACGCCGCACCCGAGCCGGACGAATAGTTGGCATCCGCGAGCGGAACACCATCGGGCACAAGCCTTTCGAACAGGGACGTACCCACCGCCGCGCACAGATCGGGTGGGGCCGCGGCCGCCGGATGGGCGCGTTCGACCGCGTCGACCACCTTGACGTAGATCCCCAGGAGCGCGCAGGCCGCCACCACCACGCCGCCCACCACCAGCCCGCGCCGCAGCAGAGTGTTCCCGGCCGAAGCCATGCCAGCCCCCTATCGCCCGCCACCAACCGCGAGTCGTCTACTCCCGGTGGGGAAGCGGCCGCACCGAACGCCCCCGCGTGAGCGTACTCGAGCGACGGCGAACGACCCGGCAACCCGCGCCCGGACACGAACCGGGGCCGCACAGCAAACGCTGCGCGGCCCCGGTTCTCAGCTGTCGGATACTAGAAATAGTGGCTGCGACCACCCACGCGACGGCCCGTCGAACCCAGCAGGACCAGGACCGCGCCGACCACGACCAGCACGATGCCGATCGTCGTCAGAATCGGGATGCCGAGCAGAATGCCGGCCAGGAGCAGGATCAATCCCAGAATGACCATAACCACTTCCTTCGTCTCCGCACCCTGTCGATCCGGGTGCCTGACCACGCAATAGCCGAGACGAGGAACATCAAACGGATTAAACCGCAAATATTTTGGAGATCGAGATCACTCCCGGTCACCCCCGGTGGCGATCCAATAGCAAACCCAGCGGTCCGCGTCGAACCGCCAACCCGCCGCCGCGAGAAGACGTCTCGGGTCGCGAGCACCGACAGGGCACCCGCGACCCGACGCCCGCCCTAGTTCTTCGGAACGACGATCCCGCTCAAATCCGCGTTGCGAATCGGAGTGTCGGGATTCGCCTGCGCCCGGCACATGAGATCGATCGCGGTGATCGCCGCGTTCACCATGCCGGTATCGGGCGTCCCCGTGGTGAGCTGGGTGTCGTTCTCCAGGTACTTGCGCACGGTCACCTCGCGCTTGTCGTTGTCCTGGGTCCGGAACTCGCTACACGGGGTGTCACCGCCCTTGTTGACGGCTTCCTCGGCCTTGTCGCACCCGGTGGCCAGCAGCGCGGTCAGCGCGAGCGCCGCCAGCGACGCACCGGTGAATGCACGGGGGGTTCGGTATCGCACAACATCCTCCACTGTGAGTTTTCGTGACTCTCGGGGATTGCACGCTCCGTCCGACACTAACCGCCGGGGCGTAGTTTGGTGGAAGCACTCTCGGGAAGTCGCAGTTCGAAACCGAATCGACGAGGTATGACGCGGCCAGGAGGCATGTGGTGCGGTGTGTGGTGCTCGGTGCGACCGGATACATCGGCGGCCGGCTGGTCCCCGAACTCCTGGACCGGGGCCATTCGGTCCGGGTCCTGGCCCGCAATCCCGGCAAACTCGCCGAAGCCCCGTGGCGTGACCGCGTGGAGGTCGTCACCGGCGATGTCACCGACGCCGAATCGGTCACCCGGGCCCTGACCGACGCCGATGTCGTCTACTACCTGGTGCACTCGCTGGTCCGCCGGGATTTCGTCGACATCGACCGGCAGGCCGCGACCACCGTCGCCGAGGCCGCCGCCGCGACGGGCGTGACCCGCATCGTCTACCTCGGCGGCATCAAACCCGACGCCGAACATCTGTCCCCGCACCTGGCCTCGCGCGTGGAGGTCGGGCAGATCCTGCTCGCCTCGGGCGTGCCCACGGTCGAGTTCCGGGCCGCGGTCATCATCGGATCCGGTTCCGCCAGTTTCGAAATGCTGCGCTACCTGTCCGAACGCCTGCCCGCCATGATCACCCCGCGCTGGGTCCGCAATCGCATCCAGCCCATCGCCATTCGCGACGTGCTGTACTACCTCACCCACGCCGCCGACCTGCCCGCCGAGGTGAACCGCTCGTTCGACATCGGCGGCCCCGACGTCCTGACCTACCTCGACATGCTGCACCGCTACGCCGAGATCGCCGACCTGCCGCACCGGCGCATCGTCCCGGTGCCGATCCTGACCCCCTGGCTCTCGGCCCAGTGGGTCAACCTGGTCACCCCGGTGCCGCGCGCCATCGCGGTGCCGCTGGTGGAGTCGCTGATCCACGAGGTCGTCTGCCACGAGCACGACATCGCCGACCACATCCCCGACCCGCCCGAGGGCCTCACCGGTTTCGACCGCGCGGTGGGGCTCGCCCTGACCCGGATCCGCAGTTTCGACGTCACCACGCGCTGGTCCGACGCCGAGTACCCGGAAGCACCGTCCGATCCGCTGCCCACCGACCCCGAATGGTCCGGCGGCTCGGTTTATCTGGACTACCGCGAACGCCACACCGACGCCGCACCCGACGCGGTCTGGAAGGTCATCGAATCCATCGGCGGCGAACACGGCTGGTACTCGTTCCCACTGGCCTGGTCGGTGCGCGGCTGGATCGACAAGCTCGCGGGCGGGGTCGGGCTGCGCCGCGGTCGTCGCGACCCGCATCGCCTGCGCACCGGGGAGGCCCTGGACTGGTGGCGCGTGGAATACATCGAACGCCCCCGGCTGCTGCGCCTGCGCGCGGAGATGCGCGTACCCGGCGGCGCGTGGCTGGAACTGTCCGCCGATCCCGATCCGGACGGCGGCACGATGTACCGGCAGCGCGCCATCTTCGAGCCGCACGGACTGTCCGGGCACGCGTACTGGAAGGCCGTGGCGCCGTTCCACGGCGTGGTCTTCGGCGGGATGGTCCGCAACATCATCGGTGCGGCCGAGGCGAATCCCGTTCGCGCCGAAGAGAACTCCTAGGCCCGCAGGCGGACATGACCGACCCGCCGCCCATCGACCGAGATGGGCGGCGCCCGCACACTCACAGCGAGTCGAACAACCCCGGATGCTGTTCCCGGGCACGAACTTCGATGGACCCGAACACCAGATCCGCGGGCGGCACCAGACCCAGGTGCTCCCACGCGGCGGCGGTGGCGACCCGGCCGCGCGGCGTGCGCGCCACCAGGCCCGCCCGGACCAGGAACGGCTCGCAGACCTCCTCGACCGTCGCGGCTTCCTCGCCGACGGCGACCGCGAGGGTCGACACACCCACCGGCCCGCCGTTGAAGCTGCGGATCAGCGCCGAGAGCACCGACCGGTCGAGGCGATCCAGCCCGAGCACATCCACGTCGTAGACCGCCAGCGCCGCGTGCGCGATGTCCTTGGTGACCAGGCCGTCGGCCTTCACCTCGGCGTAGTCGCGCACCCGGCGCAGCAGGCGGTTCGCGATGCGGGGCGTACCCCGGGACCGGCCGGCGATCTCGGCGGCGGCATCGGATTCCAGTCGCACACCGAGGATTCGAGCCGACCGCTCGAGAATGAGCTTCAGCTCCGCGGGCTCGTAGAAATCCATGTGCCCGGTGAAACCGAACCGGTCGCGCAGCGGCCCGGTCAGCGCACCCGAACGGGTGGTCGCCCCGACGAGGGTGAACGGTGCGATGTCCAGGGGAATCGAGGTCGCCCCCGGCCCCTTGCCGACCACCACGTCGACGCGGAAATCCTCCATCGCCAGGTACAGCATTTCCTCGGCGGGCCGAGCCATGCGATGGATCTCGTCGATGAACAGCACATCGCCCTCGACGAGATTGCTGAGCATGGCCGCCAGATCACCGGCGCGTTCGAGCGCCGGACCGGAGGTCAGCCGCAGCGCGGTGCCCAGCTCCCCCGCGATGATCATCGCCATACTCGTCTTGCCCAGCCCGGGCGGCCCCGACAGCAGCACGTGATCCGGTGTGCCGCCGCGCAATTTGGCGCCGCGCAGCACCAGCGCCAGCTGTTCGCGCACCCGGGGCTGGCCGATGAAATCGTCGAGCGACTTCGGGCGCAGACTGGCCTCTATCTCCCCGTCGGAGGCCAGATAGCCGGCACTGACCGCCGATTCGGCGGCCCCGACGGCGAATTCGGGTGGGTAGGACTTGAACTCGTCGGGTTCGTAGGCGTCCGGTTCGTCGATCATGAGCCGCTACCGATTCTTGCCGAGCAGCCCCAGCGCCGCGCGCAACGTCTGCGAGATGGTCAGATCCGGGTCGGTCACCAGAATCGCGTCCACGGCCGGCTCGGCCTGCTTGGCCGGGAAACCCAGGCCGACCAGCGCCTCCACCACCTGTTCGCGCACCGGGGTGACGGGCGCCGCCGCCGCGGATCCGGGCGGACCCGACTGCACGGGAACCAGATCCACCTTGTCGCGCAGCTCGACCACCATGCGCTCCGCGCCGCGCTTGCCGATGCCCGGCACCCGGGTCAGCGCCGCCACGTTGGATTCGGCCAGCGCCTTGCGCAGCGCCTCGGGCTCGAGCACCGCGAGCACCGCCATCGCGATCTTCGGGCCGACGCCGGACACGCTCAGCAGCAGTCCGAACAGTTCGCGCGACTCGGTGTCGGAGAAACCGAACAGCGTCATGGAATCCTCGCGCACGATCATCGTCGTGTAGAGCCGCGAGTCCTCGCCGCGAGTGAGCGTGGATAGCGTGGCGGGAGTGGCGTTGAGCCGATACCCGACCCCCGCGGCCTCCAGGACCACATGGTCGAGCCCGATCTCGAGCACCTCACCGCGTACCGACGCGATCACCCGGATACCGCCTTTCGTTGCTGGGCAAGCCTTTCCTCGTACATGCGCCGCTGCGCCGCCGCCGCGGCCTCCGCCTTGGCCATGCGCTCGATCAGCGGTGCGCGCCAGCAGTGGCAGATGGCCAGTGCGAGCGCGTCGGCGGCGTCGGCGGGTTTCGGCGCGACCGCCAGCCCGAGGATACGGGTCACCATCGCGGTCACTTGCGCCTTGTCCGCGGTACCGCTGCCGGTGACCGCGGCCTTGACCTCGCTCGGGGTGTGGAAGTGCACCGGAATGCCCCGGCGCGCGGCCGCCAGCGCGACCACCCCCGCGGCCTGCGCGGTGGCCATGGCGGTGCGCACGTTGTGCTGGGAGAACACCCGCTCGATCGCCACGGCCTGCGGCTCGTACCTGTCCATCCACTGCTCGGCGGCATCGGCGACGCCCATCAGGCGTTCGGCGAGGTTCATATCGGCCGGTGTGCGCACCACGTCGACGTGAATGGCCTTCACCGTGCGGCCCACCCCGCCCTCGACCATGCTGAGCCCGCACCGGGTGAGCCCGGGGTCGACGCCCATCACCCGCACGTGATCCCCTTCCACCGCAGACGAACAATTGTTCGAGAGTCTAGCGCAGCCGCGCGGCCCGATCGCTCATCGACACGAGCGCGCGCTCGGCGCCCGGAAGTGGCTCCGCGCCGGGCGGATCCGGCGTCCGGCACGTCCACGCCTCAGGGACAGACCGGCGTCAAACCCAGCAGCCCCGGATCCTTCGCTCGCCCCGCCCATTCCGCCGCCGGGTCGGCCACCAACCGGCGCGAGCGCAGGTCCAGCATCCCGCTCACGAAGGAGACCGTCGCCGAGAGTTCCCCGTCCGCGCGGATCAACTCGTGCTCCACCCGATAGGTCTTGCCCCCGCCCCACACCCACGCGCAGGTCACGTCCACCGCGTCACCGGCGCGCAGCTCGCGGTGGTATTTGATGACCGTCTCCAGATTCACCGGCCCGAACCCGTCGGCCAGCATTCGCTCCACCGAAACACCCGCCGCCCGTACGCATTCGAACCTCGAATGGTCGGCGAACTGCTGGTACGCGGCTCCTGTCACGTGCAACTGCAGGTCCAGATCGGACACCCTGACCTCGACCCGGATTCGGAACGGCTCATACGCGATCGTCACGCGGACACCATGCCAGAGGGCACCGACACATTTCCGGTGCGACGGGCTGATCTGCGAGAACGGTTCGGCATGCGCCACCGCGAAGAGGGGAACCGGCGCGAATCCGGATTCGGTTCCGCCGGAGTCGATCCCGCCGTTTGTGCCCGAATCGACCGGGTAGCACCGGGACAGCCGGCGAGCGGATGTTCGTGACGTTCCGTGCGGGGATCTACGCCGGATCGAGGAAAGGCGAATGGATATGGCGACATTCGGTACCGGAACCACCCCCACCCGCAAGACACCGCTGCAGATCGCGGCCGGCGTGGTGGGCGCGGTGTTCCTGCTCATCGGCGTGCTGGGTTTCGTACCCGGCGTGGTCACCAACTACGACGCGCTCGAAGGCGCCGGGCACGAATCGCATGCCCTGCTACTGGATACCTTCCAGGTGTCCGTGCTGCACAACATCGTTCATCTGATCTTCGGTGTGGCCGGGCTGGTGGCTATGCGCGCGGCGCGGGATTCGCGGTTGTTCCTGCTCGGCGGCGGCGTCATCTACCTGGTGCTGTGGCTCTACGGCCTGGTCGTCGACCAGGCGAAGGAAGCCAATTTCGTGCCGGTGAACACCGCCGACAACTGGCTGCACCTCGTGCTCGGCGTGGGGATGCTCGTGCTCGGACTGGTGCTGCCGCGCATGAGCGGCATCACGCCCCGCACCCGCACCGTGATGCGCTGACAACGCGGCGCGCGTAAGCGATCCGAAACGACAACGACGGCCGCCCCCGATTCGGGGAGCGGCCGTCGTGCGACTGCGAGCAGCGCCTACTCGGCGTCCAGCTCCGCCATGACCTCGTCGGAGATGTCCACGTTGGTGTAGACGTTCTGCACGTCGTCGCTGTCCTCGAGGGCGTCGACGAGCTTGAACACCTTGCGGGCGGTATCGGCGTCGACCGCGACCGACATCGACGGCTGGAAGCCGGAATCGGCGGAGTCGTAGTCGTAACCGGCCTCCTGCAACGCCTTTCGCACCGCGATCAGGTCGGTCGGCTCGGAGATGACCTCGAACGAGTCGCCCAGGTCGTTGACCTCTTCGGCGCCCGCGTCCAGCACGGCCATCAGGACGTCGTCCTCGGACAGGCCGTTCTTCTCCAGATTGACGATGCCCTTGCGGTGGAACAGGTACGACACCGAACCCGGGTCGGCCATGCTGCCGCCGTTGCGGGTCATGGCCACGCGCACCTCACCGGCCGCGCGGTTGCGGTTGTCGGTGAGGCATTCGATCAGCACCGCAACACCATTGGGGCCATAGCCCTCGTACATGATGGTCTGCCAGTCGGCGCCGCCCGCCTCTTCACCGCCGCCGCGCTTGCGCGCGCGCTCGATGTTGTCGTTGGGGACCGACGACTTCTTCGCCTTCTGAATGGCGTCGTACAGCGTGGGGTTGCCGTCCGGGTCACTTCCACCGGTGCGGGCCGCCACCTCGATGTTCTTGATCAACTTGGCGAAGAGCTTGCCGCGCTTCGCGTCGATCCCGGCCTTCTTGTGCTTGGTGGTGGCCCATTTGGAGTGGCCGCTCATTCCCTACTTCCTCGGTTCAGGGGGCTCGGTACTTCCAACATGTACTACCTACCCGGAAGTACCGCCGAAGAGCCCACGGACGGACAGCGCCCCAGTCTACTGCGCGCCCCCATCATGGCCGCGCGCACATGATCGGGGTCGAGCGGGTCACACTCCGGCGCGCGGGCGCACCAGGGTGTCGACGAAAAGCCGGTGCACGCGCAGGTCGCCGGTCACCTCGGGATGGAAGGAGGTGGCCATGACATTGCCCTGGCGCACCGCGACGATCGTCCCCGCCGCCGGGCCCGAGGGCACCCGGGCCAGCACCTCGACCCCGTCGCCCGCGCGCTCGACCCAGGGCGCGCGAATGAACACCGCGCGCACCGGACCGTCGTCCAGGCCCGCGAACTCCAGATCGGTCTCGAACGAATCGACCTGGCGGCCGAAGGCGTTGCGGCGCACGGTCATGTCGATGCCGTGCAGCGGCTTCATGTCCGGGCGGGTGTCGAGCACCTCGGAGGCCAGCAGGATCATGCCCGCGCACGAGCCGTAGGCGGGAAGTCCCTCGCGCAGGCGCTGCTTCAGCGGCTCCAGCAGTTCGAAGACCTCGAGCAGCTTGCTGATCGCCGTGGATTCGCCGCCCGGGATCACGAGCCCGTCGACCGCGGCCAGTTCCGCCTCGCGGCGCACCGGCACCGGCCGCGCGCCACACGCCTCGAGCGCGTGCATGTGCTCGCGCACATCGCCTTGCAGAGCCAGCACACCAATCGTCGCAGTCACGCCCCCGAGCATACGTTCGCGGGGTGGTGTGGCCCTGCTCACCCGGGGTGTAGAGGTTCCGTCAGGACGGGCGTCACGCGGTCGATTTCGGAGAACACTGCGCGATGTGACCGATGTGCTACCGCAAACCTCGCCCGGGCCGCGCGGGGGGATCACCGCTCCCCCGCCTCGGCGCGGGCTGACCGTTTCGACCGGCTTGGCCGGACTCTCCCTCGACGCCATGGCCTCGGTGTCCTACGGCCCCGAGGCGATCGTGCTGGTCCTGGCCGCCGCGGGCGCGACCGGACTGGGCTTCACCCTGCCCGTCACCGCGGCCATCGTGGTGCTGCTGGCCGTGCTGATCGCCTCGTACCGGCAGGTCATCGCCGCCTTCCCCAACGGCGGCGGCGCATACGCCGTGGCCCGGGAGCGGCTCGGTGATCGCACGAGCCTGGTCGCCGCGGCGTCGCTGATCGTGGACTACGTGCTGAACGTGGCCGTGTCCATCGCCGCCGGTGTCGCGGCGCTGACCTCGGCCTTCCCGCAACTGCTGCCCTACACCGTGTGGCTGTGCCTGGGCATTCTGGCCGGGATCACCGTGCTCAACCTGTACGGCATTCGCGAGAGCGCGCGGGCGTTCATGGCCCCGACCGTGGTCTTCGTGCTCGGCATCCTCGCGGTGATCGTCGGCGGCCTGCTGCGGTCGGAACCCGCGAGCGTGGCCACCGGATCGGCGGTGGCGATCGACGCGCACACCATCGGCGTGCTGCTGTTGCTCAAGGCATTCTCCAGCGGGTGCGCGGCACTGACCGGCGTCGAGGCGATCGCCAACGCCGTGCCGTCCTTCAGCGAGCCCGGGGTGCGCCGTGCCCAGCGCGCGGAAGTGGCGCTCGGGGTGCTGCTCGGCGTCATGCTGCTGGGGCTGGCGGCCCTCATCCAGAAGTTCGAAGTGCATCCCGTCGAGGGCACCACCGTGCTCTCCCAGCTCACCGAGACCGCGCTGGGGCACGGAATCGCCTACTACGTGGTGCAATTCGCCACCGTGATCCTGCTCGCGCTGGCCGCCAACACCTCCTACGGCGGCCTGCCGACACTGACCAAGATCCTCGCCGACGACAACTGCCTGCCGCACCGGTTCGCGGTCAGCTCGCCGCGCGCGGTGTACCGGTACGGCGTACTGGCACTGGGCGTTACGGCCACGGTGCTGCTGATCGCCTCCGAGGGCAACATGAACGCCCTGGTGCCGCTGTTCGCCATCGGCGTCTTCGTCGGGTTCACCATCGCCCAGTTCGGCATGGTGCGGCACTGGCTGGCGGTGCGGACCACGGGCTGGCGCCGGCGCATCGCGCTGAACGGGCTCGGCGCGACGCTGACCTTCGTGGCCGCCATCGTCACCACGACGATGAAGTTCACCGAGGGCGCCTGGCTCATCGTGCTCGTGCTGCCGCTACTGGTGTTCGGCATGGAGCGAATTCGCAAGACCTACACCAGGATCGATGGATACCGCGGCGCGGGATGTGTGCCCGCGGCGCCGCGCGCGAGCGATATCGCCATCGTGGTGCCGGTCTCGGAGGTCTCCGAGCTCAGCCGCGAAGCCCTCTCGGCCGCACTGTCACTGGGCCGCGACGTGACCGCCGTCCACGTCTGCCTGCCCGGGGAGAACATTCGCGTCTTCACCAAGGAATGGGAGACCTGGCATCCCGATGTGCGGCTGCTGCTGCTCGAGGACGGCGACTCCACGGTCGGCGGGCCGGTGGCGCGCTACGTGCGCGACAACTTCGCCGGCCGCCGCAAGGTCGTGGTGATCGCGGAAGTAGAGCCGCCCGCGGGCTGGAATCACCTGCTGCCCAGCCACCGCAGCGACGAACTGGAACGGGTGCTGCGCAAACTGCCCGACACCGTCGTCTGTCACCTGCGGATACCGACCGCCTGATCCGGCCCGCCCCGCAGCAGGGCCCGGATCGGGGGACGGCGGCCCCGGCGACTTCGGTCGCCGGGGCCCCGTGCTTGTTCGAAAGCGGTTGTCGCCGTGCCGGTTCGGATCGCGTGGCGTTACCTCGACCGATCTCGGATGCAACGGCCGACCGCCCGGCGGGTGGAGGTCATCGCACTGGCATGCCGGCGGCGGATCACCGCGACCACGGCCGGCCGGTTCGAGCTCAGTTCGTCCCGGGCGGGAACGACTCGGCGTTCTTGTCGCGGAAGGTCCGGATCAGGCCCTCCTGGACCACGACCGCCACCAGTTCCCCGCGCTGGTTCCAGATCCGGCCCGCGGTCAGGGCGCGGCCGAAGCCCGCGGACGGAGACTGCTGGTCGTAGAGCAGCCAGTCGTCGGCGCGGAAGTCGCGCAGGAACCACATCGCGTGATCGAGCGAGGCGTTCTGGGTCGGTGAATCCGGGTGCGGCACCTTGGACGACCCGAGCAGGGTCATATCGCTCATGTACGCCAGGGTGCAGACGTGGAACAGCGGATCCTCGGGCAGCGGATGGCGGTACCGGAACCACACCTGCTGCTGGGCGGCCAGGCCGTCGCGGCGGGCCACCTGCTCCTGCGGCACGGTGCGGATGTCCCAGTGCTCCCATTCGCGCATGGCCCACAGGCGTTCCGGGCTCATGGTGGTCATGGCGTCGGGCAGCTCGTCCGGCGGCGGCACCTGCGGCATCTCGTCCTGATGCTCGGGGCCCTCGTCGCCGGCGGTGTGGAAGGAGGCCGACATGGTGAAGATGGCCTCGCCGTTCTGGACCCCGGTCACGCGGCGGGTGCAGAACGAGCGACCGTCGCGAATCCGATCGACCAGGTAGACGGTCGGCTCGAGCGGGTTTCCGGGCCGCAGGAAGTACCCGTGCAGCGAATGCACCTGGTAGTGCGGGTCAACCGTGCGCACCGCCGCGACCAGCGACTGACCCGCGACCTGTCCGCCGAACGTGCGCGGCAACTGCGTCTTGGTGGACGCGCCGCGGAAGATGTCACGCTCGAGCCGCTCTATTTCGAGGGCCTCTTCGATCGTCGCCATGCACGTCCCCTTCCGGATTGTCCGGCTCAGGCTAACAACCGGGGACCGGCGATCGGGCGGACGGTACCCGTCCCGAGTCCGCGTGTCAGGGCGGGTGGCGCGGACGCGGGAAGGGGCGTACCCAGGAACTATGGGCGGTCATCCCGAGCGCACGCCCTTCTACGGGGCGCTGATGTTGATCACGGTCCTGGTCAGCGGGCTGTGGGTGCGCGATCTGCCGTGGACGTGGGTGCGGGTGCTCTGCTGGATCGGGTTGATCATGCTCGGCGCGGCCGGACTGCTGATGACCTTCCGCGACTACTCCTGACCGCCGCGCCCGGCATGATGGGCTGGTGCCCGCGTTCGCCCCCATCACCCCCGATGCCCTGACCGAACTGGTCGCGGACCGTGCGGCCGAACTGCCCGGGTTCGCGATCGTCGCGATCGACGGGGCCGACGCCGCGGATCCGGTGTCCTTCGCGCACCAGGTCGCCGATCACCTGCGCACGCACGGACGCCCGGCCGAGGTGGTGTCGCTGCACGATTACGTCCGGCCCGCCTCAGTGCGGCTGGAATACGACCGCGACGACGAATTCACCTACCGCACAGGCTGGTTCGACTATCCCGCACTCACCCGCGAAGTGATCGACGCGCTGCACGAACACGGGCGGTGGCTGCCCGCCCTGTGGAACGAGTCGACCGATCGCTCCGCCCGCGCCCGAATCCGCACCGCCCCGGCCGGATCCGTGGTGCTGATCGCCGGGCCGATGCTGCTGGGCCGGGGATTGTCCATCGATCTCTCGGTCGCCCTGCACATGTCCGAAGCGGCGCTGCGCCGGCACACCGCGCCCGAGAACGGCTTCACCATCACCGCGTCGGTCGAACATCGGCGGGCGCATCCGCAGGAACCCGACCTGTTGGTCGCCTGGGATCACCCCGACCGCCCGGCGGTCCGGCTCAGCCCGGCGGATCGGCGCTGAGCCGGGAGCGCTCGCCGTCCGGCGTCAGTCCGGCGGAGCGGCGCCGAGCCGCCCGGGCCGGGAACGCTCGGCGGTCACCAGGCCCGCGAGCAGCAGCGCCTCGCCCGCGTTGCCCAGCGGCGGGACCGCGAACGCGGCCCCCGACGCCACCGTCACCCCGATGACGCCGAGCAGCGGCCAGTACAGCCCCTCGCGCCGCCACAGCACCACGCACGCGACGCAGAGCAGGGCGATGACGACCAGCGTCGGATACGGCGGCCCGGCGGGATGTTGCGCGGTGTAGCGCAGGGTGTCCGCGTAGTCCCGGGTTTCGAGTTCGAGTCCGGCCACCTCGCTCAGCAGGGCCCACGCTATGAGCGCGACCGTCGCGAGCCAGGCCGCCCACACCGGGAACCACCGCATGCGCACGCGGTCCGCAGCCCAGACCACCAGCAGCGGGGTGAGAATCGCGTGGCCGAGGAAACGGCCCATGCTCAGGGCGTGCAGCAGGTCTCCCTCACCGAGTAGCGACCCGAGGCCGATGATCGCCGAGTCGTAGGCCACGCCCACGCCCACCAGGCGCAGCAACCACACCCGCGGTTCGCGCAGCGCGGCCGGTAGCGCCGCGACGCAGGCCAGCTGGACCGCCGCGATCGCCAGCATCAGGACGGACACCATGGGCTACCCACTCTCGGTGAATTCGGGGCTCATCGGCGAACCGTCATCCAAGATCGACTCACGCGCACATACTGAGCACGAACAGTATGAAACACCACTTTGTCGAAGTCGGTGCGGTCGCCGCGGGAGTTGCCATGAACCATCGAGGACCGGCGTTGACCGCCGTCGCCGCCGCCCTGCTCGCCGCGTTCTGCGCCGGGCCGGGAGCGCCCGCGGGCACGGCGGGCCCGGTGCTCGGCGGTGAGATCGCGATTCCCTGCGCGGCATCGCAAGTGCGGCAGAGCGCCGAGTGGTACCTGCCCGACGGCGAACCGCGCGGAATGGTCTGGGTGCAGCACGGATTCGCGCGCAACTCCGGCAATGTCGCGTCGCTCGCGCGGACGCTGTCCGACGCCGGCTACCTCGTGTTCGCACCCAGCCTGCCGTTCTTCGATCTCGCGGGCTGCACCCTGCAGAACCTGGGCGACAACACGCCGTTCCTCGACGAGGTCGCCGAGCTCTTCGCCACCGCGGGCGACCCCGCCGGTCCGCTGGCCCGCAGCCTGTCCGACGCGGCCGCCCGCCAGGGTGTGACCCCGCCCGCCATCCCCGCGAACTTCGTCTTCGTCGGGCACTCCGCGGGCGGCGAGGCCGTGGAGTACGTCGCCCACAGCCTGCACGTGCGCCACCCCGCCACCTGGGACCACCTGCGTGGCGTGGTGCTCCTGGACCCGGTGAAGTCGTTCCTCGGCTCGAACACCGACCGCGCCCTCACCGACCTGGACGGCACCGACCTCCCGATCCTCGCGATCTCCGCACCCCCGTCCCTGTGCAACAACTTCGGCACCGGCACAACGGCTCTGGAGTCCCTGCTACATCGCCCCTTCCTCGGCGTCCGCCTCCCCGCGGGCACGCACACCGACGCCGAGGGCACCAGCTCCGACGCCCTCGGCGAGGCGTTCTGCGGCACCCCCGACGCGACGAACATCGACTCGGTCGAGCTGCTCACCGCGGGCTGGGCGGGCGACTTCTTCGCCGGCGCGACGACCGCCGACTTCTACGCCGCCGCGACCGCAGCCGGCGCCGAGGCGGTCGCCGCGGTCCCCGGCGCGGTCCCCCTCCGCGGCGCCGTCTGATCGACCGGAGAGTCACGGCAACCGACGTGTTGCCAGACCGACCGAATCGGGTGGAACCTGGGGAACGGGCACCGACAACGAGGAGAGCGCGACGTGAGGTCACCCCGAGGCCCGGGCATCGAGCTGCCCGGCACGACGGCGAGTGCGCGGTGAACCGGCGCGAGACAGTTGCGCACCAAGGGTTTCCGGCCGAGCCGAGCTACCCGAACGTAGGTGCGACCGCCCCGGCCGCCGAACGGTGGACCGACCCCGGCACGGGGTTCCGCCGATTCGAACGGACCGTCCCCCTCGGCCGCGGCGACGCCCTGTGGGACTCCGCCTCCGAGGCCCTGATGCACTGGGAAGTGAAACGGCGCAGCGGATTTCGCGTAACTCCCCTGTCCACCACCGCCCTACGGGCAACCCTAAACGCCGACTACCGAATAACGGCCACCCTCGGCCCCGTCGAGATCCACGAACCCGCCCGGGTGGTGGCGGTAGTAGACACCCCGACCCGCCGCGGCTTCGCCTACGGGACGCTCCCCGGCCACCCGGTCTCCGGTGAGGAGGCGTTCATAGTGCACCGCACCCCCGAAGGCACAATCCACCTGACCCTCCGCTCCCTAACGCGCCCCGCCCCCACCACCCCCTGGCGCCCCCTGTTCCCCATCCTCCTTGTGCCCCAACGCCTCTACCGCCGCCGCTACCTCCGCTCCCTGCTCCCGGACTCGCCTGTCGGATAGCCGTGCCACCATGGGCGCGTGGCGGACATCGATCTCTACGAGGCAGCGGGGAAGATCCGGGACATGGCCTGGGTGAGGCGGTCGGTGAACTCCTCGTGGGCGTCTTCCAGCAGGGGGTAGTGGACGGCGAAACTCCGCCAATCGACCGCCGCCGCCCGGGACCGGATGCCGTTCGGACCGCCGAGGCCCCCGTGCCAGTATCTTTCGCTGTCTGCGGTCGCGAACAGCCGGTAGAGCAGGGTGTCCGGGAGCTCGGCGGGGGCGCAGTGCTCGGCGAGCAGGACCGCGTCGTAGAGATCCTTGCCGGGTGTCACGTCGTACTCCTCCCCCAGCCACAACAGCTTCCACGCCAGGCTGAGCGACCGGCTCGCCGCGTGCAGGGGCGCCGGGGGACCGGAGCTGCCGAAACGCGGGATATCGACGCGAACGGGAGCGTCGAGCAGCGACTCACCGAAGGCGAAATCGAGGTGGAGCGCGCCGTAGCCGCGATACGGGCACTCCCACGACAGTTCGAGCCTTCGGCCCGGGGTGCCGCTGTAGGTCCAGATCCGGCGCTCGACCTCGTAATCCGACCGATGAGCCGCCAACCGAACGGTGCCCCCGGATCGCGACAATGCCTCGGCCCGGTCGGAGATCTCCTCGAACATGTCGTCCACCGAATCGGAGTCGATGCGCCGATCCTCGGGCCGGACAACGAAGTCGAGGTCGCCGGGTTCGCGGGCCAGCGCGCCGAACCATGCCTTCAACAGCACGCTCCCCCGCAGCACGAGGTTGTCGGCCCAGCTCGACAGGGCAATCGCCCCGACGAGATGGTCCATGGCCTCGCGGCGCGCATCGAGCCACTGCTCGGCCATGTCCCGATACAGAAATCCCTCGGCTGCGGCGACGTCGTAAATAGTCCGCTCCCAGGGTGATTCGGTCACCGAGGGGAGCGATCCGACTGAGGCTCCAGGGCTGCGGCTATGCGGTGGGGATCGCCGAAGCCGCGCTGGAAGGCGGGGTAGGGGCGGGTCGTGCGGCGGGACTGCATCGCGGCCACCGCGTCGGCCGCGGTGCGGAGCGAGGTCGATTCGCGGCCCATCAACTCGCGGGTCACCACCAACTGTTCGACCGTCGAGGGTGGGCGGGCGGCGAAGGTCTGCTCGATGTAGTCGGGTAGCGGGCCCGTTATCCGGTTGCGCAGGTAGGTGACCCGGCCGGTCAGGGTCAGGGCCACGCGTTCGTAGAGGGTTTCCAGGCCGGGTGGGAAGACCGGGGCCACTGCCACCACCAGGCGCCAGATGAAATCGTCTCGCGCGCGGTCGAGGTGGGGGTAGGCGGCGGCGAAGCCGTCCCATTCCACGTTCTCGGCGGCGGCCAGCAGCGCGTCCAGGCGGGTGCGGGACTCCGGTGACCAATAGCATTCCACGTCACCCAGGCCGAGCACCTCGTCCAGGAGCGGACGGGGAACGGTGCAGTGCTCGGCCAGCAGGACCGCGTCGTACAGGTCCTTGCCGCTCGCGCCGCCCTCGTCCATGTCGGCGCCGAGCCACAGCAGCTTCCACGCCAGACTCAACGGCCGGGTCGCGGTCCGCAGTGTGACCGCGGGCCCCGGAATCCCCAGGCGCGCGATCGCGGTGCGCACCGGCGCGTCCGGCAGCTCCTCGCCGAAGGCGAAGTCCAGGTGCAGATCACCGCGACCGCGCTCGGGGCACTCCCAGGTCAGCTCGAGCCGGCATCCGGGCACCCCGTTGTAGGTCCAGATGTGCTGCTCGATATCGGAGACGAACGGCTCGGCGTCGATACGCACGGTCCCCGCGATCCGCGAGAGCGCCGCCGCCCGCGCCGCGATATCGGGCAGCATGCGCGCCACCTCCGCGTCGTCGATCCGCCATTCGACCGGCGTCACAACGAAATCCAGGTCCCCCGGTTCCCGCGCCGCGTCCCCGAACCACGCCTTCAACAGCGCACTGCCCCGCAGCACGAGGTGGTCCACCCAACTCGACTCGGCGATGGCCGCCACGACGATGTCCATCGCCTCCCGCCGGGCGGCCAGCCACCCGCCGGCGTCGGCGCCGTCGAGCCCGGAATGCTCGGCGGCCGGATCGTAAACAGCACGATCCCAAGTTGTTTCGCTCACTACCTCAACCCCGACGCGATCTCGTGCGGATTCATACGGCTCACGCTAGCCCCCGTCTCGAGCCCCCGCGCCACCACCAGATCGGCGACGTCGTCGAGGGAATGCTCGGCGGGACCGAGGATCTCGCGCAGCAGGACGAGCAGGTGCGCGGTCGGCGGATGGGGGCGGTCGATCAGCTCGTCGATCACCACCTGCCCCCGCGCGGCGTATCGCGCACGCTGCGAGTCGATTTCCAGCGCGAGGAACATGGCTATCGCGTCGTACAGCGGTGCGCCGAGCCCGGGTGCGAACGCCGGCGCGAGCGCCACCGTCAATCGCCAGATCATCGCGTCCTGCTCGTGCGCCAGATCCGGACGGTCCTTGGCGAACTCCGCCCAATCCACTTGGAAGACCGCGTATCCCAGGTTCGCCAGCGAGAGCTGACCGACCACCCGCTCCAGCAGATCCGCGGTCGGCGTCGAGTTCTCGGCGAGCAGGACCGCGTCGTACAGATCCTTGCCCTCGGGGTAGACATCGGTGTAGATCCACAGCAGCTTCCACGCCAGCGACAGCTCCGGGCTCGCGGCGAGCAGCCGGGCCGGCGGCCCGCCCGCACCGACGCGCTCGATCTCGGTCCACGCGGGATCCTGCGGCAGGCTCTCGTTGAAGACGAAGTCGAGTTGCACCGTGCCGGAAGGGATTCCCGGCCGCGTGGAGGTCCACGGCAGCACCAGCCTGCGCCCCGGCACCCGATCATAGGTCCAGATCTCACCGTCGATCGCCCCGGCCGCGTCGATGCGCACATCGCTGTCCTCGGCCCGCGACTCCGCCGCCGCCCGCGCCGCCAGATCCCCGAACATCGAGGTGGTCCGATCCGAGCCGACCTCCCACCCCCGATCCAGCACGACGAAATCCACGTCGCCCGGCTCCCGCGCCGCAGCGCCGAACCACGCCGCTAGCAGCACGCTCCCCCGCACCATGAGCTGTCCCGCCCACTCCGACCCGGCCACCGCCGCCAGCACGTGATCGATCGCCGCCCGCCGCGCCGCCAACCATCCCGCCGCCCGGCTCGCGTCCTCGAAATGCGGCTCACTCAAACGCATCCCGTACGAGAACCCCGCCGCCGCCGGGTCGAACACCGGCCGCTGCACCACCCCGTACCCCGGCACCGGCCGCAGGGTGTGCGGCAACCCCCGCCCGGCCCGCACCTCTTCCGACGGCGCCTCCCCCGGCACGACCAGATCGGCACTCCACGGCCCGTACCCGAGCTCGTCCCACGATGTCGCAGTCACGACGTCCCCTCCTTCGTTGCGGTCCACCCGATCGGGCGGACTCGATATCGTTCGCCACGCCGCGCTTCCGCGGCATCCCGGCCCGTCAGGACGATCCCGCGCCGACGAGCCGCGGATCCGGCCGACCGGCAGCGATCCCGGCCCGCGCCCACCGGGCCGGCAACTCCGCCACCTCGGAGATCCAGCCCGCGCGCCGCGTCGGATCGGCCGCGTGCGGCTCCGCCGGCCACGAGCCGAACCCCGGCCTCACGACCGCGCGCCGAGCTCGTCGATCCAGCCCGCGTCGACGGACTCGTCGCTGTCGAATACGACGAACTCCCTTTCCACGGACAGGATCTCGTAGCCGCCCGACTCCAGCTCCGCCAGCAGCGCCCGTACGCGCGCGGCGGCGGTGACGTCCCCTACCAGCCGGCAGCGCTGGGTGACGAACCGCTCGGCGCGACCGTCGGGACGGGTGCGGCGGGCGTTGGCGGACAGGTGGGCCGCGTGGGCGGCGGCGGTCGACGCGAGGGCGGCGGTGTCGGCGCCCGGCGGGAGCAGCAGCTTCACGTGGTGCTCGAAGTAGTAGTCGGGGCCCATCGCGCGAGCGCGAGGGTCATCGCCGGGTACGCCGTCGGCCCAGGGCGTGGCCTCGATCTTCGTGCGCACCACCGGAAAACCGGCCGCCGCGACATCCGCCACCAGCCGCTGGACCGCATCCCGCACCGCGTCGTACTCGCCCGTGAAACCCGCCGTCAGCATCGGCTGATCGCAGACGCGCCCGCGCGCGAGCCGGATATGGGTGAACTTCAGATCCCGTGCGGCGGCGTAGCGTTCGAAGGCATCGAGGGAGGCCGGGGAGTCGGCGCGCACGGTCACGTGCGTCTCGAACTCGCCGCGGAAGGTCGGTGGCGCGGTCATCACCGCCCCATCCTGGCAAAGCGGGCACCCCTACGTCACGGCGGTTTTCGGGCGATGGGCAGATCCTCAGCCGTCCATGCGGCGGTGGCGGGGGTCGAACTTCTCGGTCGGGAAGTCGTCGGCGCGAAAGCGCGGGCGCGGGCGGTCTTCGGGACGGAAACGGCGCCTGGGCCTTTCGGGCACGGGCCAGTATCGGCTGGCGTACTGACCGCGGATCCGGCTCAGGTCCGGCTCCTCGATATCGGTGATGCCCACCTGCAGCAGCAGGAGCATGGTCACCATGCTGACCGCGATGATCAACGGGGTCAGCAACTGGCCGGCCTGCGCGCCCGACGGCGCGCTCACGTGCTCGGCGACATGCGCCCGCATGGCGAACATCCCGGTGTAGTGCATGCCGCACACCGCGATTCCCATGATCAGCGCCGCGCCGGTGGTGGCCACGATGCCGTCCACGTGCAGCGCGAACCACAGCGCCGCCGTCGCCGCCACCACCGCGACCACCAGCGACAGGAACACGATCCACGGATCGAATCGCACGGCCACATCGGTTTTCATGGCGTACATGCCCGAGTAGTGCATGGCCCCGACCCCGAGCCCGGTGATCGCCCCGCCGACGCAGAGCGCGAAGCCCTCGCCCCCGTGCCGGTTCACCACGATCGACAGGCCGAGCCACACCACGCCCATCGCGATCACCGCGCTCAATATCGTCACCGGGATGTCGTAACGAATGGTCGCGTTGTGCACCGAGAAGCCGAGCATCGCGATGAAATGCATAACCCAGATCCCGGTGCCGCCCAGCGCCACCGCGCCCGTCGCTATCCAGCCACCGTGCCCGGAATACCCGCGCGCCCGCACCATGCAGCGCAGGGCCAGCAACGACCCGGTGACCGACATGACATACGCCAGAAGCGGAGTCAGCCACCCGTAGGTGAACTGATTGATTTCGAGCATGCGGGCTCCTTGCCGGAAGGCTGCGCCGGGACCGTCCCACCGGCGGCTGAGCCGAACATTAGCGACGAACCACCAGGTAGTAAATTTGTTCCGGCACAATGCGAAAAAGTTGCCGGGGTCAGCTGAAACCCAACTCCGCAGGACAGCAACGGTGCGGCGCGGCGCACGACGGAATCCATTGCCACGTATGGCATCCTTGACATTTCGCCATTCTCAGCAAATGGTTGCGCATCGTGAAACACACTGCGGCACAGCCCCGCCGATTTGTCTAGGGCCGGAGGCACCGAACCACGGTCACATTCGGCATCGAGACCGCGAAAAGGGTAGTGATACAAAAGAACCGCCGGATGATCTCGAAAGACCATCCGGCGGTGAATTCGATACGCGGAGAGCGCTTACCAGCCGCGCTCGGCGAGCCGGTGCGGCTGCGGGATCTCCTCGACGTTGATGCCGACCATGGCCTCACCCAGGCCACGCGAGACCTTGGCGAGCACGTCGGCGTCGTCGTAGAAGGTGGTGGCTTTGACGATGGCGGCCGCGCGCTGAGCCGGGTTGCCGGACTTGAAGATGCCCGAGCCGACGAACACGCCCTCGGCGCCGAGCTGCATCATCATCGCGGCGTCGGCCGGGGTGGCGATGCCACCGGCGGTGAACATGACGACCGGCAGCTTGCCGGTCTCGGCGACCTCGCGGACCAGCTCGTACGGGGCCTGCAGTTCCTTGGCGGCGACGTACAGCTCGTCCTCGGACAGCGAGGTCAGGCGACGGATCTCGCCGCGGATGGTACGCATGTGGGTGGTGGCGTTGGAGACGTCGCCGGTGCCGGCCTCACCCTTGGAGCGGATCATGGCCGCGCCCTCGGTGATACGGCGCAGCGCCTCGCCCAGGTTGGTCGCGCCACAGACGAACGGCACGGTGAAGTTGAACTTGTCGATGTGGTTGGCGTAGTCGGCCGGGGTCAGCACCTCGGACTCGTCGATGTAGTCCACACCGAGCGACTGCAGGATCTGCGCCTCGACGAAGTGGCCGATACGGGCCTTGGCCATGACCGGGATGGAGACCGCGGCGATGATGCCGTCGATCATGTCCGGATCGGACATGCGCGAGACGCCGCCCTGGGCGCGGATGTCGGCGGGCACGCGCTCGAGCGCCATGACGGCGACGGCGCCGGCGTCTTCGGCGATCTTGGCCTGCTCGGCGTTGACGACATCCATGATCACACCGCCCTTCAGCATCTCGGCCATGCCGCGCTTCACGCGGGCGGTGCCGATGGAGGGGGTGGTGTCGGACGAGGTCACGGCAAACTCCTGTGTCATCTGGGCCAATCGGGGATTCACTCGAATACGAACATCCTGATTCTAAGCGTCCACTCGAGGCCACTTCATAGCCAGTTGGGCGCCACTGGACTGCCTGGCCTCGCGGCCAGTAACGCACATCACAGCGGACAGGCTAACCCGCCGCAACAGGTGAGAGCCGAAGCACGCTGGACATGCGGCGGGTCAGGTCCGATGGGCCCTGGAACTGCAGCCGGCCGGTGCGCACGGCGTGGTGCAGCGGTATGCGCCCGAGCCACACCTGATAGAGCGAACTCACATCGGAGGCGATGGTGACATCGACCGGAAAACCCGGATCGGAGTCGCAGACCGAGGGCACACCCCCCTCGACCACGATCCAGTACCGGTGCGGATCATCGCTGAAACGGACGTAGAGCACGTGCCGCTTGCCCGGGAACGAGGACGTGTCCAAGCGCGTGTGCATCCACCACACGAGCAACTGGGCATCGAGCTCCGCGGGCTCGGGTTCCCCGAACGACCACCGCGCACCCCAGGCCCCGAGCCCGAACAGCACCGGTTCCAGCTCCCGCCCGGCATCGGTCAGCACATACCGAACATCCACTTTCTCGACCGATCCGGCACGCTCGAACTGGCTTGACGTCCTCTCCACCTTGAAGGGCGGGGATTCCTGCCAGCGCCCTGTCGGGCGCTCTCAGTGGGTTCCTGTTTCACTGGGGCTCGCTCTCCGCTAGGCGGACAGACTTACAGCCCCTCCGCAGGCGTTTAACCTCTCGGCCCGTCCGGCCGCGAGTATGTTGATCGCCGCATTCAGATCGCGGTCGTGGATCGCACCGCAAGTGCACGTCCATTCCCGGACACGCAACGGCTTCTTCTCCCCGACCACCCCACACACCGAGCACATGCGCGTGGACGGAAACCAACGGTCGACCTTCCCGAAGGTCCGCCCGTATCGGGCGGCTTTTTCCTCCAGCAACCGCGTGAATATGCCCCACCCTGCATCGTGCACCGACTTCGCCAACCGGGTCCGTGCCAGACCTTTGATGCTCAAGTTCTCCACATACACCGCTTGGTTATCACGGATGATCATGGTGGAATGCTTGTGCGCCCAATCCCGGCGCGTATCGGCCACTTTGGCGTGAGCGATGGCGACCCTCATCCGAGCCTTGGCTCGGTTCTTCGACCCCTTCTCCTTGCGGGACAACGCTTTCTGAGCCTTCCGTAAGCGGCGTTCCGCCTGTCGCAGGATACGCGGGGACCCGATCCGCTTCCCGTTCGACAACACCGCGAACGCCGCGAGCCCCAGATCGATACCCACCTCAGACACCACGGGCGGCAGCTGCTCGTTGTCGGTTCGCACCACGAACGACGCGAAATACCTTCCGCTCGCGTCTTTGATCACGGTCACCGACGACGGATCGGACGGCAGTTCCCTTGACCAGCGCACCGCGATGTCTCCGACCTTCGGTAACCGGAGCTTCCCGCCCGGCGTCACCGCGAACCGGGAGTTCTTCGTGAACCGGATCGACTGCCGAGCGTCCTTGCGAGACCGGAACTTCGGCGGTGCCATTCTCGCGCCTTTGCGTTTCCCGGTCACCGACTGAAAGAAGTTGCGGTAGGCGGTGTTCAAGTCCGCCAGCGCCTGCTGCAACACTACCGACGATACTTCGGTGAGCCATGCGCGTTCGGGCGACTTCTTCGACTCAGTCAAGCGCTTCGACAACTCCGCGTCCGAGAGCCGCTGCCCGTTGCCGAACGCTGTCTGTCTCGCGGCCAGCCCGTCGTTGAACACCACTCGTGCGCACCCGAACGCCTTGGCCAACGAGATTTGTTGGCCGGGCGTGGGGTAAAGGCGGAAGTTGTACCGCAGTTGCACCCGGCGACTGTATCGCCGGCCACCGACAGAGAACCTATTCACACTGGTAGGAGCCAGTATTCACGCTGCGGCTCAGTCGGCGGAGCACCAATCAATGTGTCGCGGCCGGTCCATCGACCAGCGGGAACGTCCGCTGTAGGGCACGCTCGGGCCTTGGCGGACTTCCCGCGTGGGCTTTCACCACCGCCTGAAGGGCGGCACACCAGCCCACATTCCGGCAGCCCGCCACAGTGATCGTCTTCGTGCCCAATTGCGATCGAGCCGTTTCGGCGTCGCGACTGGGGCCGATGGACCCGGCGCCGAGAGGTCCATTTTTGGGACTATTCGCTCCATTGTTGCGCTTCACGCCATTGCACGCGATCAACAACCAGAACGCCGGCCCCACGCAGGGCCCGCCCTCGACGACACCCCCTCCACTCATCATCACCAGGAGGAAGGCGCTACCGCTACCCCCACCCACCACCCAGGACTGGATCGCCACCGCCACGATCAGTTTCAGCGATGGCGCGGGACGGCCACCCCTGACCACCACCTTCGACCCTGACAGCATGCAACTGGCGGAGAGTCACGCTCCGCACGGCGGAGCCCTCCGGCGCGGTCACCTCGCGCCCACACTACCAACGCGCCTGCTGGTATCTGCGGCGTGGACGTGTTCGACAAGGGGCCATCAGTGCCGTTTGATCGACGCGGATTGCTATCGCGCACAAAGATACTGAATCACGGGGTGGTCCGATTCAGTGCAGCGTTCGACCACCGTATCGCTGCCAGTTCGCCCCGATACCAACCCTTGTCAAGAATTCGACTGCTCTTTTGTGCAGCGGCACAGGAACAATGGCTGACCGGGACCGATGGAAGCCCGATCGTTCGAGTTGGCCGACCGTCCGGTTCGTGGTAACGTCCCGATCGCTTCAATGTGTGGGGGGCTACACAGGCAGGGGTGTCATTCGCCTTCATGGTGATCAGCTATACCAATTTCGGTAACTACAGCGACGACTGGGACGATGAACCGATCCATCGACCAGCGTCGGATCGGCCTGCGGCCAATGCCGCGCCCGGCGGTCTCAGTACATCATCCCCGGTATCGATCGTGGTCGATAGCGCCTTGCTTCCGGTGCGGATGGAATTCAGCTACCGCTGGAAGAACGAGGTTCCGGTCAACCGGGTCGGTACCGAACTCATGAACGCCTACCTGACCGGTGTCAACGAACGATGCGCCCGGCTTGTCGGCGATCCGGGTCAGCCACCCCAGCACGACGGAGTGGTTTCTGCCCGGCAAAGGTATGCGGCATTGCTCGAAACGCGTACGTGGGACGAATACACCCGTCTGCGGAACGGAACCCTCGGCCTGGGAACCTATCAAGTATCCGGACCGACCGAGGTGGACGACGAGCCCGTCATGACGGTCAAGGGGAACCGGCTCAATATCGTGTCGTTTCAGGTGTGGCTGGGCTGGGCCGGATGCGCCGAGCCATGGATGCTCGAGAGCGAAACGCTGGCGTGCGTTCAGAAAATTCGTGATCTGCGCCCGAGTTTGGCAACGGCCCATGACTATTCCGGGTACAGCGACGACGAACTCGAATCGATGGACGATCAGCACCGTAGAAGACTGATCGACAATAGGGGGATATAAATGGGTTACCCAACGGACGGCAAAGTCGAAGTTTCAATGAACAGGCTGCTTCACGTGGCCGACGAATGGAATGCCGCCAACACCAACCTCAGTAGCGCCGCAACGAAAACGCTCAGCAGCGAAGTGAATATCAGCGAATCCGAAGTCGGACTCTTCACCGATTTCTACGAGGTGTACAGGAAGGTACCCGGCGTGGCTTACTTCCTACTGACCGAGGGCGCCGAGGTGAGCCGTCTGCTGGGCTCGCACTTGCGTAACGGGTATGAGCTGTACAAGCACGAGGAAGAGACCAGCCGGGACGAGTTCCGGGCGATTCTGGGGGGTTAGTGGTGGGTAGAGTCGAAGACGCACGCGCGAATTTGGGTCTGGCTCTCGCCGATCTTCTCGGAGCAGACCCGAAGTTGGATCAGTTGTCGCCCCAGGTGGACGCCACGTTCAAAGTCGCGGAGGACATGATCAAGTTCTTCGTGGGCGAAGAAAAGTCTGGTATATGGCCTCTGGAGTTCGATAATCCGCTGTACGCCTGGACGATCGGAGACAGGAAGCAGGAGGTGAAGAACAAGATCGAGGATCTGCTTTACGGAACCGACGAGGCGCCCGGGATAAAAGATTTCCTCGTCGGGGCCGCGCTGCCGATAACCTTGATCGATGTCGCAGGCGTGTGGCGTGTGAGTATCCTGAAAGATCTCGAGAACGCCGCCAACAATTTCGGTGATACCAATTTGATGGGTTATTGGGATGGTCCCGCGCAGCTGATCTATCAGAACATGCGAACGGACAAACAGAAGCCTGCGTTCGAGGCGATGAAAACGTATGCGACCACGGTCGCGAGCGAGTTGGAGACGGTCGGCACGACGGTCGAATCTCTGTATGCTGACTTGGCGAAACACGTCATAGACTTGGTCGCCGCAGTGGCGACGTCGATGGCGAAACAGTATTCGGTAACCGGAATCGTAACCTTCATGTCGGCGTATGCGTCAACGATCATCGACCTGTGTAAGTCCGCGTCCAAAGGGATCGTCGACATCTTGGCGGCCACGACCAAAGTGTCGGTGAACGAAGGCAAACTGAGGTCGCTGATCGAAGTCCCGACCGGAATGCCAAATGGTCACTGGCCCGGCGCGACTGGACAGAACGTGGACCCGACCAACCGCAACGAGCTTCTATACTCCGTGAATAACTTCGGAGTTCTCGACAACAGCGTCCTGTGGAAGATCTCGACGGACGGAGCATAGAGATTATGCGACATTTTCGATTTGTTCTGCTGGCGGTATCAGCACTGGTGGTGCTGCTCAGCGGCTGCGGTGACCCGTATCGAGACGACCTGCAGACGGACCTCGATGCCAGCCCTTCTCACGTCAAGCAGGGGAAGGTATGCGAGCAGCTCGCCGGGTTCCTGGAAACCCAGCTCTCCGTCGGAGATGTGCAATATTCACCGGGAGCGGTTTCCGAATATTTCGACAAGCCGATTGAGTGGACGATGCTCTGCCGGCCGAGCGCGTCCGATAAGTATGTTGGACTGTTGCAGGTCAGGAACCCGCAACTCAAGGGCACCTCGGAGCCCGCCAATACGGCCTACGCTCCCGCTACGGGATTCTCCGAGAAGGCGTGGATCGCTCCCGGTCAAAAATATCGGACACAGGTCGGGTCATGGGTCGTGGAGCTAGAAATCCTGGAGGAAAACATCACAACCCCTACCGGCAAGCTGGTCATGACGGACGAACTCATTCGCAAGACGATCGAATTCATGATCGACCTGGCTCGTGAAGTGCAACAGTGACACTGTGAGCCGAAGACTCGACAACCCGGCCCCGAAACGGCTGGGTTGTCGCATTTCTGGGTGGGCGGAGCACGGCGTCGGACGCACTCGAATCGAGCGCACTCGCCGGACGCGGCCTCGGAAAGCCTGAGTGAGAACGCGTTGTGGATGACTGCGACGATCGACCCACACTCCGACCGGGGCCACGATCACGCGCCCCGCCCCATGGCCTTCCGCCGCTGCCCCCAGCGCGGCGGCCGAAGGCCATAGCAACCAGCTGCCCGGCCGGGTGGCATGTTGTCCAATTCATCGTTCGCGGTGCGGCCCCAGCACTCGTGGTCCCCCGAACATCGCCGGACCGGCGAGGTCGAGCAAATCGTGGTAGCGCTCGCCGAACACGTGCGCGAGTTTGGCACCGCCGATGTGATGCGGATCGGCGCCGGACACGACATCGCTCTCACCAGCGGCCCCGATCCGCGCAGCTGCCCGTTCGCGATCTGTCTGCGGTGGACACGAATGCAGGCCTACCACGACAAGCTTTCCAGCAACCGGCTGCTGGCACGCGCGTTGACTGCGCAGCCCCGGTCCACCGCGGCCTCCGAAACCAAACTCCATCCGCTGCCGCCGCTGGACCCGCGCAAGGACGGTCCGTTGATCACCGCGTTCAACCAGCGGTGCAGACCGCGGCCCGGCGCTTGGACCGTCGTGGGGTCAACCGCGCGCGCTCGGGCGCGTGGTCCACGCACACCTGAGCGGCACCGCACGCCTGCGCCGCGAATTGATGTCATAACCTGCGTCGGCCAGCGCGTCCGCGAGCACGGTCAACTCGCCCCGATTGGACGCGTCACCTTCGGCCATCTGTTCGAAAACGGTCTCGTAGTTGCGGGCCTCTCGCGTCAGCCCTCGCTGGATAGTGAGCTTTCACCACCGCCCTGGAGGGTGGCGTACCAGCCCGCATTCCGGTCGCCCACCACAGTGGTCGTGCACCAACCGAGATCGAGCCGTTCCGTCGCCGAGACCGGGGCCGATGGACCCGGCGCCGACACGCCCCTTATCTGGACTATTCGCTTATCGCGCTCGTCTTTCCGCAGAGCCTTGTTGCGCTTCAGCACGATCCACACGATCAATAACCAGAACGCCGGCCCCGCGCAGGGCCCGCCCACGACGACAACCCCCAATCCACCCAGCATCACAAGGAGGAAGGCGCTACCCCTCAATACCTTTCGATCGAAAGGTATAGGCGCCGAACGCACATGACGACTACCACCGCACCCACCACCCAGGACTGGATCGCCACCGCCACCGCCGTCGGGACGAAACTGAGCGACGGGGTCGCCGAGCGTGACCGCACCGGAGAATTCTCCACCGAGGCCTTCGACCTGCTGCGATCCTCGGGCCTGAGCGCCGCGCTGGTGCCGGTGGAGTTCGGCGGCGGCGGGGTGAGCCATCGCGAGATGGGCGAGATCCTGCGCGTGCTCGGCCGGCACGATCCCTCCACCGCCGTGGCCTTCGCCATGCACACCCACCTGGTCGCCGCGCAGGTCTGGCGGCACAAGCACGGCATCGACGCGAGCGCGGTCTTCGGCAAGGTGGCCGCGGGCGCGATCCTGGTCAGCACCGGCGCCTCGGACTGGGTCGATTCCAACGGCCACGCGGTCAAGGTCGAGGGCGGCTACCGCATCACCGCGCGCAAGGCGCCGGCCAGCGGCTGCGAGTCGGGGACCATCGCGGTGACCAGCATCCGCTGGGAGGATTCCCCCGAGGGCCCGCGCGTGCTGCACTTCGCGGTACCGCTCGCCGCCGACGGCGTGCGCATCGAAAAGACCTGGGACACCATCGGTTTGCGGGCCAGCGGCTCACACACCCTGGTGTTCGAGGATGTCTTCGTGCCCGACGCCGCCGTCTCGCTGAATCGTCCGGCGACCGGCTGGCCGCCGGTGCTCAACACGGTGATCGGCGCGGCCATGCCGTTGGTCATGGCCGCCTACCTGGGCATCGCCGATCGTGCGGTGGAAACGGTGACGGAGCTGCTGGCGGGGCGGGCCGACGCGCATACCGTCGGCTCGGCGGGCGAGATGATGAACGCGTACGTCACGGCCGTCGATCTGATCGAGGCCATGTTCACCGCCTCGGACGATCTGAACTTCGACAACACCGACGCCAACGCCGCCCGGATCCTCAGCCGCAAAACGGTTTCCGCGGACAAGCTCATCGAAACCGTTCGCCTGGCCATCGAAACCGTGGGCGGCGCGGGCTATTCCCGCGGGCTTCCGCTGGAAATGTGGTACCGCGATATTCACGGCTGCCTGTTCCACCCGCTCCCGCGTGCCAAGCAGCTCCGCTTCACCGGCCATGTGCTCCTGGGTCACAGCCCGCTGGGCTGATATTCCGGAGCGTCTCGAACCGCCGGATCAGTGCGCCGGACCGGTAATTCACGGTCCCCGACGCGGTGATCCGGCACGGTCCGGCTACTGATTGCTCAGCGGCTCCAGCACGAATACCGTCGCCCAGTATTCCGCGGCCGCGGGACCCATGTAGGGCATGAGAAAGTCATAGAGCAGGTAGGACACGAACGAGTCACCTCCAGTTCCAGCTCACCACACCCGGTGTGCGGCAAGCGTGTCCGACCATAGCCGACATGTGCGGAGCCCACATCCGCAACCGCTCGAACGGCATCGAGTGCAAAATCGGTGGTGGCCGGTGCCACCACCGATTTCTCGTTCCGGCGGTTAATCCCAGCGATCGAGGGTATAGCGGGTCCGGATTCCCCCCGACGTCACGCGGAAGGTGTGATTCAGTGCGCCGCCTTTGGACATCAGCAGTCCGCACACCTCGGCGGCGTCCCTGTCCGCGACCACCGCGTCTTTCGCGTACGCCTCCAATGTCTTTCGAATCTCGTGCAATTCGCTCGACAGGAATTCCGGGAAGAACCCCGCACCCTTGGTGTAGGTCGTGTCCGTCGCACCCGCGAGCGCGAACAGCACCGCCTGCTCGCGGTGCGTGGTGTCGGCCTCGACGTGCCAGGTCGCCGGATGCGCGACGACGGCGGTCACGTCGTGGAACTTCCCCGCGCGCAGTCCCCACTGCGTGGCCGGCGAGCCGTTGACGTACACGTACCAGGTCACCGGATTGCGGCGATCGGGCCTGTCCCACTGCACGATCGGCGGCGCGTCCGCGTCGGCCGCGGTCACCATCGCGCCGTAACCGGCCTTGCCCTCGGGCACCGAGAATTCGATGTGCTCGGCCCCGGGCAGCACGGTGCGGGCGAACTTCTCCCACGTGATGACGACAGGGTCCCCGTCGAGATCGGTTGCCGCGCGCTGTTTCCGGGCCGGCTTCAGATGCCCGAACACGCCCTCGGCCGGCGCCGCGTCGACCACGGCCGGGGACCACATCGGATGCACGTCCGCGAGCCTGGCGAACCGGCGCTCGAGCGAGCCGGCCGCACGCAACTCGCCGATCACCCGCTCGGCCCGCGCGATCATCTGGTCGGTCGGGGCCGCGGTGGGGCGGCGATACTGCAGCGGGTGCATCTTCTCGGCGAAGCGGCGTGTCACATCCGCGTGCGCGAGCCCGTCGGCGAGGTCGGTGAGCAGGGTGCCGATCATGCCGCTCTTGACGTGGCAGTAGCCCGCCGGAGCGGAAGCCGTTGCCAGCCACAGCAGATTCTCGCGCTGCCGCCGTGCGACCACGCCCTTGCCGCGCACCGATGCGAGCCGCTCGTGCAGCGCGAGCAGCCACGAGCCCGCGCCGAGCACGGCGTCCGACCGGTACAGCTGCTCGGTGCGCAGCAGCGCCACCGCCTTCTTCACGACCTCGTGCGGGAACTCCGCCAGGGCGCGCTCGAGCGTCACGCGGTCCTCACGCTTGGCCGCGGCGTACTGGCGCGCGGTGTACAGCCCGCTCCCGGAGAAGATCAGCTCGGCGGGCGGGGTCACCGACAGGTGGGTCCAGCCACCGGCCTCCCCGGCGCCCCAGGCACGCTCGGCGGTACGGAAAACCGAAGTGACGGGCCGGTTTTCGACCACCTCGGCCAGGGCCGCGACCGCCTTGGCGTACATCGGCGGGGTGCCGTCGCCGTGCCACAGCACCGACTCGGCCGTACCGTCCGGGCCGATCGTCACCAGTCCGCCGTACCTGCGCACGAAGGCGCGGCAGGTCCCACAGGTGTTCTCCGCCACCAGATCCGGCGGCAGCTCGCCCAGGAACACCTCGAACAGGCCGTCGGTGTCGACGGTGAAGAGGTCGAACTCCCCCGGGTCCCGCTCCGCGAATCGGGTTCGCACGCTCGCGAGGAACTCGTCGTACCGGTCGTCGGCTCGGGGCTGCGCTGCACCGGGCACGGTATGCGTCATGATGATTCAGATCTTCCGTCGGGACAACTGGCCCCGAGACTAGCGCGCGCATACCGTTGCCTGCGCCTGGTTTTCGACCCCGGATCAGGTCAGGGAGTAGACATAGCGGCTGGTGGGCACCAGGTCCAGGTTCAGGTGCGCGCCGAAGCTGACCACGCTCTCCATCATCCGGGTGACCCGGCGCTGGAGCTCGGCGTCGTCGCCGCCGCTGCCGTAGAAGGCGTGCGCGCTGGTCATGGCCGCCATCGGGAACAGTTCCTCGACCAGGGCGTCGACCCGGTTGCCCGGGGTGATCGGCTCGGTGACGGTGTTCTGCACGTACCCGAAGGTGTCCTGGGTTTCGATGGCGACGGTGGTGTGCCGATCGTGCCAGATGTGCAGCCACTCTTCGCGGGTGAGCTCTTCCGGGATGCGCAGCAGCGCGAAGTTCGACAGCGCGTCGGTGCGCGTGCCGTTCTCGACCCGCGGCGGGACGATCGGGGTCCGCTCGTCCACGATCCATCCGTTGACCTCGTCCGCCACGGAGGCGACGGCCGCGGTCACGGCTTCGTGCCCGCCCCGGGTGCGCACGCTGACGATCGCGTCGATCGGGGTCTCGTAGGTCGAATGCCGCACCTGCGCGGCCGCCACGTCGGCGTCGCGGACGTTGACCTGCCACTCGCTCGCCCCGACATCGGCCAGCCGGTTCCGCAGTTCCGCGGCGTGCAGCCGCTCGTCCAACCCCGAACCCCACAGCGCGTACATCAGCTTCATACCGAAATCCTTGCCACCGATCACCATTGACCGGCCCACGGTAACCGCCCGCACCGCCGAAACTAAGAACTTTCGCTTAAAGTCCCGGCCACTGGAACGCGATGCCGACCGAGGCATCGACGCGATGGACGACGCCCTTCGGATACGTCACCACCGCGGGCGACCCGAGCCGGGCGCGACGGCCCGGTTCCGCCTGTCAGCGGATCGAGCGGACCTCCGGATCGGCGTCGGCGTCGGCAGCCGTGATCGCCTCGGCCAGCAGTTCGTCCAGGTGGTACGGATACACGGTCTCCCCGGAGTGATCCAGGGTCTTGATGTCCTCCGGCGCGCACCACTTGTTGCCGGTGATCGAGCGGCGCTCGATGAAGTCGAGCTTCGCGGGCACGGGCTCGAAATTGCGCACCCGCAGGGCGAAGAACAGTTCCTCGGAGCGAATCAGCTCGCCGTTGAAGGGAAACACCGCCACGCGACGCCAGAGCGGGCCGCGCAGCCCGGCCGGATCCGCGACATGGCCGGTCTCCTCGTGGAGTTCACGAATCGCGGCCTCGCGCAACGACTCCCCGGTCTCGACGCCGCCGCCGATGGTGAACCAGAACTCCACGTCCGGCACCTTGGGGTCACGCCCGCGCAGGAGCAGGACACGGTCCTGTTCGTCCAGCAGCACCACGCGCGCCGAGGTGCGCACGGTGTCGACCTCGAGCCCGGTGGACGCGGCGGGGGTGACGCGTTCGGCGATCTCGAAATAGGTGGGCAGCGGCGCGGTGCCGCCCAGGTGCAGCACGCGCACCAGGCGGCGGGTGCGCAGGGCCAGGGTGTCGCGCACCGCGTCGTTGTGGAAGCGCCGCGCGATCAGCACGCGCGCCTCGGCGTCGGCCAGCTCGGCCACCAATTGCGGTGGCAGCGAATCGATGTCGACCGCCGACAGCGCGCCTGCCAGCTGATTCTCCACCGCTTCGCGGGCCTGCCAGTCCGAGCGCTCGGCCCGGTCCGCCAGGGCGATGAGCCGCCGCGACTGCTCGAACAACTCCGGGTCCGCGCTCGGCACCCCGAGCACCGCGGCCACCGATCGGGCCACCACCGCGCGCCGGGCCAGCGCCGCGTCGAGCGCGTTGCGCGCCTGATCCGAGCGCACGTGCAGGCGGTCCAGGCGATTGGCGGTGGTGTACGCCCAGACGCCGATGGTGATGACGAGCGCGGCGACGAGTGCGAGGACCAGAATGGCCGTCGCGGAGAAAGTGATCACCCGGCGGTCCTGACGCGCAGGTCACCCACGGTGACGGTTTCGTAGACCCGCAGGATCTGCTCGGCCACCACCGGCCAGTCGTATTCGCCGACCACCTGATTGGCGGTGCGCACGAGTTCCTCGCGGCGTTCGACATCGGTCAGCACGGTGTCCAGGGCCTCGGCGAGCCGATCGGAGTCGCCCACCGGCACCAGCATGCCCGCGGTGCCGTCCCGCAGCACCCGGCGGAAGGCGTCCAGATCGCTCGCCACCACGGCGGTTCCGGCGGCCATGGCCTCAACAAGCACGATGCCGAAGCTCTCGCCGCCGATGTTGGGCGCGCAGTACACGTCGGCGCTGCGCATGGCCGAGGCCTTGTCCGCGTCCGAGACCTGCCCCAGGAACCGCAGGTGCGAGGCGTTCTCCCCGGCCTCGCGGCGCAGGCGGTCCTCGTCGCCGCGGCCCACGATCAGCACCTCGACCTCGGGGTGGCGGCGGACCAGTTCGGGCAGCGCGCCCAGCAGCACGTCCATGCCCTTGCGCGGCTCGTCGAACCGGCCCAGGAACAGCACGCTGCCCCCGGCGCGCGGATAGCCCGGCAGCAGTGGAGCATTGGCGAAGGCGGGCACGTCCACGCCGTTGGGGATCTCGACCGCGTCTCCGCCCAGGGCCTCCACCTGCCAGCGCCGGGCCAGCTCGGAGACCGCGATCCGCCCGCTGATCTTCTCGTGGTATGGGCGCAGCACGCCCTGAAAAGTACTGAGCACCAACGACTTCGTGGTCGAGGTATGGAAGGTCGCCACGATGGGACCCTCGGCGATCTTGAGCGCCAGCATCGACAGACTCGGCGCGTTCGGCTCGTGGATGTGCAGCACGTCGAAATCGTTGTCGGTGATCCAGCGCCGGATGCGGGTGTAGGCGGTGGGCCCGAACGACAGTCGCGCCACCGACCCGTTGTAGGGAATGGCGACCGCGCGCCCGGCCGAGACCACGAAGTCCGGCAGCGGGGTGTCCTCCGAGGCGGGGGCGAGCACGCTCACCTTGTGCCCGCGCTCGATCAGGACCTGCGCCAACTCCACGACATGCGACTGCACGCCGCCCGGCACGTCGAACGAGTACGGGCAGACCATGCCGATTCTCATAGAGCGCTGTCCCCCCGCGCGATGTCCGGTGCCCGATAGCCGAGTTGGCGTTGTGCGGCCGCGATGCGATCGAGCCGTTCGGGCGAGAGATCACCCTCCCACAGCGGTTGCAGCATGTGCCAGTCCGCGGGGTGCTCGGCGATGTTGGCCTCGAAGCGCGCGGCCAGGGCCTGCGTCGCGGCCTCCACCCCGTCCGAGACATCAAGGGGCTGTTCGGTTTTGAAGCGCCACGCCTCGCGACCCTGTTCGTCGACGATGGACCAGCCGTGCACCGGGATCAGCGCCGCGCCGGTCTCGACGGCGAGCTTGGCCGCGCCGGCGGGCATCCAGGTGCGCTCGCCGAAGAAGTTCACCGGCACACCTTTGCCGGTCAGGTCGCGCTCGCCCATCAGGCACACGACCCGGTTCTGCCGGAGTCGCTCGGCCAGCGCGGGAAACGGGGGCTGTTCGCCGCCCGTCAGCGCGAACACCTCGAAGCCGAGGCTCTCGCGATACTCCACGAACCGCTTGAACAGCGATTCCGGCTGCAGCCGCTCGGCGACCGTGGAGAACGGCCCGTAGTTCTGCACCAGCCACATGCCGGCCATATCCCAGTTGCCCGAATGCGGCAGCACCAGCACCACGCCGCGCCCGGCCTCGAGCGCCGTTTCGAGATTCTCGATCTGCGCGACCTGGATGATGCCCGAGCGCGCCATCTCCGCGTGATCCATGGACGGCAGCCGGAACGCCTCGCGCCAGTACCGGGCGTAGGCCCGCATGCTGTCCCGGATCAGGGTGTCCGGCACCGCATCGGGGGTGGTGCCGATGACGCGAGCCAGGTTGCGCCGCAACTGATTCGGGTGCCCGGCGTGCGACGCGCGATTCGCCCTGCGAGCGGCGGCGTCCGCGCCCGCGTCGAAGATCCGGCGCGCGGTCCCGTCCGGGAGCCCGCGCACCAGTCGCCACCCGGCCGCGTATGCCTTGTCGGTCATCGCGGACGTGAAATCGGTGCTCACCGCTGCGGTTCCTCCGGCGCGTTCGTCGACTTGCCGGTCGCCGCCACGGGAGCGATGACCTCGCGGGCGCCGGGCGAATTACGCACGGCCAGCACCCGCTGGAAAACGGTGACGATGCTCAGCACCGCCAGGACGTACATGGCCGCGTACACCGCGTACGAGAGCCATTCGATGCCGAAATGCCCGCCGATGCCGGTGAATCCGGCGCCGACCAGCACGATGACGAGCCGGTCCGGCCGCTCGATGAGCCCGCCGTCGGCCGAGAGCCCGCTGGCCTCGGCGCGCGCCTTGGCGTAGGAGATGACCTGCGAGGTCACCAGGACCACCAGGGTCGCCACGAACAGTTCGCGCGAACCCTCGTTGTACACCGCCCACCAGGCCAGACCACCGAAGATCGCGCCGTCTGCCACCCGATCACAGGTGGCGTCCAGCACCGCACCGTACTTCGTGCCGCCGCCGCGCGCCCGCGCCATGGCGCCGTCCAGCATGTCGAACATGACGAACAGCCAGATCACCATCGTTCCCCAGAACAGGTGATCCGACGGGAACAGCGTCACCGCCGCGGCGATCGTGGCGGTGGTACCGATGAGCGTCATCGCGTCCGGGGTCAGACCGGTGCCCACCAGCGCTTTGCCCAGGGGCGCGGTCGCTTTGGCGAACGTTTCGCGACCGAAGAAGCTCAGCACGCTATTCGGATTCCTTCCATGCCTCCGCCAGCAGCGCCCGCGTCTCGCGCAGCAGCTGCGGCATCACCTTCACACCGCCGACGACGGTAATGAAGTTCGCGTCGCCACTCCAGCGGGGCACGATGTGTTGATGTAGGTGATCGGCGAGTGAACCACCGGCAACACCACCGAGATTCAGGCCGACGTTGAAGCCCTCGGGCCGCGAGACCCGCTTCATCACCCGGATCGCCTGCTGGGTGAACGCCATCAGCTCGGCGCTCTCCTGCGGGGTCAGGTCCTCGAGGTTGGCGACGCGACGGTACGGCACCACCATCATGTGACCGGGGTTGTAGGGGTACAGGTTCAGCACCGCGTACACCCATTCACCGCGCGCCAGCACCAGGCCGTCCTCGTCCGACATCTGCGGGATGTCGGTGAAGGGGTGCCCGGTCTTCTTGGGCGCGTCCGGATCCTGCGCCGCGCGTTCCTTGCGCTCGGCGGTGGCCCCGGTGATGTAGGACATGCGGTACGGCGTCCACAGCCGCTGCAGCCGATCCGGCTCGCCCGCACCGTGATCCACGATCGTGCCTACCGAATCCTCCTGCCCGGCAGCCTCTTCGGCGAGACCACCGGAAACCCCACGCTCACTCATACGCCTGCCGATCGGATCTCGAAGCCCTCGGCCGTCGGAGAGGTGTTCTCCCGCCGCTTGACCCAGTCCACGATGGTCGCCACCGCGTCCGCGACCGGGACGCCGTTGACCTGGGTGCCGTCGCGGAACCGGAAGCTGACCGCGCCGCCCTCCACGTCGCGGGCGCCGGCCAGCAGCATGAACGGCACCTTCTGGGCCGTCTGGTTGAAGATCTTCTTCTGCATGCGGTCGTCGCTGCGATCGAGCTCGGCGCGAATGCCGTGCTCCCGCAACCGATCCACCACACCCTCGAGGTGTTCGGCGAAGGCCTCCGCGACCGGGATGCCCACGACCTGCACCGGGGACAGCCACGCCGGGAACGCGCCCGCGTAGTGCTCGGTGAGCACGCCGAAGAACCGCTCGATGGAGCCGAACAGCGCGCGGTGGATCATGACCGGGCGATGCTTGGCGCCGTCGGAGCCGGTGTACTCCAGCTCGAACCGCTCGGGCAGGTTGAAGTCGAGCTGAATGGTCGACATCTGCCAGGTCCGCCCCAGAGCGTCCTTGGCCTGCACCGAGATCTTCGGGCCGTAGAAGGCCGCGCCGCCCGGATCCGGCACCAGGTCCAGGCCGGAATCGGTGGCCACCTTGCGCAGGGTTTCGGTGGCCTCCTCCCACAGCTCGTCCGAACCCACGAACTTGACCGGGTCCTTGGTGGAGAGCTCGAGGTAAAAGTCGTCCAGGCCGTAGTCGCGCAGCAGCGAGAGCACGAACCCGAGGGTCGTGGTCAGCTCCGCGTGCATCTGCTCCTTGGTGCAGTAGATGTGCGCGTCGTCCTGGGTCATGCCGCGCACGCGGGTCAGGCCGTGTACGACGCCGGACTTCTCGTAGCGGTACACCGAGCCGAACTCGAACATCCGCAGCGGCAGCTCGCGGTAGGACCGGCCGCGCGAACGGAAGATCAGGTTGTGCATCGGGCAGTTCATCGGCTTGACGAAGTAGTCCTGCCCGGGCTTGCGCACGGTGCCGTCGTCGTTGTACTCGGCGTCGAGGTGCATGGCCGGGAACATGCCGTCGCGGTACCAGTCCAGGTGGCCCGACACCTCGAAGAGGTGGCCCTTGGTGATGTGCGGGGTGTTCACGAACTCGTAGCCGGCGGCGATGTGCCGATCGCGCGAGTAGTCCTCGAGCGCCTTGCGGATGATGCCGCCCTTGGGGTGGAACACCGGCAGGCCCGAACCCAGCTCGTCCGGGAAGGAGAACAGGTCCAGCTCGACGCCGAGCTTGCGGTGATCGCGCTTCTCGGCCTCGGCCAGCAGCGCCAGGTACTCGTCCTGCGCCTCCTGCGATTCCCAGGCGGTGCCGTACACGCGCTGCAGATCCTCGCGGCTCTGATCACCACGCCAGTAGGCGGCCGAGCTGCGGGTCAGCTTGAAGGCGGGGATGTACTTGGTGGTCGGGATGTGCGGGCCCCGGCACAGGTCGCCCCAGACGCGTTCGCCGGTGCGCGGATCCAGGTTGTCGTAGATGGTCAGCTCTTTGCCGCCGACCTCCATGATCTCCGGATCGTCGATGCCCGACTTGTCGGAGATGAGCTCGAGCTTGAACGGCTCCTTGGCCAGTTCGATCCGCGCCGACTCGACATCGGTGACGCGGCGCGAAAAGCGCTGCGCGCCTTTGATGATCTTCTTCATCCGGGATTCCAGCTTGGCGAGATCCTCGGGGGTGAAGGGGCGATCGACCTGGAAGTCGTAGTAGAAGCCGTCCTTGATGGGCGGGCCGATGCCGAGCTTGGCCTCGGGGAACTCCTGCTGCACGGCCTGGGCCAGCACGTGGGCGGCCGAGTGCCGGATGATGGAGCGCCCGTCCTCGGAATCGGCGGTGACGGCCTCGGCCTCTTCGTCGATCTCGGGAATCCAGGACAGGTCCTTGAGATTGCCCTCGCCGTCACGCACGGCGATCACGGCCTCGGGGCCCTTGCTGGGCAGGTCGGCCTCGCGCACCGCGGCACCCGCCGTAGTCCCGGCCGACACCCGGACGAGGGCGACTGGGGTTTTCGGCACTGAGGTGGTCACGGCTGAGCGCTCCTTGGAGTTGTCGTGGACGGGCGAAAGCCCGCCGCTTGGTCGCGCACCATGCTATCGGCATGGTGACGGGGGCGTGCCGATGGACCGGCCGCCGGGGTGTCCGCGCCCGCGCCGCCGGGCGCGCGGGGCGTTACGGCCGGGCGCGGGCGGCGGTGCGGTCAGCCCTCGCCGCGAGCGGCGAGCTCGCTGAGCAGCGCTTCGCGCTGGGCGGCAGGGCGTTTGGGGCAGCTGGTGCACATCTCGCAGCCCGAGACCTCGAACACCAGGCAGCAGGAGATGCGGCGCACAAAAGTGCGGGCGCCCACATCACTGAACCGCGGCACCGGCAGCCGTCCGGCCACGTCCCGGGCCAGGCGGGCCCCGGCCTCCTGATCGCCCAGGTCGAGCGCGCGATTGCCGATGGCGTCGGCCACGATCGCCCACAGCGAGGCGATGCCCGCCCCGGACGCCTCGGCCACGACCGGAACGACCTGAGAGAGCGTATGCCGCAGCACCTGGCCCGCCTGCTGGTCGGCTGCCACCGTGCCGAGCGCGAACACCCGCTCGACACCGCCGTCCGGCCGGATCTCGCAGGAGATCCGCTCGATATCGGTATCGGGCGCCGGATCACCGGCGGCGTACGCCCCGACCACCGGCGCGACCAGGGAGGAGGCCGCCATGCACCACCACAGCGTCCCGGCGACTCGGGTGTTGCCCGTCCCCCAGGACACTCCCATGTCGGCAATCCGCTCACCGAGCCAGCGCGCGTCCAGCAGGTGCGTGCCGGGCACGATCACCGGTCCGGTGTTCACCGAAACAGCGGACTGCTCAATGGTTCCCATTCGACTCCGATCAGACCGGCGAGGACAGCGAAGGTGCCGAGCAACCACAGCGTCGCCATCACGATGGCGACGGTACCGAGTGCGGCGAGCCCGCGCACGAGGATCCCCCGGCGGGCCAGCCAGTCCATGCCGGTCCGATATTTCCCGCGCGTCCAGTGCAGTGTCCGGTGCGCCCAGGCGAATTCGGTGGCCAGGATGCCCAGGCCCGCGAAGACGATGAGCCAGCCCGGGCCGGGGTACGGAATCGCGAGAATCCCGAGCGTCAGTACGACGAGGCCGAGGACTCCCACCGCGATCCGGTAGGTGATGTTCAGGGTAGGGCGCGCGGCGATCGAGGCCCGCAAGGCGCGCCAGCGACCCGGCTCGTTCTCGGTGATCGCGTCGATCGCGGCGGTGTCGGCCGCCGCGGTGTCTGCTCCGGCGGCGGCCGGATCGTTCGCGGCGGCCGTGATCCCCGCCGTGTCGTTCTCTGTGCGCACACCGCCAGCGTACGTGCGTGAGACGCGGCCGGCCGCCGTGCGAGAACCCGCACGGGGGCACGCCGACCGGGCCGCGACCGGGGCGAAGGCGGCGCGGTGGCCGCCGCGCCCCGGTCGTTGCCTCAGCCGAGCGCGGCGGCCAGGGCCGATAGGTCGGCGTCGGTGATCTCGGCGATGCCGTCGTGGGACACCTCGAGCACCCGCGCGGTCCCGATGTCGAAGAACATGCCCGACAACGTGACGCCCCGCTCGAGGATCGCGCGCCGCACCACCGGGTGCGCCTGCAGATTCTCCAGCTGCACGGCCACATTCACCATCGCGAGCTGATCGGTCGCGCGGAAACCCGCGTCCGCGGCGGCCGTGCCGACCGGATGCCGCTGCATCCAGCGCTCGACACTGCTCTGAGCGTGCCCGAGCCAATCGCCCAGGCCCGGACCCGCGGGCGCGCCCGACATCAGGGCCTGCATCGCCCCGCAGGACGAATGCCCGCACACCACCAGGTGATCGACCTCGAGCTCCTCGAGCGCGAACACGATGGCGGCCTCGATGGAGCTGTCGCGCCCCTGCGGCGGCACCAGGTTGCCGACGTTGCGGACGGTGAACAGGTCACCCGGGCCGGTGCTGGTGATGACGTTCGGCACGATGCGCGAATCGGCACAGGTCAGGAAGAGCGAATGCGGATTCTGACCGTCGCGCAGCTCGTCCAGGGCCGGGCGCACCACGTGGGCGTGCCGGCGGTGGTAGGCCGCCACACCGGAGGTGACGGGGTTCCCGTCGCCGTCCTGTCCCGGCTTGAGCACCGCGTCGAGCAGGCCGCGCGACCGCCCGCGCACGGGCGGACCGCTCACGGCGTCGGCCATGGGCGCGGTGCCCAGCTCGACGAATTCCACGTTCCCGCCGGTGCTTTCGTGCTGCTTGGCCCAGTCGTGGATGGCCTCGTAGGCGGCGTGGTCCAGGAAGTCCACGCTCATCTCGAGCAGCACCTCCGCGCCCTCGGGCACCTTGGCCAGCTCCGTGGAGAGCTTGGGCAGGGCCAGGAAGGTGCAGGTGCCCTCGACCGTCACCAGCCAGCGGTCGGTCCCGGTCACCGGCGACGCCGTCACCACGACGCGCACCACGCGCCACAGCAGCAGCGCGAACGCCAGCACCAGGCCCATGAGCACACCTTCGAGCAGGTTCGCGAACACCACGCCCAGCACGGTGACCACGTACACCAGCAGATCGCCGGTGCGCCGGGCCAGCCGGATGTGGGCCAGCTTCACCAGCTGGATACCGACCACGATCAGCAGGCCGGCCAGGGCCGACTTGGGGATCTGCTCGACGACGCCGACCAGCAGCACCGAGAACACCAGGATCCAGATGCCGTGCAGCAGTGCCGAATTCTTGGACTTGGCGCCCGCCTGCACGTTCGTGGCGCTGCGCACGATCACACCGGTGACCGGCAGACCGCCGAGCAGGCCCGAGGTGACGTTGGCCGCGCCCTGGGCCACCAGCTCGCGGTCGAAATTGGTGCGCGGGCCGGTCTGCATCTTGTCCACGGCCACCGCGGACAGCAGGCTCTCCACACTCGCGATCAGCGCGATGGTCAGGACCGCCAGCGCGACCGAACCCCAGTTCCCGGAGGGCACCTCGGGCAGGCCGATGGCGTCGAACAGCGAGCCGCTCAACACGATTCGCTCCATGTTGCCGGGCAGCACCAGCGACAGCGCGGTGCCGACCGCGACCGCCACCAGCGGTCCCGGCAGGGCGCGCAGGCGGTCGGGAACGTACTTCCAGCCCAGCATGATGGCGATGACCACACCGCCGACGAGTACGTCGTCACCGTGCAGCGAAGTCAGCTCCCCCGGCAGCTGCACGATGTTCTGGAAAGCTGTACTGTGCGACGCCCCTCCGAGCAGCACGTGCAGCTGTTGCAGTGCGATGGTGATGCCGATGCCCGCGAGCATGGCGTGCACCACCACCGGCGCGATGGCGAGCGCGGCGCGCGCGATCCTGCTCAAGCCGAACAGGATCTGCAGGACGCCGGCCGCGGCGAAGACGAAACAGGCCATCTTCCAGCCGAATTGGTTGATGGTCTCGGCGACCACCACGGTCAGACCGGCGGCCGGACCGCTCACCTGGAGCGGCGCGCCGCCCAGAATGCCGACCACCACGCCGCCGACGACCGCGGCGATGAGGCCCGCGGCGATCGGGGCGTCCGAGGCCACGGCGATGCCCAGGGACAGGGGTAGGGCTACCAGGAATACAACGAATGACGCGGGCAGATCGTGGCGCAGCAGAGTGGTGGACCAGTGGTCCGCTCTGCCGGGCGGTGAATCGGTGTCTGTGGACATTTCGGCTCCTACTCCGGACCGCTGGGCGGTCCGCAAGATGTCGAACATGTTCTGAAGGCATCGAAAGATGCTGTGGACGGCGTTGGCCACAACTCACCGGACGAGTCGTGCCAGGCTAGAAGTAAAGACTTAGCAAAGGCTGAGAAAACCTGAGCCACAATGGCTATCGGCCCCCGCGTCGTCGATCTCACGTATTCCGTCCACCGTGACCTCCACCACTCGGGCTGTCGCGATATCGAAGAACAGACCGGAAAGCACCACCCCCCTCTCATCCACCCCGCGCCGCACCACCGGGTGCGCGTAGAGCGTCTCCAACTGCACCGCCACATTGACCATGCCGAGCTGATCGACGGGGCCGAATCCCGCCGCCGCCGCGGCCTCGGCCACCACGTGCCCGAAACGGAATCGGTCCAGGCTGGGCCGGGCATTGGCCAGCCAGTCGTCCAGACCCGAGCCCGTCACCGATTCGGCGTGCAGCGCCTCCATCGCGCCGCAGCCGGAATGTCCGCAGACCACCACCGATCGCACGTCGAGTTTGTCCAGGGCGTAGACCAGCGCGGCCTCCATCGAGGAGTCCCGGCGATCGGCCGGAATCAAATTCCCGACATTTCGGACAGTGAACAGATCCCCGGGCCCGCTATTGGTGATGACATTGGGCACGATGCGCGAATCCGCACAGGTCACGAAGAGCGAATCGGGCTCCTGGCCATTTCGCAGCACATCCAGGTGCGGGAGCATGGCGTGGGCGTGATTGCGGTGATAGGCCGCCACCCCCGCGACCACCGGATCCACCCGCTGCCCGCTGCGCCGCCACGGCGAGAGCACCTCGTCGACCATGTGCCGCGAATGCCCGCGCGCCGGCGGGCCGGACACGGCGTTGGCCATGCGCGCGCTGCCCCGCTCGACGAACTCCACCGTGCCGCCGTCGGCCCGGTGCTCCGATACCCACTCCTGGATCGCGTCGTAGGCCGCGTGGTCCAGGAAGTCGACGGTCATCTCGATCGTGACGTCGGATCCGGTTGGCACCTTGGCCAATTCGGGCGCGAGCCGGGGCAACGCGAGGAACGTGAAGGTGCCGTCCACGGTCACCTTCCAGCGCAGCGGCCCCACCTCCGCGGCCGACACCGAGACCCGCACCACGCGCCACAGCAGCAGCCCGAACGCCAGGGCCAGGCCGACCAGCATCCCCAGCAGCAGGTTCCAGAACACCACGACGGTCACCGTGGCCGCGTAGACCACCAGGTCACCGTTGCGCTTGGCGAGCCGGATGTGGGCCAGCTTGATGAGCTGGATGCCGACCACGATGAGCAGCCCGGCGAGTGCCGCCTTGGGGATCTGGCGCACCACCCCGACCAGGGCCACCGAGAACACCAGAATCCAGAGCCCGTGCAGCATGGTCGAAGCCCGCCCGCGCGCACCGGCTTTCACGTTGGTGATGCTGCGGACGATGACCGCCGCGATCGGCAGCCCGCCGATCAGACCGGACACCACGTTGGCACTGCCCTGGCCGATGAGCTCGCGGTCGAGATCGGTGCGCCGGGCGGAGTTCTTCTGCATGCGATCGACCGCGACCGCCGAGAGCAGCGTCTCCACGCTGGCGATCAGCGCGACCGTGACGGCCATGAGCACGACGGTGCCCCAGCCGCCGTGCGGCAGTCCCGGCAGGTTCAGCTCGTCGACGAGCGAGCCGTTCAGCACGATGTGCTCGACGCTCACCGGGAGGACGAAGGCCACCAGCGTGGCCGCGACCACCGCCACCAGCGGGGCCGGGATGGCCCGAACCCGTTCGGGGACATGCTTCCAGCCCACCAGGATGGCGATGACGAGCAGCCCGACGAACAGGTCACCCAGGCGCGCGGAGCGCAATTGGCCGGGCAGTCCGCTGATGGCGTCCCACGAGGAACTCAGCGACCTACCGCCCGAGAGCACGTGCACCTGCTGCAGGGCGATGACGACGCCGATGCCGGCGAGCATGCCGTGCACCACGACCGGGGCGATGGCGAGCGCGCCGCGGGCGATTCGGCTGAGCCCGAACACGATCTGTAACAGACCGGCCGCCACGGTGATGAAACAGGTGACGGCCCAGCCGAACTGATTGATGCACTCGGCGACCACCACGGTGAGGCTGGCGGTCGGCCCGCTCACCTGGAGGGTGGACCCGCCGAGCGACCCGGCGACGAGACCGCCCACGACGGCGGCGATGAGCCCGGCGGCGACGGGCGCGCCGGCGGCCACCGCGATGCCGATGGACAGCGGTAGCGAGACGAGGAAGACGACCAGTGAGGCCGGTAGGTCGTGGCGGAGCAGGTCGTGGAATCCGGGCAGCGACGTCCGGGGAAGCTGTTCGGTGTCGGTGGACATATTTCTCCTTCGCCGGACGGTTTTACGGTCCGGTTCATCGGTCAACATGTACTGGCATCGAGAGCGAGCGGCGGGCGAAGCTGTGTAGGCACGACGCTATTCGGAGCGGAACGGCGTAATCGTAAAGACTCTCCAAAGAAGCTGAAAAGGGTTTGCGGCACGTGGGGCGAACTTCTATCAAACTGTGACCTACGCCACTTTGGGCGAATGACCAGTCCTTTCGCGCGCTCCCCTAGTGGTCATATGTCTAAAAATGCCCGGATCAGAATGCGAGCGCAGGGGGCATCGACTTGCTGGGCAAACGTCCGTATCGCGACGCACGGAAGCACGGTGAGAATCGCCGGATTACTTTCGACCGATTTGCCCGATCTAGGAGAGTTCTTCGCAATCGGACATTTCCGACGCATTGCACTCGAGCACCAGGGCAACGTTTCGGCAATATTCGCGGGCGAGACCGCGGAACGCGCGCATGATGGGGACAAGATCGCGATCATCGATTCGATTCGAGGCCCGTCATGCTCCCCATTCGACTACCGCTGTCGCTGCTGGCCGTCGCGGCCTGCGCCGGAATTCTCGCCGGACCCGCGGGCGCGCAATCGCCCGTCGTCTCGGCCGATGCCGAACTCGTCTACAACGTCGCCACGCTGGCCATCAGCGGCAGCGCAACCTGCCAGGGCGGCGGGACGGCCGGGGTCGACGTCGTGGACGGCTCACTGGAGCAGATGTTCCAGGGCGGGATCGGGGGGCCCATCGCCATTCGGCTCGATGGACCGGTTCAGGTGGACTGCGACGGGGCGGCGCACCGCTGGACCGGCAATCTCGTTGCGCCCGGGCGCATTCTGCCGAACAGCTCGGGCGGCCAGGTGACCGTGAATCTCACGCAGGACGGGCGCACGATCGCCACGACCGGTCCGCAGCCCGCGTACATCGTGGGCTGAGACCGCTCGACGCCGCGAACGCCACGGCCGCGGCGCTTGTCATCCGCCGGCCGCGGCGACCGGGTTCAGCGTTGGTCGAGCACCTCTTGCGCCAGCGCCCGATACTGGTCCGCGCCACGGGATTTGGGCGCCCACGAGGTGATGGGCTCGCCCGCGATGCTGGCATCGGGGAAGCGGACCGTGCGGGTGATCATCGTCTTGTAGACCTGCTCGCCGAAGATCTCCTCGACCCGGGTCAGCACCTGACGCGCGTGCAGCAACCGGGAGTCGAACATGGTGATCACGATGCCGAGCATGTTCAGCCGGGGATTGAGTCGCTCGCGCACCTTCTCCATGGTGTCGGTGAGCAGCGCGAGCCCGCGCAGGGAGAAGAACTCGCACTCCATGGGGATGATCACCCCGTCGGCACAGGCCAGCGCGTTCACCGTGAGCAAGCTCAGCGCGGGCTGACAGTCGATCAGGATGTAGTCGTAGCGGTCGCGCAGCGGGTCGAGCACCCGGCGCAGCGAGTACTCGCGGGCCACCTCGTTGACGAGCTGGATCTCCGCGGCGGACAGGTCGATGTTGCTCGGCAGCAGGTCGAGTCGCTCCACACCGGTGTGCAGCAGCACCTCGTCGACCGGCGGGGTGTCCTTGCCGATCAGGTCGTACACGGTCATGGCGAGGTCGTAGTGGGACACACCCAGACCCGCGGACAGCGCGCCCTGCGGATCCAGATCGACCAGCAGCACTCGCTGCCCGGCTTCGGCCAGTGCCGCGCCGAGATTGACCGTCGAGGTCGTCTTCCCCACTCCCCCTTTCTGATTGCACAGCGCGATGATCTGCGCTTCGGCTTGTGGCGCCTGGGACCGAATCTCGGATTTGTCCGCACTGATGACAGTCACGATCCGCCGACACTCCTCTTCGTTGCTTGCCCCCGACCGCCACGGCCCCGAACAACAGGGCGAACCGGACACGAGCAGTTTGCCGAAATGTCGCTAGGTTAACCGAGAAATCGGACGAAACGCGGGAACGCCACGGGGTGATTGACAACCACAGTCACAGGAGTCACGTTAGGCATCAATGGCACCAAAGCAATTCGAGCGGGTGCCCGACGGACCCGACGCTGGAACGGTTTTCGGCGACCGAAACAGCGAGCGAGCTAACCTCAGCTACCGGACCCGCGGCGCGGCGGTTCGACCCGGACCAGCCCGGACTGGAAGGCGATCACCACGAGCTGGGCGCGGTTCTGCACACCGACTTTCGACATCGCGCGCTGCACGTGAGTGCGAACCGTCAGCGGACTGACGTACATCCGCTCGGCGATCTCCTCGTTGGAGAGCCCCTCGGCGACCATCGCGACCACCTCCCGCTCGCGGGCGGTGAGCACCTCGAGCGATTCGGCTGCGCTCACCCGGCTTTCGGGGCGGGCGAGGTAGCGCGAGATCAGGGTGCGGGTGGCGGTGGGCGAGAGCAGCGCCTCCCCCGCGGCCACGGCGCGAATCGAGCGCAGCAGTTCCTCCGGGCCGACGTCCTTGCCGAGGAAACCGCTGGCCCCGGCGCGAAGGGCCTGCGCCACATACTCATCGAGTTCGAAGGTGGTCAGGATGAGCACGTGGGTCTCGCGCAGCGCCGGATCGGCGCAGATCTCCTGGGTCGCGGCCAGACCGTCCATCCCGGGCATCCGGATGTCCATGACCACCACGTCGGGGATGCTCGACCGGGCCAGATCCACTGCTTCCCGGCCGTTTCCAGCCATGCCGACCACTTCCATGTCGTCGGCGGAATCGATCAGCAGCCGGAAGGTCCCGGCGAGCAGGGCCTGATCGTCGGCCAGCAGTACCCGGATGGTCATGGCTTGTCCTCGTGGTCGGCGTCGCGGATCGGTTCGAGGGGAAGTTCGGTGGTGACTTCGAATCCGCCGTCCGGACGGCGGCCCGCGCGCAGGTGACCACCGACCGACACCGCGCGCTCGTTCATGCCGATCAGACCGTAACCCTGTTCGTCGGACGCCGAATCAGGCTCGGCGCGAACGGTTTCGGCGCCACCGTCGTCGCTCACGCTGATGGTCAGCAGCAGGCGGGAGTAGACCAGGCGCACCGTCGCGGTCGTGGTGCTCGCGTGCTTGGTGACGTTGGTGAGCGCCTCCTGGATGATCCGGTAGGCGGTGAGGTCGGCGCCGGGCGAGAGCGGGCGCGGCTCCCCGGCGACCGCGAGTTCCACCCGCAGCCCGGTGCGCTCGAAAGAGCCGAGCAGCTCGGCCAATTGGTCCAGGCCCGGGGTCGGCTCCAGCGGCGCGTCGGAGTCGGCCTCGCGCAGCAGCCCCACCGTGGCCTTGAGCTCGCGCAGCGCCGCCGAGGTCGTGCCCGCCAACTGGTCGAGCATCTCCTGCGCCTGATCGGGCTGACTGCGCAAAAGGTATGCGGCGGTGGAGGCTTGGGCGTGCGCCAGGGCCATGTGGTGGGCGACGATGTCGTGCAGCTCGCGGGCGATGCGCACCCGCTCCTCGCCCACGCGCTGGCGGGCCTCCTCCTCGCGGGTGCGTTCGGCCAGTTCGGCGCGGGCGTGCAGCGCGGCGAGATATCCGCGCCTGCTGCGCCCGGCCTCGGCGAAGGCGCCCGCGACCAATATCGCGGCGATGAGGGTGATGCGCCCGCCGGTCAGGATCGGCGTGAAGTCGTGGACCAGCGAGGTCAGCAGCAGCGCGCCGCCCGCGAGTACCGGGGCGAGTTTGGCGGTGCGCAGATCCGCCACCCAGATGCCGGCCGAGTACGCCGCGACCAGGGCCGCGCCCACGGTGAGAATCGACGGCTCGAATCCGCACACCGCGATCAGGATCCCGCAGCCGGTGGTGACGCCGAGTACCCCGAGCGGGAAGCGCCGCCGCCACAGCAGGGCCAGTGACGCCACCGCGGACAGGCCGAAGACCGCGAGCGAGGCGGGCTGGTCGACCACGGGCCCGCGACCGTCACCGTGATCGATCAGGCGGCTGGCGTAGGTGGTCAGTACGCACAGCAGCACCGCGACCATCACGTCGACGGCACGGCTGTGCCGGCGCGGCCACTGCGACCATTCGGCGGTCATGTGCGTCCCTTCTCGTCGTTGAGAACCCTAATCGGCGGGCCGCACCGGCACCGGCAGGCCGCCCGCGAGGGACTGCCTGCCGGTGCGGTGGAACTCAGGCGCGCGCGTCCTCGAGTTCGCGCTCGCGCGGCGCGGGCGCGGCGTGGACGGCCAGTGCCTCACCCTCGACGTCCACGTTCGGCAGGATGCGGTCCAGTCGGCGCGGCAGCCACCACGCCTTGTCGCCGAGCAGCGCGAGCACCGCCGGGACCAGGGTCATGCGAACCACGAAGGCGTCGAAGAACACCGCGGCGGCCAGGCCCAGACCCATCATCTTGATCATGGGTTCGCCGCCGCCGACGAAGCCGGCGAAGACCGCGATCATGATCGCCGCCGCGGCCACGACCACCCGGCCGCTGTGCCGGAAGCCGGTGACGATGGCGTCGGTCGCGCTCTCACCGTGCGCGAAGGCTTCGCGCATGCGGGTGACCAGGAAGACCTCGTAGTCCATGGCCAGGCCGAACACCACGCCGATGAGGAAGATCGGCATCATGCTCATGACCGGTCCGGTCTGCTCCACGCCGATGAGCCCGGCCAGCCAGCCCCACTGGAACACCGCGACGATGACGCCGAAGGCCGCGCCGACCGAGAGCAGGAAGCCCAGGGCCGCCTTGATCGGCACCGCGATGGAGCGGAACACCAGCATCAGCAACAGGATCGCGAGGCCGACCACCACCGCCAGGTACGGCAGCAGGGCGTCGGACATCTTCTGCGAGACGTCGATGTTCATGGCGGTCGCGCCGGTGACCAGCACGGTGGCGCCGGTGGCGTCCTTCAGATCGCCTGCCTCCGAGCGCAATTCGTGCACGAGGTCCTTGGTCTCGCTGGAGGAGGGGCCGGTCTCGGGGATCACGGTGAGCATGGCGGCGTCGCCGGACTCGTTGGGGATCGGCGGGGTCACCGACACCACGCCCGCGGTGCCGGCCAGGGTCTGGGCGACCCGATCCAGCGCGGCCTGCGGATTCGCCGCGCCCTCGAGATCCACCGCGATGGTGAGCGGGCCGTTGAAGCCCGGGCCGAAGCCCGCGGCGAGCGCGTCGTAGGCGCGGCGCTGGGTGGTGGAGGTGGACTGGGACTCGTCGCCCGGCATACCGAGTTCCAGGCTCTGCACCGGCAGTGCGAGCACGCCCATGCCGACCAGGCCGATCAGCAGGACCGCGACCGGGCGGCGCACGATGAATCGCGCCCAGCGCGTGCCCATTCCGGGCTTGTCCTCGCGTAATTGGCTCGCGGCCCGGGCATTCGCCTCGGTCTCCTCGCCGGGCCGGATCGACTTGCGGAAGGCGCGCGGCATGACCGCGTTCTGGAAGAAGCCCAGCAGCGCGGGCAGCAGGGTCAGGGCGATGGTGACCGCGACGGCCACCGTGCCGGCCGCGGCCAGGCCCATCGTGGTGAGCACCGGAATCCCGACCACGGCCAGTCCGGCCAGGGCGATGATCACGGTGAGTCCGGCGAAGACCACCGCCGAGCCCGCGGTGCCGACGGCCCGGCCCACCGCTTCCGCGGCGCTGTAGCCCTCGGCGCGTTCGGTGCGGTAGCGCGAGACGATGAACAGCGCGTAGTCGATGCCGACCGCCAGGCCGAGCATCATGGCGAGAGTCGTTGTCGTGGTGGACAATCCGATGGCCACGATCGCGGCGATTCCGACGCCGATCCCGATCAGCGCGGTGATCAGCGGCAGCCCGGCGGCGGCGAACGCGCCGAAGGTGATCATCAGGACGATGGCGGCGACGGCGATGCCGACCAGCTCGGTGGCCATGCCCATCTCCGGCTCGGCCAGCAGCGCGGTGCCGCCGACTTCGACGGTGACCCCGCCGTTCTTGCCGTTCTCGACCGCGTCGGTGAGTGCGGCCTTGGTGGCGTCGGTGAGGTTCTCGGTGGTCTCGCCGTAGCTCACCGTGGCGTACGCGGTCGTGCCGTTCGCGCTGACGGCTCCCGCCTGGAACGGATCCAGTACGCCCTTCACCTGCGTACCGCCGGCCACGTCGGCGATGACCTTTTCGACCTCCGCCTGATTCTGCGGGGCGTCGATGCGCTGGCCCTCGGGTGCGACGAAGACGATACGCGCCTGCGCCCCATCGGATTTGGTGCCGGGGAACCGTTCCTCGAGCAGGTCGAACGCCCGCTGGGATTCGGTGCCCGGGATGGAGAAGGTGTCCGGCGGGGGTGTCGGCGCGGCGGCGGCCCCGACCACCAGCGCGCCCATGATTCCCACCCAGAGCAGTGCGACGAGCCGCCGCTTCTCGAACGCGAACCGGCCGAGCCGGTACAGGAGTTTCGCCATGCGATCATGCTCGTCCGAGGCTGCTGTAGTCGGCATCGTGCGAGCGGAGGCCGTCGCGCGTACTGCGTTCGCAGTACGCGCGGCGGTGTTCTACGTGATCGGCAGGACGCGGGGCGGGTGCACGCGGCCCCCGGTTGGTGTGCGGCGCGACGGTCTTCGGTGCGGCCGATCAGCCCGCGGAACCGCTGGGCAGCACACCCGACAGCGAGCCGGTGTCGATGCCGGTGATCTCCACGACGAGCGACCTGGTCGAGGAACCCTGGGTGGCGACGATCGTGTATTTACCCTTGGCCGTCGGCCGCCATTCGCCCACGATCGCGCTGCGCTCCAGGTGCGGGTAGTCCAGCCGCTCGGCCGAGGCCAGCGGCTTGCCGTTGATTGTCACGGTGGCGGGCAGCGCGTAGTCGGCCCCGAACATGCGGGCCATCACGCGGCAGGTCTGCCCGACCGCGTCGCATGCGGACGGCATTTCCCCGCTCTGACTCATGACGGTGATGTCGTCGATTTCGGCGCCCGCCGAGGGTGCCAGCAACGCCGGAAGAAACAGTGCACCGGCGGCGGCCGCGGTCATTCCTGCGAGTCTCATACGAGCTTTTCTACCCAGCGGCGGAAAGTGCTGCGAGGCAGAACAATCTCAGTCTTCCGGAGCGTCGTCCAGATCCACTACGATCCGATCCCGGTCCGCCCACTCCAGCAGGGGGTCGAGGGCGAAGACCGCGTCGTCGATGCCGGCGTGCAGGTCGCCGAGGGCGGCGTAGCGGGGCGGGACGGTGGTCATGGTGAAGTCGCGGGGGTGCAGGTCCGGGATTTCGGACCACAGGACCGGGGTGGAGACGGTCGCTGCGGGGACTCCTCGAACGGAGTAGGCGGCGGCGATGGTGTGGTCGCGGGCGTTCTGGTTGTAGTCGACGAACAGTTGGGCCGGGTCGCGGTCCTTGCGCCACCAGGCGGTGGTGACGTCCTCGGGCAGGCGGCGCTCGACCTCGCGCGCGAAGGCCAGTGCGGCGCGGCGCACCTCCTGGAAACCGTGCGCCGGTTCGATCCGGACGTAGACGTGCATGCCCTTGCCGCCGGAGGTCTTCGGCCACCCCACCGCGCCGAGTTCGTCCAAGACCTCGTGCACGACCCCCGCCACCCGCTGCACCCGCGACCAGGGACAGTCCGGCATGGGGTCGAGGTCGATCCGCCACTCGTCCGGCATCTCGGTGTCGGCCCGCCGCGAGTTCCACGGATGGAATTCGACGGTGGACATCTGCGTGGCCCAGATGACGTCCGCCAGCTTCTCGACGCACAGCTCGTCCGCGGTCCGCCCGTATCGCGGGAAGAAGAGCTGGACGGTAGGAATCCAGTCCGGCGCCCCCGCCGGCACCCGCTTCTGATGGACCTTCCCACCCGGCAGTCCCTTCGGGAACCGGTGCAACATGCAGGGCCGCTCCCGCAGCGCGTTGACGATCCCGTCCCCCACACTCAGGTAGTACCGAACCAGGTCCAGCTTGGTGGCCCCGGTCTCCGGGAAGTACACCCGGTCCGGGTTGGACACCCGCACCACGTGGTCCCCGACCTCCACCTCGACCGCGGGCGAACCAGACTTACCGGCCATCCCCCGACCCTAACGGCCGAACCGGACAGTCGCCCTCAATTACCCCGCGTTTCGAGGGCCTTGCGGATCAGGCCCCGCGCGGCGTCCCCGGTCACCGCCTGGCCCGCCAGCACATCGAACGCGCGCCCGTACTGGGCGATCTCCCTGGGCTGCGTGATGGTCAGCTCGGCCGTCACCGTCTCGACCATGACTCTCGTGTTGTCGAACATGAGGAAGTTCGTCATCGAGACCCGATAGGGCGATTCGGCCGGAACGATCCCGAGGACGACCCTCGGCATGCCGATCACGGCCAGCAGTCGGTCCAGCTGTCCGATCATCGTCCGGTCACCGCCGACCGACGTTCGCAGGGCCTGCTCCGCGATCACGAAATGGAACCGGTGATCACGCCGGTACAGAACCTGCTGACGTTCCATCCGTTTGGCGACGCCTTCGTCGACATCGTCCGGCACCCGCTGAAAGTCGACGACGCTGCGCAGGACGCCTTCGGCGTACTCCGCCGTCTGGAGCAGGCCGGGCACCAGGAACGGATGGTAGACCCGCATCACCTCCGTCTCAGCTTCCAATCGGATCGAAACCTGCTGCCGCCGTTTGGTTCCGCTTCCAAGCACTCGCCGCCACTCGAGCCACGCGGCCTCGAGGTTCCGCAGCGTCGCGATCAGATCCGGCAGCTGCGCTTGGGAACCGGTGTGCACGCACCACGCGCGAAGGTCGGCATCGGTGGGTTTGGTCTTGCCGTATTCGATCTTCGGAATCTTGGTCTGATGCCACCCGGCTCGCCGGGCGAGCTCACTTCCCGACATCCCGGCGTCGAGGCGAAGCTCCCGGAGCCGCGCCCCGAGAGCCTCCCTGGCCTGGTCGATCGAACCCGTCACGAGTCCCCGTACTCGGACAACGGAACCGCGAGGGCCCAGACCCGCTCTTTCACGCCTCGGACATACTCCACGATCCGCGGGTCGGTGGTGACTGCTCCCCCGAGCCAGCGCCCGTTCTCGCCGGGCTCGAAAGCGGTGAAAGCGACGACGGAATCGTCGAAGAGCCACCAGTCGTCACGGGTCAACAGGTCCGCGTCGATCAAGTCGCGTGACAGATAGCGCACCTGCTCACCCGCCTCCACGTTCAGGCGCGCGACATGCTTGGCGTACCGCGTGTAATCGTTGTGCGGGGTCGACACGACCCGCGCACGATTGATCGACACCCCGCGGTTCGCGGTGTCGCGAACGAGGGTCAACCAGGGCTGAAACCACCCGTAGTCCTCCGGCTCGCCGGCCAGGAACCGAACGAGCGGGCCGTAACTCGGCGGGTAGTAGTCGTCCCTGACCTCGAGGTGGAAGGCTTCACGTTTCGCCTCTCGGAACAGGTCGTTGAACGCCTCACCCTGCACTAGCAGCATTGCCGTAGAACGTCCTCTCCGCCTTGGGCACCTCGATGGCCGTCTCGTTGGGGTAGATGTCCATCTGTGCCAGCGCGTCACCGTCGGTCACCGGAATTCCGGACAGCGCGAAAGTCCCTCTGCCCGTGTCGATCATCGTCGCGTCAATGTACGTATCGGGGTGAATGAACCCCAGCAGCCGTTGCGGAATCTCGATCGTTCCGGCGACCTCCGTTTTCCAGCCCTGGACGACATAGGTCGCCCGATCAGTGTCGTACATGCTGGGACACCCGCCACCTTCGGAGTCGCCCTTGCCGAGGAAATGAACCCGCATGATCAGTCTCCCATCGGATCTAATGCACGGTAATGCTCATACCTTTTCAATCATCCTCCGCCAGACACCGACTGGAGCATCAATGATGATATCCGAGCATCCTCGAGCATAGTTATGGTTGACGCACTAGGCCGCTCTCTAACGTCGGAGCCGAGGTGCGATGGGGCATCCGCCACGTCGACCTCTCCACACATCCGCGACCCAGGGGGCGAGATGGCGAGGAACACCAGACTTTTCGAGTTTCCGGGCGGCCTGTTGGAGCTCAGGTCGTACGGGACGGTCGGCGGCGAGCCGGACGTCTCCCTCGGACTCCACTCCGACGATCACGAAGATGATCGCGCAATGCGTTACAGGCCAACGTGTCTCGGCTATCTGCGGACCGACGTGTCCGGCGCGGCTCGACTCCGGGACGAAGACCGGATACGAAACCTCGCCGCGCGGCTCGGTTACGACTTCGCCGGGGCGGTGGTGTTCGACCCTTCCTCGGGGCGGCCGCCGCTGGCGGGTCTCAAAGCGCAGGCCACGCGGCTGGACGCCGAGGCCGTGATCGTGCCGGGGCCCGAGCACTTCGAGGGCGGGCGGGTGCCGGAGGGGCTGGTTCGACGGCTGGACGTGATCACGGTCGAGCCGGAGCAGACCTACGCTCGGCGGGCGGTGTCACCACTGCGACATGAACCGGCCGCGGACGGGACCTGAACCGGGCCGACGCACCGGAACCGGCGCGAACGCGAAACGGCTGCGACCGAAAACGCTCGGTCGCAGCCGAATTCGACTACAGCGGAACTACGAGCCGAACGAACCCGTGCCGGGCTTGGTCGGGGGCTCGGGATCGGTGGGCTGCTCGGCGACCGTCACCGTCTTGGTCGTGGTCGAGCCCGCCACGCCTTCGCGGCCGGAGAAGGTCGCGCCGATCGTGTAGGAGCCGGCGGCGCCGGGGGTCCAGCTGATCGTGGCCTTGCCGTTGGCGTTCACGGGGATGTCGCCCAGGACGTTGTCGCCCGCCTTGAACTGCACGGTGCCACCGGCGGCGGCCGGGTTCACGGTCGCCTCCAGGGTCACGGCCACACCGACCTTGGCGCCGGAGACGTCGGCCAGGGCGGTGGTCGAGAGGGCGTCGCTCGAGACGGTGATGGCCGGGCCCTTGCCCTGGTAGGTGCCATCGCCCAGGGAGCCGCCGTAGTGCATGGAGGTCGGCAGCGGGGTGTCGCGGGCGCAGTTGACGCCCACCTTGTACTGCACCTCGAAGGTCTGCGACTTCGGGTTGATGTTCGGGTACACCGGGTACTTGGTGATGCCGAACTCCGCGCGCACCCAGTCCGAGGACGAGGTGTCCAGCGAGACCTGGTCGCCGCCCATCTTCGCCGAGCCCGCGACGGGGGTCAGGCAGGCGGGCTTGAGATCCTTGACGTTGTAGATGTACTCGACCGGAATACCGGTCCGCTCCCACTTCGTCGTGACGGTGACGACGTCACCGACCTTCGGGTTGGTGTTCGACACCGTGCGGGTGAACTTGCTGTTCCCGTCTTCCCAGGTGATCGATCCCGGTGCGGCCGAAGCCGTCGCCGGCATCATCGCGGCCGCGAAACCGGCCGCGACCGCGAACGCGGCCAACGAGCCTGCCGCTCGCTGCGTTCCTCTATCCACCATCTTTGCCTCCACGTACAGCCGGGTGCCCTGCGATGTCGTCATCGAGGCGCTGATTCACCCGAACTGGCGAGCAGTAGATCACGCCGGGCCACCCTTGCGGAGGCAAATCCGAAATGAAAGTAAGTCAGATGTCCAGGACGTTGAACTTGAAACAGGTTCTCGCTGGACGATACAGCCCTGAACAGGCAAAGCCGCCAGTTTGAAGATCAATTCCGTACTGCGGACACTGTCCGCACGAGCGAGCCCGAACCAGCTCGAATCCCGGTCACCGGGACACGGCGGGACGGCAGCGTCCGCGACGCCCCGCCACCGTGTCAAGCCGCCCGGACATCGCCGGCGGCGGCCCGCACACCCCGCCCCGGGCCTCCGAACTGCTGTTCCGTCGCTGAAACCAGACCGATCAACCCGGATCCACCCCGCAATTATCGTGAAAGGGGTCTGGACAGATCGGGGGCGAACACACCGATAAGTGATAGTTTTTCTCTATGGCCGGGGCCATCACAGACTGAATGACACCTCGAGGAAGTACCGTGTCCAGCACTCGAAATTCAACCGCCGCACGGGTTTGCGGAGTAATTCTCGGAACTCTCGCATGCCTGCTAGGTGTGACCCCGGCCCACGCCGACCCGGCGCCCGGCCCCGCGCTGGTCGGCGACACACTGTATTTCGCGCTCGGCAACTGGAACTGCTCGATTCGCGACGACGGCGTACTGGGCTGCGACCTCGCCGTCCCGGCCGCGAGCATGAATGTCCTCATCGCCGGAGCGCAGATCTCGCTGCCGAATGTGCCCGCGATCATTATCGACTCGTCGGGCTGGCCCGCGCATCCCCAGTGGAACTCGAACGGCAGCCACACGCTGCCCGGTGGAAACCCCGCACTGCCGCGGTTGATTCAGGCCAGTTATCACGACCCGCAGTTCTCCGTCACCCACGCGGGCGCCACCTGCCAGCTCACCTTCAACGGCGCGGCGGTGTGCACTTCCCTCGGGCGTGGGTTCGGTCAATGGGGACCAGTGCCGCACGGCTACTGATCCCCATGAATCACCGTCTACCGGTACCAGACGCCGGAATCCCAGGCGCCGTAGTTCCAGACGTTGAAATCGTAACGCTGATGCGCGCCTCCGAAGAGGTACCCCCACCAACCAGCGGAGGTGTCGCAGATCTGGTCGTCGCGATTGCAGACGGTCAGCACCGGAAAGGCACCGAACCAATCATCGACGCCCGCAAGGGGATAGCCGATGATGCCACTGCCGGGGGTGGAGGCCAGGCCGCCCCAGCCGGGCCCGCCGCGCCGCTTGGGATCGGCGAGCAGAATGGCGTTGGCATTGTCCACGTTCTGATTCGCGGTGACCCACGCGTGCACCAGGCCCGCGCCCTCGCTGTGCCCGATCAGGCGGATGTGATCTCCCGGGCACTGATTGCGATGCTGCCAGAAGAGCCGGTTGATTTCGTTCAGACCCGACATCGGGTCCAGCGAGTTGTAACCAACGGGCTGATTAACAAATGGGATGAATGTCGACGACGTATTGTCGCCGAGTCCGCCGACACCGATTGCCCAATCGCCAACGCAGACATCGGCCTCGGCTGCGGCACCCGACACATTGGTCAGGGACAGGAGCAGGGCCAGCAGTAATGCGGCGAAGAGCGCCGTTGCTCTACGCATGGTGGTACTTCTTAACTTTTCGATCCTCCGGGACGCGCCCGGCTCCAGCTGGGTGTACCCAGAAATTGCTGGGCCCCAATCCACCTGGCGAAACAGTTACATCCGGCGCGTTTTCCTAGTCCGTAACGCAATGTCGGAGACCAACATCCGGAAGCTCGCGAACAGCGCCGGAGAATCGACGTGCCGGCCCGCGCGCGCACGGTCACGAAACCGTCGACACGCGCCCGTGAATCGCATAGCCAAGGATTCGCGTCACCCGCCGGCGCACACCACCGTGGCCCCCTCCGGAGAGGGGGCCACAGTTCTGCTTTCTCGGGCGTCCGAAGCGGTTGCGGTCATGCGGGTCTCGCGACCGCGACCGCCGGACATCGTGGCGGGGTGATCAATTCAGGCCCGCGACATCCTGGGCGATCGCGGCGAGGCGGTTCTCGGCGGCCGAGACCACACCGTGGCGATTCTTGTTCGCCTCCTCGTACGCCAGGACGGCCCGGACGTCGGAGGGCTCGGTCAGCTCCTTGACCTTGGCCGAGGCCTGGGTGACATTCAGCTCGTCGAAGCGGCGGATCGGGAGCTCGGCGGGGGTCAGGACACCGGTCGCGGTCCGGACCGCGTGCACCGAATCGGCTGCGCGCGGCTCACCTTCACGACGGGTGACCTCCTCCACGCTCTCGAGCACCGCGTCCCGCGACGCCCCGAGCGACTTCACCGCCACGTCACCGACATGCGCGCCCCGGGACAGCAGCTCGCCCAGTGCGGGCGGGGCCGAACGGAACGCGTCCAGCGTGCGGTCGATGCCGCGCGTGGACCAGGTCACCGGCAGGTTCGCCAGTTTGACCGCGGTACCGGTGACGGCCTGGAAGGGGGTGCGGCGCAACGCGGCCGGGCCGCCGAGCGCTTCCTCCGCCAGCACCGTGCCGAGCCAGTTCACGGTCGCCGAATGCGCCTTGATCAGGCGATCGGCCAGGGCGACCACCTGCGGCTCGCGCGCGTTGGTCGCCAGCGCCTTGATGTAGCGGGCGCGGTCGAGCAGCTGATGCTCGAGCGCGAGATCGCCGAGCAGCGCCTCATCGAACGGCTGGGCCTGTTCCCGCAGTGTCTTCACCACGGCCGTGGCCTTGCCGAGGAAGGGTCCGATGACCTCCGGCACCCCACCCAGTTCACGCTCGGCCGACCCGATGGCCTCGGCCCGAGCACGGGCGTTGGCCGCGTTGGCGGCCAGCTCCTCGCGTACCGCCTCCGTCCGCGCCTGCCCGGTCCGGGTCTCGGCGATCTGGATCTCGGTATTGGTCAGAGCACGCACCGAACGCAGCTGCGCCCGCAACAGAGAGGTGTCACGTGTATTCATCAGGTTCTCTCTCCTTCGACGGTGTTTTCTCGGATCGGCGCGAATTGCGCCTTTCCGAGACATACCCCGCACCGCCGTTCATAACATTGCGCCGCAAGCGATTTGGACCACGCCGCCGGTGGCGGGCGCCGAATTCCCCCGTCGCGCACGGCGCAATTCACAAGCTGTCCAACCCTTTCCGCGCAGCACGGATCAGCGCGCGGGCTCCTGCTGGGTGGTGCAGTGGATCCCGCCGCCACCGGCGGCGATGCCGTCGATCGCGATCTGCACGATCTGCCGGTCCGGGAACAACCGTTGCAGCGTCGCGAAGGCCGCCGAATCCGCCTCCGGATCACCGAATTGGGGTGCGATCACCGCGCCGTTGCAGACGTAGAAATTGATGTATCCGGCCGCGAAGTCCTCGCAGTCGTACTGCGGGCGAACGCGGGACGGCCCCGCGATCACCTCCACCCGCAGTCGCCGGCCGCGCGCGTCGGTCTCGGCGTGCAGGATCTCGAGGTGCGCGCGGGTGACCTGATAGTCGAAGGAGTCCGGATCGTTGTCCAGGCCCGCGACGACCACGCCGGGCCCGGCGAACCGCGCGTAGAAATCGGTGTGCCCGTCGGTGATGTCGTAGCCCGCGATCCCGGGCAGCCAGATGATCTTCTCCAGCCCCAGCAGATACCGCAGTTCCGCCTCGACATCGCCCTTGCGCCAGCCGCGATTGCGATTGCCGTTCAGCACACAGCTTTCGGTGATGATGGCGGTGCCCTCGCCGTCGACCTCGATACCGCCGCCCTCGAGCACCAGATCGGTCTCGAGCCGCTCCACCCCCGCGTGCGCGGTGACGAGCTCGGCGACCTTGCGATCGCGGCGGTGCTGCTGTTTGCCGCCCCAGCCGTTGAAGTTGAAATCGATTCCGGCTCGGCCTTTTTCGCCGGTGACGAAGACCGGCCCGGTGTCCCGCATCCAGAGATCGTCCAGCGGCGCGGGCACCAGTTCGACGTTCGCGCCGCCGATCAACTCCCGGGCGATGTGCAGCTCGTCGGGCCGGACCAGCATCGACACCGGCTCGAAGCGCGCGATCGTGGTGGCGATGGTCGCCAGATCGTGGCGGACCTGCGCGAGCAGATGCCGGCCCCACACGTCCTTGCTCGCGCCGAAGGCCATCCAGGTGCGCCGATGCGGATCGGCTTCGTCACGCATGATCCAGCGGCGCCCGTCGTCCTGCGCGCCGTCGGGATCGCCCAGCAGCAGTGCGCCGAGCGCCTCACCCATTCGCGCGAATCTGCTCTCACCCATGCCGCCGTGCTCCTGACTCGTCGATCCGCCGCCTGCGCGACGGGTGGTCGCGGGGTGCGACCTGCCGTCCACGGTAACCTTGACTGAATTTTCAGTCAAGCTAGTGAGGCGGCTTTCACAGTGCTTCTATCTGCATGAACACTGCTTATGTCACACGAGCGCGGACCCCTCCCCGCAGCCATGCGCTACGATCCTGACTATATTTTCAGTTCATTTGCGGAACACGACCGAATCCCCAGCGCCCGGACAGGCTCGCTCGGTCGACAGGAGAACCCCCGTGGAAGCAAGTACGTTCGGCCACTACGACCTGCACGAACTCATCGGCGAAGGCGGCATGGGCCGGGTCTACCGGGCCTACGACACGACCACCGACCGTTTCGTGGCCCTGAAGGTGCTGCACGAGCACACCGCCGCCGATCCCGCCTTTCGCGAGCGTTTCCGCCGCGAGGCGCACGCGGCCGCCCGCCTGCGCGAACCGCACGTGGTTCCGATCCATCGCTACGGGGAGATCGAGGGCCGGCTGTACCTCGACATGCGCCTGATCGAAGGCACCGATCTGCAGACGCTGCTGGCTCGGCACGGCCCGCTCGACCCGGACGCGGCGGTCGCCGCCATCGACCAGATCGCCGCCGCGCTGGACGCCGCGCACGCCGCGGGGCTGGTGCATCGTGACATCAAGCCCGCGAACGTTCTGGTGGGCGACCGAAACTTCGTGTACCTCATCGATTTCGGGATCGCGCGCGCCGAGGGCGAACCGCCGCTGACCACCTCCGGCTCGGCGATCGGGACCTTCGCGTACATGGCGCCCGAGCAGTTCAGCACCGGCCACGCCAGTGCGCAGTCCGACGTCTACGCGCTCGCCTGCGTGCTGCACGAGGCGCTGACCGGCGCCCGGCCCTTCCCCGGCGACAGTCTCGAGCAGCAGGTCTCCGGACACCTGATGACCCCGGCCCCGCGCCCGAGCCGGCTGCGGCCGGGCCTGCCGCCGGGGCTCGACGCCGCCATCATCCGCGCGATGTCCAAACACCCCGAGGACCGGTACGCGAGCGCGGGTGAATTCGCCGCGGCCGCGCGCCGGGCGCTGCACGTTCCCGGCCGCCGCGCCGACCGGGCCGCGCAGGCGATCACGGCTCCCGCGGCTCGCGTCCTGCCGCCCGCGGCGGTGGAGTACCGATCCGCCGACGCGGTGTATCGATCGGCTCGCACCGCGGTGGCGACCCCGCCGCCCGTCGTGGCGCCCCCACCGCCGTATCCGTATCCGACCCCCGTGCCGCACAACACCTTTGCGCCCACCCCGCCGAAATCCCGGCGTAAGGGCGTGCTGTGGGCCGCGGGCGCGCTGCTCACGATCGCCGCCGTCATCGGGGTGGTCTACCTGTTCAGCGAACCCATCCCGGACTCCGATCCGGCCGTGGTCGAGGGCACGACGGCCGAATACGGCGACACCGAGCCCTATCCCACCGATTCCTACTACCGCTGATCTCCCCCGGAGATCGGCGCCGGTCCCCCATGACTCGACACCTCAGGAGTAAGAACATGCAGCGACGCCGATTCGTACAGGCGGGAATCACCGTGGTCAGCGGCCTGATCATGGCCAACCAGCAGGGCCTGCTCCCGCGCTCACCGTTCGGCGGCAGCGGCAGCGCCGCCGAACGGGCCTGGCGCATGCCCGAGGAGGGCGAGCCGCATCGGCGCACCTGGATGGCCTTCGGCGCGACCGCCGAGAACTACGACGACGTCCTGCCCGAGGCCCGGCGCAATCTCGCGACCATCGCGCGGACCATCGCCGCCTTCGAACCGGTGTCCATGCTGGTGCGCCCGGCCGAACTGGCGATCGCGCGCGAGCTGATCGGCGACGCGAACGTCGAACTGGTCCCGGCGGAGATCGACGATCTGTGGATGCGCGACACCGGCCCGGTCTTCGTCTCCGACGGCGGCCGTCGTGCCGGGGTCGACTTCAACTTCAACGGCTGGGGCGGCAAGCAGGAGCACGGTTTCGACGCCGCGGTGGCCGACATCGTCACCCGCGCGGCGGGGGTGGAGCGCGTGCGCACCGACCTCGTACTCGAGGGCGGCGGCATCGAGGTCGACGGCGAAGGCACCGCCGTCATCACCGAGAGCTGCGTCCTGAACGCCAATCGCAATCCCGGCTGGACCAAGTCCGATGTCGAGGCCGAACTCGACAGGCTCCTCGGCCTGCGGAAGATCATCTGGCTGCCCGGTATCGCCGGGCGGGACATCACCGACGGGCACACCGACTTCTACGCGCGCTTCGTGCGCCCCGGCGTCGTCGTGGCGGCCCTGGACACCAACCCCGAGTCCTACGATCACGAGGTCACCAAGCGCCACCTGGAGATTCTGCGGACCGCGACCGACGCGCACGGCCGCACCGTGCAGGTGGAAGTCATCAAGGCGCCCACCCGCGTGCGGCCCGAGTACAAGTCGGCCGACTTCGCGGCGGGCTACATCAACTTCTACGTCTGCAACGGCGCGGTCATCGCGCCGGAATTCGGTGACCCGGAAGCGGATTCGGCCGCGTTCGCGACCCTGGCGCGCCTGTTCCCGAACCGGCGGATCGTGCAGATCGACATCGACGCCATCGTGTGGGGCGGCGGCGGCATTCACTGCACGACCCAGCAGGAACCCGCCTGATCCGAGCGCGCCTCAGACGCGGCCGAGTTCGGCGACGATCGCCCCGGACAGCAACTCGCGCGCCCGTTCCACCGTGAGCGAGCCGCTCAGCCACCGTTCGCTCAGTCCCTCGACGAGCGTGGTGAGCCGGGCGGCCGCTGCGGCGGGATTCACCTCGCGCAACGCCAGCCCGGATTCCCGCGCCCGCTCGATGAGCGCGGCGACGTCGTCGACCCATTCCTGGGTACCGGCCCGCAATTGCTCGCGCAGTTCGTAGTTGAACACCGCGCTGGCCCGCAACTCACCCCAGGCGATGCTGTTGTCCCGGACCTCGGGCACGTCCTGGATCTCGAGCAGCAGCATCTCCTCCAGCGCCGCACGCGGGTTGGCCTGCGCGAACGCGCTCTCGGTGTACCGGGCGGCCTTCCCGCTCACGAACTGCAGCGCGTGCTGCAGCACCCCCGCGCGATCCTTGAAGTGGTAGTAGATCAGCGCGGTGGACACCCCGGCCTCGGCCGCGAGCTTCTCCACGCGCAAGCCCCGCACCCCGTCGTGGGCGATCACCCGAACGGCGGCTTCCAATATCTGCGTTTGGCGGTCGGACACGAATTGTCAGCTTACGGACCGATACCCGGCGGGCGGGTACGCGGCTCGAACCTGTGATCCTGACTCACCCGATTTCCAGGGGTATGTGTAGGCTTACCAAAGTTGGAGGTGAGGATTCCGGTTCGGAAGCAGTGGGGTCGTACGCGCGCGCGTGCGGCGCCGGGCGGAGGGGTCGACTCGCCGCACACCGATCGGAGGACAGCCGAGAATGGCGCGCAGAGGTTTTCAGGGGGCGGTGCTGACCGCCTTCGGCGTTCAGTACCACACCGCCACGGTGCTCGAGATAGAGCAGACCACACCGCGATACCTGCGGGTCTGGCTGACCGCACCCTCGCTCTTCGACGAGATCACGATGGAGCCGACCGCCTGGCTGCGGATTTGGTTCCCCGATCCCGAGGGCTCGGAATCGGAATTCCAGCGCGGCTACACCATCGCCGAGGCCGATCTGGACAACGGCCGCTTCGCGATCGACTTCGTGCTGCACGAACCCGCCGGGCCCGCGTCCGCGTGGGCCGGCCGGGTCAAGGGCGGGGAGACCATCGAGGTCACCTCGTTCGGCTCCAAGGGCTTTCCCATCACCCCGGACGACCTGCCCGCCGGTTACCTGCTGATCGGTGATTCCGCCTCGATTCCGGCGATCAACTCCATCCTGGCCGCGGTGCCGCCGCACGTGGCCGTCGAGGTCTACCTCGAGCAGCACCACGACGACGACCTGCTGATCCCGCTCACCGAGCATCCGCTCGCGCGCGTGCACTGGGTCCCGCGTACCTCCGAGGCCTCCTTCGCCGCCGCTCTCGAGGCCCGCGACTGGTCCAACTGGTACGCGTGGGCCGGCCCGGAATCCAAGTCGCTCAAGCTCATTCGCGCCCGGCTCAAGGACGATTTCGGCTTCCCCAAGACCGACGTCTACGCGCAGGCGTACTGGGTGCACGGGCGCGCGATGGGCAAGCAGCGCGACGGAGCCGAAGCCGAAGCCGCACAGAGCACGAACGGCGCGGCCGCCACGGTCGTCGAGCAGGCCGTCGAGGCGACTCCCGCCCCGGCCGTCGCGGCGACCACCACCGAAGCCCCCGCCGCCCCCGCGCCCGCCACCCCCGGCCGCTGGCGTTCCCAGGCGGGCAGCCGCCTGTTCGACAGCGTCCGCGGCAAGCTGTGGGCCGCCGCGGTCCTGCAGTTCATCATCACCCTCGTCCAGCTCGCGCCGTTCGTGTTGCTGGTCGAGCTGGCGCGCGAATTGCTCGGCGCGAGTGAGGAGTCCAAGCTCTGGACGCTCGGCCTGTGGGCCCTGGGCCTGATGGGTCTGGGCGCGCTGCTGGAAGCGATCCTGCAATTCTGGCTGCACGCGGTCGACGCGCGCTTCAGCCGCGATCTGCGGTCCCGGCTGCTGAGCAAGCTGGCGCGGCTCCCGCTGGGCTGGTTCACCGCTCGCGGCCCGGGCAAGATCAACAAGCTCATCACCGGCGACACCCTGTCGCTGCACTACCTGGTGACCCACGCGGTCATCGACGCGGTCGCCGCCGTGGTCGCCCCGCTGGCCGTGCTCGGCTACCTGTTCTGGGTGGACTGGCGACTGGCCCTGGTGCTGCTGGTACCGGTGCTCGGCTACGTCTTCACCATGCTGACCATGATGGCCTCCTCCGGGCCCAAGATCATGCAGTCGCAGCGCTGGGCCGAGAAGATGAACGGCGAGGCCACCTCGTACCTGGAGGGCCAGCCCGTGATTCGCGTGTTCGGCGGCTCGGCGGCCTCCCCCTTCCGGCGCAGCCTCGACGAGTACATCGGCTTCCTGGACGGCTGGCAGCGGCCGTTCGTCGGCAAGAAGTCCGTCATGGACCTCATCACGCGCCCGGTCACCTTCCTGTGGCTCACCCTGACCGTCGGCACCGCGATGATCGTGTCCGGCAGCCTCGAGCCGGTCGATCTGCTGCCGTTCCTGTTCCTGGGCACCACCTTCGGCTCGCGCCTGCTCGGCATCGGCTACGGCCTGTCGGGTCTGCGGGAAGGCCGCCTGGCCGCCAAGAACATCCAGGTCGCCCTGGACGAGAACGAACTCGACGTGCGGGCCGGCGCGGCCGCGAACACCGAGAACCAGCCCGGCCACGTCGTTTTCGACGACGTGACCTTCGGCTACCGCCCCGGCGTTCCCGTCGTGCAGGACATCTCGCTCACCCTCGAGCCCGGCACCATCACCGCCCTGGTCGGCCCGTCCGGTGCGGGCAAGTCGACCCTGGCCGCGCTGCTGGCGCGCTTCCACGACATCAACGGCGGCGCGATCCGCGTCGGCGGCCGGGACATCACCGAATTCACCCCGGACGAGCTGTACACCCGCATCGGGTTCGTCTTCCAGGACGCGCAGGTGATCGCCGGAACCGTGCGCGAGAACATCGCGCTGGCGGTGCCGGACGCGAGCGACGCCGCCATCGAACAGGCCGCCCGCGATGCCCAACTGCACGAACGCATCCTGCGCCTGCCGCAGGGCTACGACACGGTCCTGGGCGCGTCGGCAACCCTGTCCGGCGGCGAGAAGCAGCGCCTGACCATCGCGCGCGCCCTGCTCGCCGACACCCCGGTGCTCATCCTCGACGAGGCGACGGCCTTCGCGGACCCGGAGTCGGAGTATCTGGTGCAGCAGGCACTGGACCGGCTCGCGGTGGGTCGCACCGTGCTGGTCATCGCGCACCGCCTGCGCACCATCACCGAAGCCGACCGCATCGTCGTGCTCGAACAAGGCCGGGTGACCCAATCGGGTACCCATACCGAACTGCTCGCCGTCGACGGGCGCTACCAGCAGCTGTGGAATGCCGGCGCCACCGCCGACACGAAGGAGACCGTGCGATGACGCGCACCGTATTGAGCCTGCTGCCGCCCGCGGATCGGCGGCGCTGGATCGGATATCTGGCCCTGATCGGAACCTCCACCATCGTGCGCGCCATCGCGGTCGTGCTGGTGGTGCCGCTGGTGTCGGCGCTGTTCGGCGACACCCCCGCCGATGCCTGGCGCTGGGTCGGCGCGCTGACCGTGGCCGTGATCGCGGGCTGGATCATCGATTCCATCGCCTCGCGCATCGGATTCGACCTGGGCTTCGGCATTCTCAACCGCGCCCAGCGCGATGTCTCGAGCCAGGTGGCGCGCATTCCGTTGCGCTGGTTCGACGAGGACAACTCCGCGATCACCCGCCGGGCCATCGCCACCACCGGGCCGGATCTGGTCGGCCTGGTCGGCTACCTGGTCACCCCGATCATTCAGGGCATCCTGCTCCCCATCGTGATCGGCCTGGCGCTGCTGCCGATCTCGTGGCAGCTGGGCGTTGTCGCACTGCTGACCGTGCCGCTGCTGCTGGGCGCGCTGTGGGCGACCGGGCGCATCACCCGCGTCGCGGACAAGGCGGCCGCCGACTCCAACAGCGTTCTCACCGAACGCATTCTGGAATTCGCCCGCACCCAGGCCGCCCTGCGCGCGGCCCGGCGGGTGGAGCCGGCGCGCAGCCAGACCGGCGCCGCGCTGGACGCCCAGCACAGCGCGACCGTGCGCCTGCTGCTGCTGAACGTTCCGGGTCAGGTGCTGTTCAGCCTGGCGAGCCAGGTCGCGCTCATCCTGCTCGCGGGCACCACCGCGTGGCTGGCGGTGCGCGGCACCGTCGGCACCCCCGAGGCCATCGCGCTCATCGTGGTCGTGGTTCGCTTCCTGGAGCCGTTCGCGGCCATCGGCGATCTGGCCCCGGCCATCGAGACCAGCCGGAACACGTTGCGCGACATCCGATCCGTCGTCGACGCGCCGGGCCCGGAGCGGCCCGCCGTGGCAGACGAGCGCACCGGCGCGAACACCGCCGCCGGGGTCGCCCTGCGCGATGTGCGGTTCTCGTACGACGACGCCGCGCCGCTCGTGCTCGACGGCCTGGACATCGAATTCCGCGCCGGTGAGATCACCGCCATCGTCGGCCCGTCCGGCTCGGGCAAGAGCAGCCTGCTCTCCCTGGTCGCCGGCCTCGAGACCCCGAATTCGGGCAGCGTCACCGTCGGCGGCGTCGACCGCGGCGGTCTGGACCCGGCCCAGCGCCCGGCCGACACCTCCATGGTGTTCCAGCAGCCGTACCTGTTCGCGGGCACCATCCGCGACAACGTGCTGGCGGGCAATCCGGACGCCACCGCCGACGAACTCGACGCCGCGCTGCGCCTGGCCCGCGTGGACGAATTCGCCGCCCGGCTCCCCGAGGGCGTGAACAGCCTCGTCGGCGACGCGGGCACGGCCCTGTCCGGCGGTGAGCGCCAACGCGTCTCGATCGCCCGCGCCCTGCTGAAGCCCTCCTCGATCCTGCTCGTGGACGAGGGCACCAGCGCCCTGGACGCGGAGAACGAGGCCGCCGTGGTGACCGCGATCGCGGACGATCCCCGCGCCCGCACCCGCATCGTGGTGACCCACCGCCTGAGCACCATCGCCGGCGCGGACCGGGTGCTGTTCCTCGAGAGCGGCCGCGTGGTCGAGGACGGCACCGTGGAGGAGCTCCTGGCCGCCGAGGGCCGCTTCGCCGAGTTCTGGGCCCACCAGCGCGACGCCGCCGGCTGGCGTCTGGCCACCGCCGGCCGGGCCTGATCAGCACACGGAAGCGAAACAGCGCCCGCCGGAACCGATTCGGTTCCGGCGGGCGCTGTCGTTCGGGCGGAAGCTGCCCGTGCGGGCGTCAGTTGCTCTTGGTGTCGGCGACCGAGAGGCGGACGGTGCCGAGAACGAAGATCAGAACGCAGAGGACGGTGAAGAAGATCAGGGAACCGTTCTGACCGCCGAAACAGCTTTCGATCGTGGAGAGTTGGCCCACACCGAGCTCGCCGTTCTTGAAGGGCGAGAGGCGCTGCAGCAGCAGGCCGAGATCACCGGGAATCAGGGTCACGAAGACCTCCACGCCGAACTTCCAGAGCAGGATCGTCATGACCACCAGGCCGGGCTTGGGCAGCAGAGCCGAGACACCGAGACCGAGGGCGGTGACGAGCACCGCGAACAGCGGAACGCAGATCAGCAGGCGCACACCGTCGCCGGAGAAAGCATCCACCTTGCCCCAGATCTCGGGGAACAGGCGCGGGAAACCGCCGAGCATGATGAACGTCGCGGCGAAGGCCGTCACCGCGGACACCGCGCCGAACACGATGAGTTTCGCGACCGGGAGCAGCCAGCGACGAGGCTGAATCGCGAACGCCGTCTCGATCGTGCGGTCCTTGACCTCCGCGCAGAGCGAGGTCACGCCTCCGGACATCAGGATGAATGTCGAGAAGATCAGGATCCAGTAGGCCGCGTTGTTGGTGTGCATACCGCCCGCGCCGCGGAAGGTGTTCGACTCGGTCGCCTTGGCGATGCCGAAATTGATGGCCACCGGAATCACCAGCGCCAGCGGAACAACCGCGTACCAGAGCGAACTGCGCCGCGAGAGCTTGGCGGCTTCGCTGCGCACGGACTGCGCCAGATAGGTCAGCACCATTACCGCGCACCTTCCTTCGCGGTGTACTGCACACTGCCGCGGGTAATTTCGATGTAGGCCGACTCCAGCTTGCGGGGGCCCGTGCCCTGTGCGACCAACTCGTCCTTGGTCGTATCCGAGAGCACCGTGCCCCGGCCCATGATGACCACCCTCGTTCCCGTGATCTCGACCTCGGTCAGATTGTGCGAGGCCACCAGCAGGCATTTGCCTTCCGCGGCCAGCCCGGAGACCAGCTCGCGCAGCCACAGGATGCCCTCGACGTCCAAGCCGTTGGCGGGCTCGTCCAGCACGACCGTCTCGGGATCGCCCAGCAGCGCCGCGGCGATGCCGAGCCGCTGCAGCATGCCGTAGGAGAAGCCGCCGACGGCCCGCTTTCCGACGCCTTCCAGCCCTACTCGCTCCAGCGCGGGGGCCACCACGGTTTTCGGCAGGCCGCCCAGGCGCGCCTGCCACAGCAGATGCTGGGTGGCGGTGTGCTGCGGATTGCGCGCGAACGCCCCGAGCCCGAAACCGATCTCGCGCAGAGTATTCGGGTAGTCCCGCAGGGACCGGCCGTTCACGGTGATCGAGCCCGCGCTCGGGCGCGCCAATCCGGCGATCATGCGCATGACGGTGGTCTTGCCCGCGCCATTGGGCCCGAGCAGGTAGGTGATGCCGCCCGCCTCGGCCTCGAACGAAACGTCGTTCACGGCCACGGTGTCGCCGAAACGCTTGGTAATGCCGCGCACGCCGATCATGGCGCGGTCCTGAGTAACTGTCGCACAGTCCAATTCACTTCCGTCTCGCTGTACACACGAAGCGACCCCCCGGATGAATCACATTCGGGGGGTCGCTCCGACGTGCCTGGAATGGGTGGTCAGTAGCCGAAGTCCGGGTTACCGGAGCACTGCATCTCCGCGCAGGTGGCCTTCCAGTCGAACTTCCAGATGCCGCCATCGCGCAGGAAGTGGTAGTTGGTGCTCGACGCCGGGAAGCCCGCCATCAGGCCCTCGACCTTGACCGAGAGGTTGTTGCCGGAGACCTGCACCGGTCCGATCGCGCGGCCCTGAATGGAGAAGAAGTCGTAGGTGGTGCTCGCCTGCATCACGCGCTCGAGCGCGGGGCGCGCGCTGGAGCCGTTGTAGCTGACCTCGATCTTGGGCTCGATGTTGATATTCGGATTCCAGAACGCGGCGAACGCCTTCTCGATCTGGTGCAGGCTCGGGGTGTTGTCGCGCAGGTAGAGATCCGAAGCCTGGGAATCGCGAATGGAGATATCGGCCGAAGCCGGCTGCGCGAAGCCGAGTCCGAGAACGGCGGCGGCGAGCGCCACCATGGCGACCTTGATGAATTTTGGCATGACAGCCCTTCTGGACGGCGAGCGAAAACAATGCGCCGCAGTGGCATTCACGGTGTGGCCGCGAGACCGGGTACGGCGCTCACCCGCGGGGTGGAGCGATCGCGGGGCGCAGCTCGAGCGGGCAAGCATCACGCTAACCAAGCCAGTTAGGTAAGTCAATCCTAAGTGAAGTCCCCATCGCCGCATGTGAGGGCCTCCAACCTGGGCGATCGATAGAGAGCGGGGTCACAGCACGCACCCATTGGTTAGTCTAGCCTTGCCTAACAAGAACCGAGCCCGAACGGGCTCACGAGGAGGGAATCGACATGCCGATGAGGATCCATTCACCGAACGCCCTACCGCGGTTCGTGCCGACCGTGGCGCGGGCGTCGTGACCTCGCCGGACGCCGGTACACCGGGGGCGGAGCGCGACGCCAAGGGGGCAACGCCGGCGATCGAGGTCGGCGAGCTGGTCAAAGCCTACGGAGAAGTCAAGGCGCTCAAGGGAATATCGTTCGAAGTGGCGCCCGGCGAGGTACTCGGCCTGCTCGGGCCCAACGGCAGCGGCAAGACCACGACGGTCACCCTGCTGTCCACCCTGCAGCGGCCGACCTCCGGCATCGCCCGCATCTGCGGTCACGATGTGGTGGCCGACGCCGGGCGCGTGCGCGAACTCGTCTCTCTCACCGGGCAATACGCCGCGCTGGACGGCGGACTGACCGCGGTGGAGAACCTCGCGGTATTCGGCAAGCTCACGGGCCTGCGCGGACACGCGCTGAAGACCCGCATCGATGAACTGGTCGAGCAATTCGATCTGGGCGCGGTACGCGATCGGCGCGTGAGCGCACTCTCGGGCGGCATGCAGCGCCGCGTCGACATCGCGAGCGCACTGGTCACCCGGCCCGAAGTGCTGTTCCTCGACGAGCCGACGACGGGCCTGGACCCGCGCAGCCGAGCCTCGGTGTGGGACACCGTCACCGGCCTGCGCGCCGAGGGCATCACGGTGCTGCTGACCACGCAGTACCTGGAGGAAGCGGACCGGCTCGCGGACCACATCGTCATGCTGAATCAGGGCACCGTGGTCGCGGCGGGCACGCCGGGACAACTCAAGCAGCAAATCGGTGCGGCGGTGTGCGAGGTGACGCTCATCGAGCGCTCGGACACCGCGCGCACGGTCGCACTGCTCGAGGGCTTGGACATCGTCGAATCGCCCTCCGAGGGATCGGCTTCCGGCGCGGCAACGCATCCCCGCCTGGTCGTGCGAGCCCCCGAGGGCATGGCCACGGTCTCCGATGTCATCTCGCGCCTGCGCGGCGCGAACATCGATGTCGTCGACATCGGACTGCGCCAGCCCTCGCTCGACGAGGTCTTCCTCCAGCTCACGGAGTCGCGCTGATGTCCACTCTCACCGCCGAACCAGCCGCCGTCACGCGAGCGGGCACCACCGCGCGCGCGTCGGTCGGCCTGGGAGCCGCGACCGCCACCCTGGCCCGGCAGAAGATTCTGGCCGCGATCCGTTCCGGTGACGGCATTTTCGCCGTCTTCGGACCCGTCGTATTCTTCGTCTGCTTCTACGTGCCACTGCATCGCCAATTCGAACTCGGCGGCGGGCACTACGCGCAATTCCTCACGCCGATCATCCTGTTGCAGGCCGGACTCTTCACCGCCATCAGCGCCACCGAGGTCGCCGGGCACGATGCCCGCGCCGGAGTGCACGAGCGCATGATGTCCCTACCCATCCCCCGCGTCACGCCCTTCCTGGGCCGCATGGCCTGGGTGATCGTGCGCATGCTGCTGGCCCTGGCCGGCGGTGTGGGCATCGGATACAGCCTGGACTTCCGATTCCACGGTTCGGCGGTCGACACCGCGGCGTTCATCATCCTGGTCGTGATCTTCGGCTTGGCCCTGAGCATGCTCACCGACGCGATCGGCACGGTGGCGCGCAACTCGGTCTCGGTGGCCAGCATCCTCATGATCCCGCAGCTCATCCTGGTGATGGCCTCCACCGGTCTCGTTCCGGCCGAAGGCTTTCCGGACTGGATTCAGCCCTTCGTCCGCAACCAGCCGCTCTCGGTCTTCGCCGACGCCCTGCGCGGCCTCGCGGCGGGTACCGATCCCGAATTGACCGCCGCCCTGCTGTGGTCGGCCGGACTCCTCTCCGCGGGCCTGCTCGCGATCACGGCTGCGGGCCGAGCACAGGTGGGCCGATGACCCAGACCACGACCACCCCCACCGCGCCGACGTGGCCCGCCCGCCACTCGGTGTCCCTGATCCGCCAATCGCTGGTGCACGCGAGCGCCCTGCTGCGCTCGTGGTCCCGAGATCCCGGAATCATCGTGCAGTCCATGGTCTTTCCGGCCTTCATGCTGCTGATGTTCCAGTTGGTGCTGGGCAAGACCGTCACCTCCATGGGCGGCGGTGACAGCGTGTACGGCAACGCCGGACTGGTAGCCCTGGTGGGCGCGCTCTTCGGCACGCTGGCCACCGCCATCACCCTCATCCAGGAGCGGGATACCGGGCTGCTGGCGCGCACCTGGACGCTACCGGTCCCCCGCGCCGGCTTCATCGCGGGGCGACTGCTCGCCGAAGCCCTGCGCACCGGGCCGGCGACCATCGTGCTGTTCCTGGTGGCGATTCCGCTGGGCTTCCGCTTCGAGCACGGACTGTTGGCCGCGCTGGGCGCGATCATCGTTCCGATGATCTTCGCCGTCGGCATCGCGGTGCCGGTGATCGCCTTGGCGACAGTCGCTTCGGGCAAGCAGGCCGTGCAGCAACTGGGTGGATTGTTCCTGCTGCTGTTGTTCTTCAACGGCGGATTCGCGCCGGTGACGGAATATCCGGGCTGGTTGCAGCCGGTCGTGCGGCATCAGCCGATGACTCCGGCGATCGAGGCGATCAAGGGACTGACCGAGGGCGGGGCGGTTGCCGAACCGCTTGCCATCACCGTGCTCTGGACCGTCGGGTTGATCGTGGTATTCGGGCCGCTCGCGGTTCGGGGATATCGGCACGCGGCTGAACAGCGGCGCTGATTCGATGTAGTTGGGCGACAAGGCCCCCGCGGCGGACGCTGCGGGGGCCTTGTCGTACGGGGTGACGGAGTACCGGCGTCGGCACGTCGGGCACCTCGACCCACCCGAATACACAAGTGGGCCGGGTCGGAAATCCGACCCGGCCCACCGCGACCGACCTGGAAAACTCAGGCCGGGATCAAACTCGTCGCCAGCGACCGGCGGAGCTTGCCGGACGGCGTCTTCGGGAGCGAACCCTTCGTCACGATGGTGACGACGGCGGGGGCGATGCCCACATCGTCGAAGACCGCGCGGGCCACCTCCTTGCGGATGCGCTCGGCCTCGTCGGCGTTGTCGGCCGCGTCGGACTCCGCGATCACCGCGATACCCTCGCGGGCCATGGACGGCAGCCGAACGCCAACGGCCGCAACGCCGCCGGGGCGCACGCCCGAGACGACGCCGGCGGCGCGTTCCACGACCGTGGGGGCGATGTTCCGGCCCGCGACGATGATGACGTCCTTCTTGCGGCCGGTGACCACGACCTGGCCGTCGGGGGTCACGTAGCCGAGGTCGCCGGTCGAGAGCCAGCCGTCCGCGTCGATCGCCGAGGTGTAGCCCTCCTGGGTCAGGTACCGCTTGGTGACCGCGGCGCCGCGCACCAGCAGGGTGCCGATGCGATCGGCGCCCAGGACCTGGCCCTGATCATCGACCACGCGCAGCTCGATGCCGGGGACCGGCGGGCCGAGTTTGGCCAGGGCACGGCCGTTCTCGACGCCGTTGCGGCGCACGACACCGTCACGCTCGGAGCCCTCGCCGTCGATCCGATCGACGGTGAACACCTCCTCGACGGCGGCGAAGGAGACTGCCAGGGTGGTCTCGGCCATGCCGTAGGCGGGCATGATCACCTCGTGAGCCAGGCCGAAACGGGCTGCCTCGGTGACGAATTCGTTCAGCGTGCTCTCGTCGATGGCCTCCGCGCCGTTGACCGCGACCCGCATGCTCGACAGGTCGAACGCACCGGCCTCGGCGCGCTTGAGGCGGCGGGCCAGCAGGGAGTACGCGAAGTTCGGTGCGGCGGTGAAGGTTCCGCGGAACTTCGTCATGTACTCGGCCCACGCCAGCGGCCTCTTGAGGAATGCCAGCGGCGTCGTGATCACCGCGGTCGCCTGAGCGAGCATGGGTGTCAGCAGCATGCCGATCATGCCCATGTCGTGGTAGAGCGGCAGCCAGCTGACCACGACCTCGTCCGACTGGAACCCCGCCGCTTCGCGCATGGCGACCTGGTTCTGATAGATGTTGCCGTGCGAGATCGCCACGGCCTTGGGCACACCCGTGGTCCCGGAGGTCAGCTGCAGGATCGCGATGTCGTCCTCGGCCACCTCGACGTGCGCCACCGGCTCGTGCGCGGCCAGCGACTCGATCGAGACGACCGGCGCGCCCAGGTCCAGGCCGCCGACGGCCGCGGTGAACGGCTCACCGAGCACGACGACCTTGGCGTCCAGCATCGCCACCACGGCGCGGGTGTCCTCGAGCCAGACTTCCAGATTCGTGCGGGGAGTCGGCTGGTGCAGCATCGTGTACGCCGCGCCGCGCATCCAGGACGCCTGCACCAGCGGGCCGACGTCGCGGGGCTCGCCGGCCAGGATGGCGATGGAGCTGCCGTGCTCGACCCCGGCGGCCGCCAGGCCACCGGCGATGCGGGCGGCCTCGGCGCGCACCTGTTCCCAGGTCGCCAGGACCGGCTCGGAGACATCGCTGCCGCTCCAGAGGCCGGTGGTGGTGGAAGCGGGCTGCTCGAACAGCAGCTCGGTCACTCTACTCATTGCTGTGTCATCTCTTCCGTGTTCACGCGGCCGGTGATTCTTCGCGCAGCACGCGCTCGAAATGCTCTATGAACTTCTCGGCGTACCCCTGGCGGAGCGCGGCGGGGTCGATCACGACGCCGAACGAGGTGTTCTTGCCCAGGATCAGCGAGGTCACCGAGAACGAGTAGCCCGCCAGGGGCGAGAGCGCGGTGAGTTCGGTGATGCGCTTGCCCAGCACCTCGCGGATGCGGGAGAAGCCGGGGTTGATGCCGATGTGGACATCGGGGCTCATGTGGGCCATGGCCGCGTTGGCGATGAGCCGCTGCACGGGCCACGGCGCCTGCGGACCGCCGTCGGGAATGGCCGAGGCCAGCTCCGGCCGGCGCTTCTCGATCGTCGCCAATTCGCTACGGGCGCGCTCGATCTGGCGGCTGATGTCGGTCTCGCTGCCGAGCAGGTTCAGCGGGGAGACCAGGACCGCGTTGCCGGTGTGCCGGAACTCGGGATCGTTGGTCACCGGCAGGGTCACGCGAATGACCTCGGCCGGCTTGCCCGTGCTCGGCGGGATGGTGCTGAGCGTGGTTCCGATGGCGGCCAGCACGAACTCGTGCACCGAGGCGTTGTGCTTGCGGGCGGCGCGGCGCAGGTCCCGGGTGGAGACGCTGAGCAGGGCGACCTCGCGACGGCCCGACTTGGTGAGCTTGGGCCAGCCCCGGCCCGTACGACCACCGGCGTGCTGTTCGGCGAACGCGGCCTTGGACTCCTTCAGCACCTCGGGATCGATCGGCGGGGTGCGGAAGCGCGGGCTGGTGGCGAAGCGCTCGAATTCCTTGAGCTCATCGGGGGTTCCGTCGGCGAGCAGGGCCGCGAACGCCGCACCGGCGATGCCGTCGGACAGCGCGTGGTGCACGCGCAGCGCCACGACCTGCGGGCCGTCGCCGCTCGGGGTGAACAGCGTCAGGTGCCACAGCGGATTCGGGCGCACCAGCGGGGTTTCCAGCAGCTTCGCCAGGCGGCGGCGCAGGTCCTCGGGGGTCGCGTAGTCCGCACCGGCGACGTGCTGATCCAGATCCGGATTCTCCGCGAGCACGACTCGCGGTGCGCGCCAGCGACCTTCGGCGATGCCGACCCGGAACAGGTCGAACAGGCCGATGCGCTCGGCGACCCGGGCGCGCACCTGTGCGGCGGTCAGCCGGTCACCCGCGGTGTCCAGCTCGAGCACCATGGCCCAGTGCATCGGACGGCCCTTGCCGTCCAGGTGCAGGTAGGTGTGGTCCGGACCGGTCAGCTCGATCACGGAAGTGCTTGCGGCCGAATCACTCACGGCAGTTCCACCTGATTCTCGAACATCTTGTCGTAACGCTCCTGGTCGGGCTTCATGGCCGCCGCGACCAGCTCCCACAGCACCTCGTCGGTCCCGCCGCCGACGCGCGCCAGCTTCATGTCGCGGAACCAGCGGTTGATGGGCAGCCCGGTGTCGAGGTAGCCGATGCCGCCGAAGATGTGCAGGCACTCCGAGGCCACCTCCTCCCCCAGGTGCGCGGCGGTGGCCTTGAGGGCGGCGGCGGTGCGCAGGTTGATCTTGCCCTCGGTCGCCACGCCGATCAGGGCGTAGCGCAGCATGTCCACGCGCGCCTGCAGATCCGCGACGCGCAGGCGCAGCGCCTGGTGGTCGTAGAGCCGCTTGCCGAACTGGGAGCGGTTCATCATGCGCGCCAGGGTGACCCCGAGCATGACCTCGCACGCCCCGGCGATCTGCCCGGCGACCGAGAACCGCTCGTGCCCCAGGCCCCAGCTGATCATGGCCAGGCCGGTGCCGGGACGCGCGATGAGCGCCTCCTCCGGAACCCAGGTGTCGATGGCCACCGCGGCCGTGTCCAGCGGCCCGGCGCCGAGCTTCTCGTAGGGCTCGGCGATCTCGACCTGCGAGGTCGGCACGAGCACCAGCGCCACGTTGCCGTGATCGGCGGATTCGCCGTCCCCGGCGCTGCGGCCCACGACCACGATGTAGTCCGCGATCGGCGAGAGCGAGACGAACTTCTTGTGCCCGACGACGCGGTAGCCGCCGTTCTCCGGCTCGATCATGGTGCGCGCGATCTGCAGATCCGAGCCGCCGGATTCCTCCGAGGCCGCGATGCACAGCACCACGTCGGTATTGATCGCCTTGTCGGCCAGCTCGCGCTGGAAGTCGTTGCGCGCGAACCGGCGCAGGATGGCGATCGCCGAATCGTGCAGGCTCACACCGACGCCGATGCCCGCCGAGTTCAGCGCGCCCAGGCGCTGGGCCAGGGCGAAGTGCATGCCGAGGTCGGTGAGCTTGCGGTCCTCCCACTTGCGGGCGAACACGCCTTCCCGGCCCAGGTGCTCGAGCAGCTGACGCGGGAAGCGCTTGTCCTGCTCGGCCTGTTCGGTCCAGGCCACGACCTGCTCGTCGAAGACGCGCGCGAGCAGCTCGTCGTAGGTCTCGGTGACGACGGCGGTGCTCACGCGGCGACCTTGGACCGGATGAGGTCTTCCAGATCACCGACGGAGGCCGCTTCGGACATCTCCTTCTCGGTCAGCTTGACCCCGAGGCGCTCCTCGATCGCGACCACGCCGATGGCGAAAGCCACCGAGTCGACGCCGAGGTCCTCGACCAGCAGGGACGAGCGGGAGACATCGGCCAGGGACAGGTCCAGGTCTTCTTCGAGAATGCTGTTCAGCACATCGGTGATCTGGTCGGACATGAGGTAACTCCTTGGGACTGAAGGTTTTTGCTACCGGCCGGGTTCACGACGCTACGCATCGGGAACCCGGTATCCGGCAGGTGGGGACACGCGCCGCGGGCTGTGCGGCGTGCTATTCGAGCACTTCCTCGTCACCGACGCCGAAGCTGGTGAACGCGGTATTGCGCTGCAGGCGGTAGACCTCGCGACCGGCCACGCTGTTGAGGATCTTGGCGTTGCGCACCGCGCCGATGTCGAGGTTGGGCGCGGAGACGCCGATGGCGTGCGATTCGGCGTTGGCCAGGAACAGCTTTCCGCCCAGGCCGTTGTCGGCGTCCACCGAGTGGTTGTTCGCCACGACCGGACGGCCCTGCGAATCCCGGTGCAGCAGCTCGGCGATGGGCCCGAGGAAGCTCTGGCTGCGCGCCTTGTAGCCGGTGGCCGCGATGACCATGTCCGCGGTGTGCGCCAGCAGCGCACCGGTGTCGCGGTGCCGGCCGCGAATGCGCAGGCGGCCGTCGTCCAGGGTGTCCAGGCCCTCGACCGCGACGCCGTTGCGCAGGCGCACCGGCTGCAGCTTGTCCTTGAGCTCGCGGCGGTAGAGCAGGTCGTGCAGCCGCGCCAGGGTGTCGGTCGAGATGCCCTTGTGGAACTGCCAGTGCCCGGCGCGCACCTTGTCGCGGGTGTCCTCGGGCAGGCTCTGGAAGTAGTCCATGTACGCGGGCGTGGTCATCTCCAGCGACAGCTTGGTGAAGTCCAGCGGCGCGAACCACGGTGTGCGCGTCCACCACTGGACGGCCGGGCCGCCCTGCAGGTTCGCCTCGAGCAGGTCGACGACGATCTCCGCACCGGACTGCCCGGAGCCGATGACGGTCACCGCGCCGGCCTTGTGCGCGGCCTCCTGGTTGAACAGGTACTCCGAGCTGTGGATCAGCGCGGACGAGGAGGTGGCCAGGGCGGGCGGGATGGTCGGCTCGGTGCCGACGCCGACGACCACGTGTCCGGCGACGATGGTCGAGACCGCGCCGTTCGTGGTCACCGCGACCTCGAAGTGAGACTGCTCCTGGTTCCACACCACCGAGTTCACGGTGGTGCCGAAGCGCAGCGTGTTCAGCCGCCGCACCACCCACAGCAGGTAGTCCTCGTATTCGCGGCGGGTGGGGAAGAAGTCCTCACGCACCAGGAACGGGTACAGCCGGTCCACGTCGGCCAGGTAGGCCAGGAACGTCATGGGGTGGGTGGGGTCGACCAGCGAGACGACATCCGAGAGGAAGCTGACCTGAAGTTTGGCTTCCTCGAACATCATTCCGGTGTGCCAGCGGAATTCCGGCACCGAGTCGACGACGAGGATGTCGATGTCGTCGACCGTCGACGCCATCGCGGCCAGCCCGATGTTGAACGGACCCGCGCCGATCGCGAGGATGTCTACTTTTTCGAATTCACTCATGGGCCTTCACCATTTCGTCGCCGACGCTCTGCAAGCCTTCGGACTCCACTTCCAAACCGACGCGCAGCAGTTCGTCGAACAGCTCGTCGATGTCCTGCTCGGTGGTCTCCGGGTTCAGCAGGGTCAGCTTGACGCAGGTGCGCGGCTCGCCCTCACCCCGTACCCGGACCTGGGTGCGGCCGATGAGGGCCGTACCGGAGCTGATCAGTCGACGGCGCAGCTCGCCGTTGACCGCGTCCAGATCCAGATCCTCACACAGGTACCGGAATACGACCGTGGTCAGGGTGACCGGCGCGACCAGTTCGAGCTGCAGTTCGGTGCCGATGCGGCCCTCGGCGTACTTGGCCAGCTCGTGGCACTGGTCCAGCATCTTGCCCATGCCGCTGCGGCCGTAGGCCAGGAAGGTGGCCGCGACCTTGAGCACGTCGGGGCGGCGGGTGGTCTGCAGGGTCTGGCCCAGCAGACCGCCGTAGCCGGCCTCCACGTCGTCGTCGGGGTTCAGGTAGGCGACCGAGCGGTTCAGCGAGGCGAAGCGCTGCTGATCGGCCAGCAGGAGCACCGAGGCGGCGGCGGGCTGCCAGCCGACCTTGTGCAGGTCCAGGGTGATCGAGTCGGCGCGCTCGATGCCGGTCAGCAGCGGCGCCAGCTCGTCGGAGAACAGCGAGCCGAAGCCGTAGGCGGCGTCGACGTGCATCCAGACGCCATGCTTGGCGGCGATGTCGGCGATCTCCGGCAGCGGGTCGATGGAGCCGAAGTCGGTGGTGCCCGCGGTGGCCACGATGGCGACCGGGGTGTGGCTGGCGCGCAGCTCGGTGAGCACCTCGTCCAGGGCCTCGGGGATCATGCGGTGATCGGCGTCGACCGGGATCGGGATGGCCGCGGCCTCACCCAATCCCAGTGCGGCGCAGGCGCGGTGGATGGAGAAGTGGGCGACGCGCGAGCACAGGACCACGGGCCGGGCCAGCGCGCTGACGCCGTTCTGGCGGATGTCCACACCGTTCTGCATGGCGCCGTAGTCGCGGGCGACGAGCAGCGCGAGCAGGTTCGAGTAGGAACCGCCCGGGCCGAAGACGCCGCCGGCGGCCTCGGTGAAACCGGCCAGCTTGGCCAGCGCCTTGATGGTCCACTGCTCGATGCCCAGGGTCGCCGGGCCCGAATCGTAGGTGTCCAGCGAGGCGTTGGTGGCGCTGGCGAGGGCGTCGGCGACCACGGCGACGGTCAGCGGCGGCGGCTGCAGGTGCGCGGCGGTGAGCTTGTGCGTCAGGTCCAGGCCGTACGCGGCGATGAGATCGGCGAGGTGGTTCAGCGCGGCGGCCTCACCGATACCGTCGGCCGGAATCTGCTCCGGGCCCAGGGATTCCGCGACCGCGGCGAGCATCTCGGCGGGCTGGCCGGACGGCAGCGGGGAGTTGTGGTGCCGGCCTTCGACGGCCGCGGCGAGTTGGGCCAGTCCACCGCCGACCGCGGTCCAGCCGGTTCCGGGCTGGGCGAACTTGGACGCTCTGTCCCAGGGGGAATCGAATTCAACTGACACGGTAGACCTCATAACGTTGCGGCGGGGAGGGGGAACGCATGCCGGGTGCGGCGAGCCCGGCGGCGGGAAAGCTGTTAAACCGGTTGGGGTTCGCGCACCGCGCCGACCAGGTCGGCGAGTGGGCGATCGAGCGCGCCGGGGATGCGCGCGACGAGGGCGGTGGTGATGTCCGCGGCGCGCTGGGCGCGGGCGTCGTCGACGGGCCCCGGCTGATGATCGATCTCCAGGTGCACGCTGTCGTCGGCCCCGAGCTCGAAGGCCAGGGTCAGCGGGTAGTTGCCGATCCCGTGGAAGACCGATTCGCAGGTGACGGTCCGGTCCGGTGGGACCGGGATGCCGCGCAGCGGGGCATTGCGAACCGAGGCCATGATCTCGGCGACCGGGAAGCGGCCGCCGGCTCCGCGCAGAGCGGTGAGCACGGTGCCGTAGTCGACGCCGGCGAATTCCATCGAGCCGTAGACGACCGAGGCGGCGGTGGAAAGCGCCTCGCGCACGGTCGAGTTCGGGTCGAAGCGAAAACGCATCGGCACGATGTTGCCGGTGTAGCCGACGGTGGCCGGGCCCTCGCCCTGGCGGCGGTTGTCGGCCGGGATGAGCAGCACGTGGTCGGCCTCGCCGGTGAGGGCGTAGACCCCGAGCGCGCAGACGCCGATGAGCAGTGCGTTCTGAGTGGCGCCGACCTCGCGGGCGACGGTCTCGAGCGCGGCGATGTCCGCGCCCGGGACGGGCCGCTCGAAGCGGATGCCCGCGCTCTCGTCCATGGGCGAGAGCCAGCTCTGCTCCGGGCTGATCTCGGGCAGCGTGCCGTCGAGCGGGAAGCGGATTCCCTCGGCGGCCCAGGTGTTCCGGGCGTGCTCGAGGGCGCGGGCCACATCGTCCTGGGTGACCGGCGCGGTCGAGCGGACCGGGCGGTCGTCGCTCTCGGGCCAGGCGCCCGAGACCAGGGTGCCCAGCAGCAGCGGCCAGGAGGTGTCGTCCACCGCGAGGTGATGCACGACCAGCGCGAGGGTCACCCGGTCGTCGGCGCCGCGGGTGATGCGGGCGCGCAGCGGGGGTTCGCGGGTCAGGTCGAACGGCGACTTCGTGAACGTGTCGGCCGCCGAGCGGATGTCCGAATCATCCTGCGCGGCAGCGGGAATGGTGCCCCACTCCCATGTGACGCCCGGTTCGGCCCAGCGGCCCGCGATCGCGGTGCGCACGCGCCGGGGGGTGCCGTCCTCGGCGACGGTGATGAGCGAGCCCAGGACCGCGGCGCGCTCGACCATCGTCTCGAAGGAGGCGATGACCTCGTCCAGGCCGTACCCGCCCTCGAAGTCGAGCACGAGACCGATGTTGTGCGACAACGACTCCGGGTCGAAGCCGTAGATCTTCCACATGCGGCGCTCGGCGACGCCGAGCGCGCCCTCGGGAGCGGCCGGCCCGGCGCTCGGGGCCGGGGCGGCGACTTCGGCGGTGAGTCCGGCGGCGGCCAGGCGCTGCTTGAGCAACTCCAGGCGTGCGGCGGTCTGCGATTTCATTTCGCTCCCAACGTCGAGGCGGCGGTGGTGGAGGCGGGCACGAAGGCGTCCGAATCCGGTGCGCGGTCGAAGCTCTCGTACCCGGTCGCGTTCTCCCGCAGGATCTTCCAGTCGCTGACGATGTCGATCAGCTCCCCGCGCGCCCACAGCGGCGCCTGGTCCTGGAAGTGCGGCGAATCCGGTGCGCCGCTGACGCCCAGCGGCACGATCCAGCGGCCCGCGTCGCGGTCGTCCAGATCCCAGACGTACCGGGCGGCGGAGCCGACGCTGCACAGGTGCGAGAAGCCGACGGCGCTGGCGTTGGCGAACACGGTCTCGGCGTCGCCGCCCAGCGGCAGCGGGACGGGGCGGATGGCCGCGTTCAGTTCCGGATGCTTGACGCCCGCGCCCACCAGATCGAAACCGTGGATGGGCGCGAACAGGTGCACGCTGCCCCAGGCCGGGGTCTGCTCCTGACCCGCGAGCTTCGCCGCGGTGGCGTCCAGAGCGGCGGTGAGCACGCCGGCGACATCCACCCCAAGCGCCGGCGCGTTCGCCACGACCGCGTCCAGGGCCGCGCCGATGCGGGTGCCCGCGACGAACCACGGGGTGAAGGTGGGCCCGAACGGGTGCCCGGCGGCCAGACCCGCGAACGCGGGCGCGGCGGTGAGGCCGCGCACGAAGTTCGCGCGCACCTCGGCGTACACGTACGCCTCGGTGCTGTCGGCGCGCATCGCGCGATCCCAGGTCAGCAGGCGGGCGCGCACGGCCTCGGCGTCGGCGCCGAGTCCGGTGAGCGTGCCCAGCAGCTCGGTGAGCGCGTCGGACTCCTCGAGTTGCACGTCGCCGTGGATCCGCTCGCAGTCCGCGCCCGAGACGTTCGCACCGTCCGCGAGCAACGCGTCGATGCGGTCCGCCCGGGAGGACGGCGCGCACTCGGTGGTGATGGGCTGCAACGGATCCGAGTCGCAGATGCGCTGGTTCGCGATCACCGAGTAGGTGTCCACCCCGGCGTCGAAGGACTCCTCGAGCACCGAGGCGGGACGGTAGCCGCGCCACCGGTAGCGCTCGTCCCAGCCCGGGACCGGCAGCCAGTAGTTCTCGTCGGCGCGGTCGGGCATGGCGCCCACCACGTGGTGGGCGAGGCGGCCGGTGGTGTCGGCGATGACGATGCGATTGACCGGCTCGGACCACCCGGCCAGGGCCTGTTCGACGTCACCGACGTTCGTCGCGAACAGCAGGTCGATGGCGGCGTCGAAGGTGACGTCCGGATCGCTGAGCATCGGGGTGCGCAGGCTCACCGCGAAGGCGTCCTCGGGTCCGCCGAAGACGACCCCGCCGTTGCCGGTGGTGATGATCTCCACGCGCACCGGCTCGCCGCCGCGCACCCGGATCTCCTCGAACCGGGACTCGACGGCCTCCGTCCCGCCGGGCGTTTCGGCGAGCACGCCGTCGCCGGTCCGGGTGAGCTTCTCGACGTACAGGTCCTGGTAGTCGCCCATGGCGTTGGTGATGCCCCAGGCGACGGTGCGGGTGTGGCTGAAGTGCGGAAGCGCGGGCACGCCCGCGAAGGAGAAGCCGACGACGTCGAATTCCGGTGCGGCCAGGTGGAACTGCTGGTAGATGCCGGGCAGTTCCAGGAAGCGGTGCGGGTCGCCGGCGATCAGCGGGGCGCCGGTCGCGGTGCGGGCCGCGGCCACGCCCCAGGCGTTGCTGCCGGAAATGGCGTCGCCGAAGGAGGATTCGGGGGCCGGCGCCGGGGCGGCCGGGGCCGGGATCAGGTCCAGCAGCGCGGCCAGGAACGCCTCGTCCGGGACGCCGGGCACGTTCACGGTGGCGTCGTCGACGCCCTCGCAGTCGAACAGCGCCAGCGCGGCCGGGCCGAGCGCGCGCACCGCGTGCACGCGCCAGAGCTTGGTGAGGAACCGGCCGAAGAGCACGTTGTGGATGATGAACACCGCGATGGGCGTCCACGGCTGCCACGGCGCCGGGCGGTGATCGAGCCCGGTGAGCTCGATGGCCTCGGCGGTGTCCAGGGTGCTGTTGACGCCATCGACGTAGGCGCGCACCAGTTCCCGCGTGCGCGGGCTCGATCCGTCGTAGATGCGCTTGGCGGCCACGTCCAGCTGGGCGCGGCGGGCGAAGCGGTCCCAGCCGACGGTGTCGGCGCCGAAGACCTCGGCCGTGCGGCCCTCCGCGCGCAACCGCAGGAATTCCAGCTGCCAGGCCCGGTCGAGCCCGCAGGCCCGGCCCTGACCGAACAGCGCGCCGGCGGCGGTGGTCGCGGTGATGTGCGCGATGCCGTGGGCGTCGCGCAGGATCTCCACGTCCGGGGTGTACTCGCTCACGAGACCGCCACCTCGTCCCGCAGTTCCAGCGGCGAGGGCAGGGGCCGGTGCGCCGCAATGGGATTCACGAGCTCGTGCGCGTCGTCGACCAGGGTCGAGTACGAGTCGCCGAGGTTCACCATGCGGCGGTTGTTGGTCAGCTGCAGCCGGTTCATGTGGATGGCCTTGAAGGTGGGCGCGAACATGTCCCACTTGGCGAAACGCTCGGCCAGCTCCGGGTGCAGGTCCTGGAACCCGGCGACGCTCTCGGCCACCACGGCCCAGAAGTCCTGATCGGCGAGCAGACCGCTGGAGTGGAAGATCGCGGCCAGGTGGCGCAGGAAGTCGTCGAAGACGTCCGAGAGCACGCCCATGTTGCGGATGTCGTCGGTCGCCTCGGCGAGGGCGCGGTGGCAGGACTCGGGCAGGTCGGCGGGAGCGCCGAAGATCGACACCTCCTCGCCGAGGTCCTTGAGCATGGCGCGCACCGGAACGCCCTTGTCCAGCACCAGGATCAGGTTCTCGCCGTGGGGGGAGAACTTGAGTTCGTACCGGTAGAGCAGGTACACGATCGGGTGCAGGTAGGACCGCAGGTACCGGCGCAGCCAGTCGCCGGCCTCGAGACCCGACTCGCGAACCACGGCCGCCAGGAAGGAATCGCCGTGGTGATCCACGTGCAGCAGCGCCGCCATGGTGGTGAGCTGTTCGCCCTCGCGCACCAGCGGGACCGGGCTCTCGCGCCACAGCGCCGCGAGCAGCTTGCGGTACTCCGAGCCGGGCTGAGTGATCGAGGTGTAGCTGGGGCTGCGGTACCCGATGGCCGCGACCTCGTACAGCATCTCGAAGTCGAGCGACTTCAGGTACTCGTCACCGCGGACCAGGCCGCGAATCCAGTCGTTGATCAGCGGGGTGTTGCGCATGTAGTCCGCGGACATGCCGCGGGTGAATCCCATGTTGACGATGGAGAGCGCCATCTTGACGTAGTGCCGGGTGGGGCGGGTGGTGTTGAACAGCGTGCGGATGGACTGCTGCGGCTGGTACAGGTCCGGCCCGGTGCCCAGTTCCACGATCTTCTGCTCGGCGATGTCGACGGCGTAGACGCGGGAGATCTTCTCGAGCCACTGCCACGGGTGCACCGGCATGTAGTAGTACCGCGCCGGATCCAGGCCGCGGCCGGTGAGCACCGCCGCGAAGCGGTCCAGGGTGTCCGCGCCCAGTTCCTCGCGCACCACCGAGTCGTAGTCCACGCCCTCGACCGCGGCGAACTCGCAGTGCTCGCGCCGGACCGCGACCCAGGTCAGCGCGAAACGCGAACCCCATTCGGGCGCATAGTTCTCCACGTCGTGGACGCTGAAGCCCAGCCGGCCCGCGTTGGCCACGATGCACGGATGACCCTCGGTCATGGTGCGCTCGATGGTCTGGAAGTCCGCGACCGCCAGCTCCGCGGCCGCGATGCGCCGATCGTCGGGGCGATTCGCGCTCATGAGCAGGGTGTTGGTGAACTCCTCGAGGTATTCCGGCAGCGCGTCGCGCGGAATACCCAGGGAGCCACTGAGATCGATGACGAGCTGGGTGGCGTCGATGCGCGCGGGCTCGCCGTCGCGGGTGCGGCGCAGCGACGACTCGTCGATGCACCAGCTGTCCAGGGACAGCACCTCGGCGCGGAAACCGTATTCGGTCAGGCCGTCATCGGAGTGCAGTACGTAGACGCCGGGGGTCAACTCGACGGGGTGCACGAACCGCTCGTGGCAGAACTCGGCCAGAATCTTGGTCGCGATTCTTCTCTCGTAGGTCTGCCAGAACGCGGATAGGGATGCGGAAGCTTCGGGGCTGGTCAAAGCACTACCTTCTCAGGAGTTCGCGAGCTGGAAGTCGGTCGCCAGGGACCGGCCGTTGTCCGTGAGCCGAATGAAATCGGCACGGGTGCAGTAGCTCAGGCGGGCGATCTTGTCGGCCACCGGGAAATCACCCGCGACCTGGAAGCCGACCGCGGCGTTGAGCTTCTGCACGTGCAGGTTCCGGTGATCCGGCTCGACCACGACCCGTTCGGCGCCGCACTCGAAGAAGGCGGTGCGCATGATGTGCAGCATGACGTTGCCGGTGAAGCCCGGCAGCCTGCGCTCGCTGTTGGACACCAGCAGGTGCATGCCGATGTCACCGGCCGCGTGCTCGTATCCGGTGCCCGGCTTGGCCAGATCACTGGTCTGCGGGTTGTACAGCTCGAACAGGAACTGCGGCTCGTCCTCGAAAGCGCCGATCCACATACCGAATCGCGGATCCGGGTCGGACTTGGCGACGCGGATCAGATCCTCGACGTCGGCCGGGGTGCTCTCGAGCATGCCCCAGTACGCCGACTTGGGGTGGATGAGCCACCGATGAGCGGTCTCGGTGTCACGTTCGATATCGATGGGCCGGGCGGTCAGCTCGTAAACAGCTGGTTCGGCAACTCCATCGGTACCCGGACTCGTCTCGGGACGAGCAACCACCATCAGAAACCCTCTCGCAGATCCACATTCGCGAGTTAGGGTAACCTATTTTATTAGGGTGGGCTAACCCGAAAATCGCAGCGGGTCTCTCGCAACACGCGAGCAATAGCGGCAGGCTTTCAGCATCTACGGCCGGCCGCGGGGCGTAACCGCTGATCAGCGTACACTTACGTAGTAAACGTAGCCTAACCTCATCCGATTTAGGTTAGGCTAGCGTAACGCAGATCTCAGAGCCAGCCGATTGCCGGGCCGGGCCGGGATTTCCGGACCCGCCGCCGGTTTCTCAGGCGCTCAGCGGCGCCGCGGTGACCCGGTAGCCGAGATTGGTCAGCACCTCGGTCGTCGCCTTGGCGAAATTGAGGGTGATGAAGTGCAGACACGGCGCGCCCTCGTCGATGAGACGCTGCGCCATTTCGGTCGCGATCTCGATGCCCTCGGCGCGCACCGCGGCCCTGTTCTCTTCGGGCCCATCCCCCGCCGCGCGCCGCAACCGCGCCAGCACGGCGGGCGGGAGCTCGCGGCCGGACAGCTCCACCGCGCGCTGCACCGTGCGCAGCGAGGTGATCGGCATCAGCTCGGGAATGATCGGCTTCGCGCCCTCGACCGGGTCGTGCGCGGCCACCCGATCCCGCAGTCGCAGATAGTGCTCGACGTCGAAGAACATCTGGGTGATCGAATAGTCGGCTCCGGCGCGGAGTTTGGCGACCAGGTGCGCGGTATCGGTGGCCAGGTCCGGTGAGCGGTGATGGCCCTGCGGGAACGAGGCCACCCCGACCTTGAAATCGCCGAGATCGCGCACGATGCGCACCAGTTCCTCGGCGTACTCCACACCGTCGGGGTGCCGCTCCCACGCCCCGAGCGGATCGCCCGGCGGATCACCGCGCAGCACCAGGATGTCGCGGATGCCGCAGTCGGCGTACGAACCGACCAGGGCGCGCAGTTCGGCGATGCTGTGGCCGACCGCGGTCAGGTGCGCCACCGGCAGCAGGGTGGTCTGCTGGGCGAGCTGGCCGGTGATGCGGGCGGTGCGGTCCTTCGTGGAGCCGCCGGCCCCGTAGGTCATGGAGACGAAGGCCGGGTGCATGCGCTCGAATTCCCGGACCGTGCGCCACAGCCGGGCCTCGCCGGCGGCGTCACGCGGCGGATTGAACTCCACCGAGAAGGGCACTCGCGCACCGGAATGGATGCGCAGGTTCTGCACGACCGAGGCGCGCGCGGCGGCCAGGGGCGCGACGCGGGCGGTGCGTTCGATCGGCGCGCGGCCGGGCACGGCCGCGAATGTATTGTCCGGGTTCGTCATTGGTGAGCTCCATGGTCAGCATGCCGATGGCCACCTCATCGCGAGTGCACGCTGAAAGGAGCCCATGATGTGGCGTCGTGTGACGCCCGGTTCCGCTCGGCATGCCACCCGGTCCACGAGGCGACAACCGCCGGACACGACGTATCCGGCACAACGGGCAGGTCTTCGGACTCGTGGGCATCGACCCGTGACCCGGGTCGGCCCCGGCGCTCGTGCCGGGGCTGGTCCTATCGGCCATCGCTTCCCGGGCAACGCGCCCAGCGCGGAATGACGGCTGTCGTTCCCACTCACCGCTGCGGGACAGTCCCGGATTCCCACCGGGTTCCCTCTCGCCCCGCGGCGCGCGAACGCGCCACCGGGCTTCGACGCCTTCGGACGGATCAGGGGCTCCTCGATACCGCCTCCGGCGAACCAGCTGCGCAGGCGAATATAGCGAAGTGGTACCGCCGCCGACAACCACACCCCTTCCCGGCGCGTCCCGGCGTCGCCCGGCCGCGTGTCACGGCGCCGACGCGCCCGGACGGCCGCGTAGTCTGCGTCCGTTCCGAAGCCGCTGATCAGACCCTGGAGAAGCCATGAATTGGGAAGCGTGGCAAGAAAGTTGGGATCGCGGACCTGCCGACGCTGTTGCGCCCCGGCGGGCTGCTCGTCAACGCCGATCACATGCCCGACCCGGGGACCCCGCTACTGAACGAGCTGGACGAGCGGATCCAGCGCGGACATCAGGAGCGTGTGCGCTCGGAGGGCGTGCCGGATTGGGAACGGTGGTGGGCGAGCATCGCCGACGATTCCCGGCTGAGCAACGAACTGGCCGCCAGTCGCGCCATCCTGGACAACCGGCAGCAGGGCGTTCCGCAGACCCTGGACTGGCATCTCGACCGTGTCCGCGCGGCGGGGTTCACCGAAGCCGGGGTGGCGTGGCGCTCGATCACCGACGCGGTGCTCGTGGGCGTGCGCTGAGGCGCGGGGCCGCACCGGTTTCCACGCGCGCCGCCCGCGCGCTCATTACCGCGCAATTACGGTTTCCTCACTGTTAGCTCGTGACTCCTATCCGGCGGAGTGCACTCCTTCACATTCACGGAAGTGGCGGCATCGAATCACGGTATCGCCAGCAAACTTCCAGGACACGCCCGCCGTGTGCTTCGCCAGGACAGCGCCGACTCCCGGGGTTAGTATTCCGTCCCGTCGGTAACCCCCAATTTGCCTAATTGAAGGCGGTTTTCATGACAAGTACCGTGCCGCAACCGGTGGCACTGGGCGACGAGGCCGCTCGGACACTCGCCAATGCCACCAAGACCGTTCCGCAGATGGAGTCGATCACCCCGCGGTGGTTGGTCCATCTGCTGAGCTGGGTGCCGGTGGAAGCCGGTATCTACCGGCGCAATCGGGTGACGCACGAGCAGACCGTCGACATCAAGTGCGACAACTACGACGAGTCCCCGCTGCCGGAGACCTTCATCGACTACGAGAAGGATCCGCGCGAGTACCGGCTCAAGGCCGTGCACACGATTCTCGACGTGCACACCCGGGTCTCGGACCTGTATTCCAGCCCGCACGACCAGATCTCCCAGCAGCTGCGCCTGACCATCGAGGCCATCAAGGAGCATCAGGAAGGCGAGCTGATCAACAGCCCCGACTACGGGCTGATCGCCAATACGCCGAAGAAGCAACGGATCTCGACCATCGCGGGCCCGCCCACGCCCGACGACCTGGACAATCTCATCGCCAAGGTCTGGAAGGAGCCCGGCTTCTTCCTCACCCATCCGGAGGGCATCGCGGCGTTCGGGCGAGAGTGCACGCGGCGCGGTGTGCCGCCGCCGACGGTGAGCCTGTTCGGCTCGCAGTTCATCACCTGGCGCGGGATTCCGATCATCCCCTCGGACAAGGTCCCGGTGACGGGCGGCAAGACGACGTTCCTGCTCATCCGCCCGGGCGCGGAGCGACAGGGCGTGGTCGGGCTGTACCAGCCGGGCCTGGCCGGTGAACAGGGCCCGGGCCTGTCGGTGAAGTTCATGGGAATCGACCGCAGTGCCATTGCCTCGTATCTGGTGTCGCTGTACTGCTCGCTGGCGATCCTGACCGACGACGCGGTGGCCGTGCTCGAGGGCGCAGAGGTGAACAGGTTCCATGACTATGCACCGACCTACCGCTGATCTGCCCGCTCCCCCGGAACCGGTGGCCGCCACCGGTTCCGAGTGGAGCGCGCTGCTCCCGGACGAGGCGACGCTGAATCGCCTTGCCGGGGAGTTCTTCTCGGCGCTGCCGTCGGCGGCGCCGGGCCTCGGGGGGTTGGGCGTCGCGGGGCTGAGCACCCCGGCCCCGGAGCCGCCGCCGATCCCGTATGTTCCGGGCGCGCCGAGCACCCCGGCGGGGCCGTCCGGCGTTCCCGGATCGCCGGGGGCACTGCCCTCGGCCGCGTCGGCCCCTGTGGCCGCTCCCCTGTCGGCGGCGGGGGCGAGCTCGCTCCCGCACGCACCGGACCCGGCCGTGCCGAGCGGCGGTGCGGTGTCGGAAGGCGCTGTGCCGCAGCCGAGTCCGGGCATCTCCGTTCCTGCCACGGCGGGCACTGCGCGCACTCCGGGCGCACCGCGGGGTGCGGTGCCGCCCGGCGGGGCCACACCCGCCCCGACCGTGCCGGGCTGGGAGTCCGGGACCGCCGCGGCCCCGGTGCACACCGATCCCTGGCTGCCGGAACTGCCGTCGCTCGATATCCCGCTGACCCCATCGCGTTTCAGCTCACCGGCGGCCCCGGCGGGCGGGCCGAGCTTCTACTTCCTCGAGCGCCCGCAGGCCGAGCCGACACCGGCGGGGTCACAGTTCTACTTCCTCGGGGACCGGGCAGGCGATCCCGTGCCGGATCGGCATCCGCCGTTCGACGTGCACGCCATCCGCCGGGATTTCCCCATCCTGGGCGAGCGGGTGAACGGGCACCCGCTGGTGTGGTTCGACAACGCCGCCACCACGCAGAAGCCGCGCGCGGTCATCGACCGCATCACCCGCTTCTACGAGCACGAGAACTCCAATATCCACCGTGCCGCACACGAATTGGCGGCGCGTTCGACCGACGCGTACGAGCATGCCCGAGAGGCGGTGGCGCGGTTCCTCGGCGCGGGCTCGGCACAGGAGATCATCTTCGTGCGCGGGGCGACCGAGGGCCTGAACCTCATCGCCCAGACCTGGGGCCGCAAGAACCTGCACGCCGGTGACGAGATCCTCGTCTCGCACCTCGAACACCACGCCAATATCGTCCCGTGGCAGCTGCTGGCGGCCGAGACCGGCGCGGTGCTGAAGGTCATTCCGGTGGACGACACCGGCCAGCTGCGGATGGACGAGTACACCCGGCTGCTGTCCGATCGCACGAAACTGGTGTCGGTGACCCATGTGTCGAACGCGCTGGGCACCATTACGCCCATCGCGGACGTGGTCGCCGAGGCCAGGCGCGCGGGCGCGGTCACCGTGGTGGACGGCGCGCAGTCCATCCCGCACACCCGGATCGACGTCCGCGCCCTGGACGCCGACTTCTTCGTCTTCTCCGGCCACAAGCTCTTCGGCCCGACCGGCATCGGCGCGGTCTACGGCAAATCCGAAGTGCTCCAGGACCTTCCGCCCTGGCAGGGTGGGGGCAACATGATCAGCGACGTCACCTTCGATCGCTCGCTGTTCCAGCCGCCGCCGGGCCGTTTCGAGGCGGGCACCGGCAACATCGCCGACGCGGTCGGCCTGGGCGCGGCCGTGGAATACGTCGAAACCCTCGGCATCGACACCATCGCCCGCTACGAACACGGCCTGCTCGAGTACGCCACGCCCCGCCTGGCGGCGATCCCGGGTGTGCGCCTCATCGGCACCGCCGCGCACAAGGCGAGCGTGCTGTCGTTCACCCTGGCCGGCTACGAACCCCTCGAAGTCGGAACGGCCTTGAACGAGAAGGGCATAGCGGTCCGGGCCGGGCACCATTGCGCCCAGCCCATCCTGCGCCGCTTCGGCGTGGAGGCGACGGTTCGCCCCTCCTTCGCCTTCTACAACACCTGCGAGGAGATCGACCGCTTCATCACCGAGGTCACCCGCCTCGCCCACGCGCGCGGCTGACCGGATCGACGGCGGCACCCGACCGGCGTCCACGCGGCTTTCGGGTCGCGTGGACGCCGTGCGCTATTCCGATGTGGCCGCGGCGAAGCGCGTGCCGATCTCGGCGGCGGTGACCTTGGCCAGCTCGACCAGGAACGGGACGCGCTCGGGGATCATCAGGGCGGTGGGGCCGCGCAGGCCCAGGGCGAAGCGGCAGCGGCCGGTGGGATCGAGGATCGGCAGGCCGATCGTGCGGAACTCGGGGTCGAGTTCGCCGTCGTTGTAGGCGTAGCCGCGCTCGCGGGTCCGGGTCAGTTCGGCGCGCAGTTCGGCCGGGCCCGAGACCGAGCGATCGGTGCCCTCGTCGTAGGGCAGGGCCGCGAGCTCCTCGTCGCTGGCGTCCGACCACGCCAGCAGCGCCTTGCCCAGGGCGCTGGCGTGCAGCGGCAGCCGCACGCCCTGCAGGCGATGGCCGTCGGTCTCGCGCCAGCGGCTGGTGCCGAGCAGCACCGCGTGGATGCTGTGCCGGATGGCGACCGAGGCGCTCGCGCCGGTCGTGGCGGCCAACTGCTCCAGGCACGGTTCGGCGAGATAGATGCGGTGCTGGCGGTAGGCGATCTGACCGTATTCGGCCAGCGCCCCGCCCATGCGGTAGCGGCTGGATTCCTCGTTCTTCTCCAGGAATCCGGCGGCGACCAGGGCGGCCAGCAGCCGGTGCGTGGTGCTCACGGCCAGGCCCTGCTGGCGCGCGATCTCCGAGACGCCGCGCTCGTCGCCGCCCCGGAAACATTCGAGCACCGACAGGGCACGGGCAATGGTTTGCACACCGGGGGCTTCCACGTCGGCGACGGTAGCACGGACACATCGGCCCCCACCGCCGAGCTTTCCACTATCCGGAAAACCTCCCAGCACACGAATTCGCATCGGCCCGCGCGAAACTCTGTCGAGGATCAGCCCGTTCGACGCGGGCACCGGCGACTTCGCGCGGTGTAACCGCTGTCCCCCACCGCTGTCAAGCCTTCCGATCCTCGGAAAGCATTACCTCGCCGTGGCGCTCCGGGATCCCTACTGTCCCAGGGCATCGATCGATGACGCGATCGATTCTCGAACCGGAAGAGGTGTCCCCACGATGTTCCGCACACGTCGGCCCAACCGTTGGCGGCTCGCGCTCGCGCTGGCCCCCGTCGTCGCTCTCGTCGCCGCGTGTGGATCGGGCGCGAGCACCGACGACGCGGCCGGACCGGAACTGGTCCTCAAGGTCGTGGACCCGGGCAACTCCGGCCCGCTCGCGGTCGGCAAGCGCGACGGCACCTTCGACAAGGCCCTGGCCCCGCTGGGCGCCCGCATCGAATGGGTCACCACCACACCGGGTTTCAGCTCCATGCTGAAGCTGTTCAACACCGGCGAGCTCGATGTGTCCGGCGCGGCCTTCAGCCCCGTGGTCGGCGCGCTGTCCAAGGACGTGCCGGTCCGCATCGTGGCCGTACAGGATCCGGCGGGCAAGGATCAGAGCGGCATCATCGCCCACCCGGACGCCGGCATCCGCGCGGTCAAGGATCTGGTGGGCAAGCGCGTCGCGGTGAACCCGGCGGGCAAGGGCGAGTACATCCTGCTCAAGGCCCTGGCCCAGGCCGGCGTCCCGGCCGACAAGGTGACCCGGGTTCCGTTGCAGCAGAAGGACGCCGCCTCGGCCTTCGCCACCGGCAAGGTCGACGCCTGGGCCTCGTTCCTGGTCCCGTACCAGGAGGCCAAGGCCAACGGCGGGATCGAGCTGGCCACCGAGCAGAGCATCGGCTCCAAGGACAACACCGTCGTGGTGTTCCGCACCGAGGTTCTTGATAAGCGGCCCGACGTCGCGGCCAAGTATCTCGAAGTGCTGCAGGGCCTTTCGGCCCAGCAGCGCGCCAACCCAGCCGAGTTCGAGAACGTCTTCGAGAAGACCGGCCCGCGCGCGCTCAGCGGCGCGCGCCTGGCCGACGCCCTGCGCGTCGGCGGTGAGGCGACCCAGCCGCACCTGCCCAAGGAGTCCGACGCCGCCGATCTGGCCGACGTGGTGAACCAGTTCGCCGACAACGGCGTCATCAGCCGCAAGATCACCGGCGCGGACATCTTCTACGACCTGAAGTCCAAGCTGACCCCCGAGCAGCTGGCCGCACTGAAGGAAAGCTGACATGGCCGTCCTCGTCGCCGCGGGCACGGGCGCGCAATCCCCCGCCGCGCCCGGCGCCCACTCCCCCACCGCCTCCGAACTCGTGCTCGCTCCGCCCCGCGCTCGTATCGAGAAGCGCAGGCCCGCATGGCTGTCGATTCCGCTGCGGTTCCTGCTGCCCGCGCTGATCTTCGCGGGCTGGTGGATCGGTTCGGCGACGGGGGCGCTGTCCCCGCGGGTCCTGGCCGGACCGCCCAAGGTGTGGTCGGCCTTCACCGAACTGCTCGGCACCGGCCAACTGGTGGATTTCGCGCTGGCCTCGTTCACCCGGGCGGCCCTGGGCGTCGCGCTGGGCGTCGGCGCGGGCCTGCTGCTCGGCTTCGCCGCCGGATTGTCCAGCCTCGGTGAGGAATTGGTCGACTCGACCATGCAGATCCTGCGCGCCGTGCCCTTCCTGGCGCTGGTGCCGCTGTTCATCGCCTGGTTCGGCATCGACGAGCTGTACAAGGTGCTGCTGATCGCGGTCGCCACCGTCGCGCCCATGTACGCCTACACCTACCTGGGCGTGCGCAACGTGGACCGCAAGGTGGTCGAGGCCGCGCGCGGGTTCGGGCTGAGCGGGGTGCGGCTGGTGCTCGAGGTCATCCTGCCCTCGGCGCTGCCGGGCGTGCTCATGGCCCTGCGAGTGTGCCTGTCCATCAGCATCACCGGCCTCATCGCCGCCGAACAGGTCGGCACCAACGAGGGCGTGGGCTACCTGGTGACCCTGGCCCAGGAATACAACCGCACCGACTACATGGTGCTGTGCGTGGTGCTCTACGCGCTGCTCGGCCTGATCTTCGACGGTCTGGTCCGCATCGCGGAGCGGTACGCCATGCCGTGGCGGCGACAGGTGGCCATCCGATGACCGCCGTAACCCCGCGCACCGAGAGCCCGGTGGCCGTCTCGATCACCGGGCTGCGCAAGGCGTTCGGCGAGAAGGTGGTGCTGGACGACATCGAGCTGACCATTCGCCGCGGCGAGTTCGTGGTCCTGCTCGGGCCCAGCGGCACCGGCAAGACCACGCTGCTGCGCCTGCTCACCGGCCTCGAGCTTCCCGATGCCGGACAGGTGCTGGTCCCCGCCGCCCGCACCACCGTCTATCAGGAACCGCGACTCATCCCCTCCAAGCGGGTGCTGGCCAATGTCGTTGTCGGCCAGCGCCGTTCCCGCCAGGTGCGCGAGGCCGGGCTGCGCGCACTGGGCGAGGTGCACCTGGACGGCAAGGCCCGCCAGTGGCCCGCGACCCTGTCCGGCGGCGAGGCCCAGCGCGCGGCGCTGGCCCGCGCCCTCGTCCGCGAACCCGAACTGCTGCTGCTGGACGAACCGTTCGCCGCCCTCGACGCCCTCACCCGCCTGCAGATGCAGGACCTGGTCGGCGATCTGGTGGCACGGCACCGGCCCGCGGTGCTCATGGTCACCCACGACGTGGACGAGGCCGTCCGGCTCGCCGATCGCGTCCTGGTGCTCGACAACGGCCGCTTCGCCGTGGACACCGACATCGACCTGCCGCGACCGCGCGATCGGACCGATCCCGCGGCCCTGCGCTATCGCGCGGACTTCCTCGCCCAGCTGGGCGTGGACCGCATTCCCGAAACTCCCAGGAGCACATCATGACCGACACCCTCTGGTACACGCGCTGCCCCGTCCCCACCGCGAGCGGGCTGGCGCACAGCCTCGGCTGGCTCGGCGAGACCGCCGCGCACAGCGGCCTCGATTTCGGGGTGCTGCAGGACGCCGGTCCGGAGCTGGCGGGCTTCCACTTCTCGCACGAGCTGTCCGGGCTGATCCGCGAGGGCGGCAACGTGCCCGCCCTCGCCGCCCGGGCGCAGGGCTCGCCGACCCGGCTGATCGGCCTGACCTGGATCGACGAGTCGCAGGCCATCCTGGTCGGCCCGGATTCGCAGGTCACCGGCGCGGCCGATCTCGCGGGACTGCGGGTCGCGGTGCCGGCGTGGGCGCAGGATCAGGCGCGCAGCTTCCCGCGCGCCATGGCACTGCACGGCTTCGCCAACGCGCTGCGCCCGGCCGGGCTCACCCTGGCCGACGTGCGCGTCACCGAGGTCGGGGTCGAGCGGGACCCGCAGGTGCGCACCGAGGTTCAGGAGCGGCGTCGCGACATCACCTGGGGCGTACGGGAACTGCTCGACGGCACGGTGGACGCCATCTACGTCAAGGGCGCCCGCGCCCAGGAGGTGGCGGTCGAACACGGCCTGCGCGTGGCCATCGACCTGGACGCCTCCGAGACCAAGCGACTGCGGGTGAACAACGGCACCCCGCGCCCGATCACGGTGCATCAGGAACTGCTGGACACCAAACCCGAAGTGGTGGTCGGCTTCCTGGCCCAGAGCCTGCGGGCGGCGGACTGGGCGGCGGGCAACCTCGACGGCGTGCGCGAGGTGCTCCAGCGCGAAACCCTGTCCGGCCCCGACGGTGTGGTGGCGGCCTACGGCACCGAGTTCCATCGCGGCCTGCACCCCTCGCTCACGGCCGAGCGCGTCGAACTGCTCGGGGTGCAGCAGCAGTTCCTGTACAGCCACGGCTTCCTGGCGGCGGACTTCGACCTGGACGCCTGGGTCGCACACGAGCCCCTCGAACAGGCCCGCGCCCTCGTCGCCGCCGAGCGGGTGCCGGCATGACCGACTACCTGTGGCGGCTGCCCGCCCGCGGCGACGGCCGGCGCGCGAATCCGGAACTGCGGCACCGCGGCGGCTTCGGCGGGCCCGGCCCCGTCACCCCGGCCACCGATGTGCGGCCCGGCAACTTCGGGCCGTTCGACGACCTGCACCAGATCATCGACGCCGCCGAACTCAACGGCCTGGACGGTGTGCTCGCACCCTACGATCCGCTGGGCGAGGAGTCCTGGATCGTGGCGGCGGGTGCGCTGCGGGCCACCCGGCACTCCCGCGTCGTCGTCGAGTTCCAGCCCGCCTTCGGCACTCCCGTGTACGCGGCCAAGATCTCGGCCACGCTGCAACGGCTCTCGGCCGGGCGGCTGGGGTGGCGGCTCGCGGTCGACACCGACATCGCCGACGAACGGGCGCGCGGCGACCGGGTCGTCGGGGACGACCGCTACGCGCGGGCGGCCGAATTCCTCACCGTCGCCAAGGGTGTCTGGAACTCGGATCCCATTCCGGGCGCGGGGTTCAAGGGCACCGGGTTCGAGTACGCGGGCGAGTTCTACGACGTCATCGACGGCGGCTTCCGCGGGATCCTGTCCGGACTGCCGTTCCCGCGGGTGTACCTGTCGGGGACTTCGGCTGCCGCGCTGAAGCTTTCGGCGAAGCACGCCGACGTCCACGTCTTCACCGAAACACTCGACGGTTTCGCCGCACCGCTGGCCGAACTGGGCCGGCTCGCCGACGCGCAGGGCCGTACGGTCCGGGCCGGGCTGGAGTTGCCGATCATCGCCCGCGAGACCGAGACCGAGGCCTGGGCGCGGGTCGAGCGGCAGTGGCGTGAGCTGCATCCGTCGGGTCCGGACGCGACCTCGCTGAGTCTGGGCGACGGCCGCTGGGCCGGATTCGGCGAGCTCGGGTACCCGCAGGCCATCGGCCTGGTCGGCAGTTACGAGCAGGTGGCGCGGCAACTCCAGGTGTACACCGCCGCCGGGATCGACAGCATCGCGCTGTCGGGCCATCCGCATATCGAGGAGGTGCATCGGACCGGCGAGCACCTGCTGCATCTCGCCGATCCGGCCGGACGTGTTCTGCAGGAGGCTCTCTCGTGACCATCGACATCTACTGGCGCATCGGCATGGAGGGCGATCACGCCTCGCTGCGCACCCCGCGCCGCTACAACCGCGGCCACGCGGGCGGCTACGGGCCGGGCAACATCGCGCCCGCGATCCGCGGCGGCGAACTCGACGGCTACGGCTACATCGACCATGTCGCCGCCGTGGCCCGGGCCTCGGAATCGGCCGGCTTCCTGGGCGGACTGCTGCCCTCGTTCCCGGTCACCGAGGATCCCTGGGCCGTCGCGGCCGCGCTGGCCCGCGAGACCACCACCTACCGGTTCATGGTCGCCTTCCAGCCCGGTTTTCTGCATCCGGTGCAGGCCGCGCGCATGTCGGCGAGCCTGCAGCGCGCCACCGGCGGGCGACTGGTCTACAACATCATCAGCGGGGGCGGCGGACCGGCCCAACTGTGGTGGGGCGACAAGGTTTCCCACGACGACCGGTACGCGCGCACCAGCGAGTTCCTCGACGTGCTGCGCGGGGTGTGGGACGGCGAGCCCTACACGCACGACGGGCGTTTCTACCGGGGCGAGGACGCCGCGCTGCCGCCGGGCCTGGCCGGGCAGCCCTTCCCGGAGGTCTACTTCTCCGGGTCCTCGGGCGCGGCGGTGCAGGCCGCGGGACGGCACGCCGACTACTACCTGTCCTGGCTCGAGCCCTTCGCGGACCTGCGGGCCAAGTTCGACGGCGTCCGCGCGCACGCCGACCGGATCGGGCGCACCCCGAAGTTCGCGGTCCGCATCGACATCGTCGCCCGGCACACCGAGGAGGCCGCCTGGGCCGAGATCGAGAAGGGCTGGGCGTTCGTGGACCGCGACGCCGCCAATCGCGCCGCCCAGGGCGATTCGGTCGGCGCGGCCCGAATCAAGGGCTGGGTGCCCGAAACCATCACCGGCTACCGCGATCTGGAGGTGCAACCCAATGTGTGGTGCGGCTTCAGCCTCATTCGCGGCGGGCCCGCGTTCGGGCTCGTCGGCAGCTACGAACAGGTCGCCCAGCGCCTCGACGAGCTGACCGAGCTCGGCGTCGACGCCTTCATCCTGGCGGGCAATCCGCACCTGGAGGAGGCGTACCGGGTCGGCGAGGAAGTGCTGCCGCTGCTGGGCCGCTCGCGGCTCACCGCACCGGAACCCGTTGCCGCGCTGTCCGCTACGCGCTGAGCACACCACAGACATCGAATCAGGAGACATCATGACCACCGTCGAGACCGTCCTCTCGGACACCGCCGCCGAATTCGTCGCCGCGGTCACCCGCGACGCGGACAAGGCGTTCCGGGTGCTGCGCGAGAGCGGCACCGTGACCGGCAACGGCACCGTCAACTTCGTCGAGCGCGTGCCGGGTGAGGACATCGCCGTCGCGCTCAACGAGCCGGGCCCCTGGGCCGACGACCGCACCGTGCGTCCGGTGGTGGCGACCTTCGACGGAAAAGTGCTGTCCGGCAGCGGTTCCGCCGGGTTCGTCACCGGCTACGCCAAGGTGTTCCGCGCCCACCCGGAGATCACCTCCGTGGTGCACGTGCATTCGCCGTGGCTGGGCGGCTGGGCGCAGACCCACCGCACCCTGCCCATCCGCTACGCGGCCGTGCAGCGACTGACCCTGTCCAGGGAGATCCCGCCGCACATCGACCGCAGCATCGGCGCGGGCGACTTCATCCTCCAGCGCCTGACCGTCGACCCGGACCTCATCGCCATCTTCGAGGCCAACGGCGGCGCGAACGTGATCGGCCGGGCCGGGCTGCTCGACCTGGCCAAGCTCGTCGTCCTTCTCGAAGAAGGCGCGCAGTACCAGGCCATCGGCGAAACCCTCGGCGGCTCGGTGGATTTCGACGCCTCCAACCTCGCCGTGCAGTGGGGCCGCACCGGGCTGGCCGACGAGGCCCGCCGCCGCGGCCTGATCTGATCCATCACTCCCACCCCGAAGGAATTCCCCCGTGACCGTTCGTATCGGCTACTTCCCGCACAACAACTCGCTGTTCGTGCTGCGGCACCGCGGCATCGCCGAGCGCACCCTGCCCGACGTGGAGTGGGTCGACCTGCGCGCGCTGCCCGAGACCCCGCGCGCCGACGTGAAAACCGCGCTGCCGTCGCTGCATTCGGACTGGCTGTTCACCGACGGCGGCTACGACGTCATCGGCACCGGCTTCACCCCGCCGGTCACCGCGCTGGCGAACGACCGCGACATCGTCTACCTCGGCATCTCCGGACCCCGCATCGAGAACGGCCGCCTGGTCGCCAAGACGGGCAACGGGATCGAGACCGTCGCCGACCTGAAGGGCAAGCGCGTCGGCATCGCGCACGGCTCGTGGCAGACCACCCTGCTGCTGTTCGCGCTCGAGCGGGCGGGCCTGGGCTGGGCCGACATCGAGCCGGTCGACACCGATGTCAACGGCGGCGCCGCGCTGCTGAACGGCGACCTCGACGCCTGGGTCGGCGCGTACCCCGGGCTGGCCGCCATCGAGGCGCAGGCCGAGCTGCACACCCTGGTCGACACCGAATCGCTGTTCAGCCACCCCTCGCTGTGGTTCACCCGCCGTGACTTCGCCGAGGGCAATCGCGAAGCCCTGGAGGCGATCGTGGCCGCACTACAGGAGTCGGACGCCTGGATCACCGAGAATCCGCGCGCCGCAGCGCAGTACTTCGTCGACGACATCGTCGCGCGCGGCGGCACGGCCGATCTCGACGCGTGGGAGGCCGCCCTGCGCGGGCGCCCGTTCGGGATCGACCCGGTCTCGGAATCGTTCCTGGACGAGCAGCAGCACGCCGCCGACCTGCTGGCCGCCAATGGCCTGCTGCCCAAAACCGTTCGGGTCCGCGGCGCGGTACTGCCCTGGATCTCGGACTTCGTCGCGTCCACCCGGAACGTGACCGCCGTCGGCTGAAACCCTCCGGCACCGGCCGGACAACGTGGTCCGGCCGGACCCGTCCGCGAGCCGCGCCCCGAATCAGGAAGCGCGGCTCGCGGCGGCCAGCTCGGGGTAGAAGGCGGCGAAGATGCCCAGATCCGTCGCCCGGGAGAAGTCCGGGTGATCGGCCAGATCCCGCAGCCCGTCCAGCGCCTTGCGGCCGTAATAGCCGCCGGCCCCGCCGGTTTGGGGCACCGGCACCGCGCGACCGGCGGCGATGTCGTCGAGGTTGCGTTCGAACAGCAGCGTGCAGGCGCGCAGGCCGCGCAGCATGATGTCCTGAAAGCCGTCGGTGCCCGAGATCGGGAAGCTCTCGGTGTCCAGGACGGCTCCGGTGTCCACCCCCGCGTCGATCTCGTGCAGGGTCGCGCCGTAGGCGGTGTCGCCGTTGAGGATCGCGTGCGCGATGGCCGCCTCGGGCAGCCCGCGATGGCGGGGCAGCAGGCCGTTGTGGATGTTGTAGATGCGCAAACCCTTGTCCAGCAGGGGTGTGCGCAGGATGGTCGCGTTGTTGACCGAGAACACGATCCGATCCGAAGATCCGGCCGCCACCTCCTCGGCGATCGTGTTCACGTCGGCGACCGCGCGCACGGTCACCGCGCGGGCGCCCGCCGTGCCCGCCTGCCCGGCGGGCACCACCACCAGATCGACCGGATGCCCGGCCGCGAGGGCGAAATCGACCGCGCGCCACAGCAGCGAGCCGCTACCGATGAATATCACCGCTGTTCTCCCGCACTGACCGCCACCGTCACGGCCTCGACTACTCGGTTCAGGGTCAGATGGTGGATGAGACCCTCCACCTGGGCCACGAAGGCCTGTTCGGCCTCGGGTCCGACGATCTGGCGCGACACCTGGGCCAGCATTTCCACCGTGGCCAGCGAATCCCCGCCCAGGGCGAAGAAGTCCGAGTCCGCGCGCAGCTCGCCGCGCTCGCGCCGCAGCACGCGCGCCCAGATGTCGGCGACGCCGTCCAGGACACGGTCCCCGGCATCCGCGCCGGAATCGCTGTCCGGCAGCGGGTTCGGTGCGGCCTCGAGCACGTCCGCGACCACCGGTTCGCTCGCGGCGATCTCGGCCGCACCGGCGGGGACGGTCACGGGAGCGGGCAGCTCGGACCGAGCCTCGAGCGCGGTCTCGGACTCGCCCTCGGCCAGCCGGACCAGCGCGAGCCGGTCGGTCTTGCCGTTGCTGGTCAGCGGCAACACCCGCAGGCGGTGGAACGCCCGGGGAATCATGTACACCGGGAGCCGCTCGGCCAGGAAGTCCCGCAATTCCTGATCACCGGGTTCGCCGGCGGGCACGCCCGGCGCGATGACCACGAAGGCGTCCAGCACGTGATCGCTGTGCTCGGCGCGGCGGCGGCCGACGACGGCTGCGGCCGCGAGCGCGGGATGCGTCTCGAGGACGCACCGGATCTCGTCGGGCTCCACCCGGTTGCCGCGGATCTTGACCTGATCGTCCACCCGCCCGGCGAATTCGAACGTGCCGTCACCGAGCCGCCGGACCAGATCTCCGGTGCGATAGGTGCGTTCGCCGCCGACGGTGACGAACCGCTCGGCGGTCAGTTCGGGCCGGTGCAGGTAGCCGGCGGCGACCTGGGGACCGCCCAGATACAGCTCGCCCACCTTGCCGTCCGGCACCGGCCGGCCCTGGGCGTCGAGCAGGTACACCGTCGTGCCGGGGGCGGGCAGGCCGATCGGCACCGCGGTCGCGTCCGGCGCGGGAACGCCGGTGAGGATCTGCGAGACGCAGACCAGGCTCACCTCGGTGGGACCGTAGCTGTTGACCAATCGCACACGCGGGCCGAAGAATTCGCGCACCCGGCGCAGCAGATCGTGACTGAGCTGCTCGCCGCCCAGGACGACGGTGCGCATGCCCACCGGCGTGATGTCCTGCCGCAGGACCACTTCGGCGAGACTCGGGGTGAGGAACAGGGTGTCCGCGCCGTCCGGACCCAGGATGTCCGACAGCGTCAGGTGGTTGATCTCCCCCGGCACCAGCACCACGGCGCCACCGGCGATCAGCGGGGAAACCATTGCCATGCAGGCCATATCGGCCGCGGGGGTGTGGTAGTGGGCGTAGCGGGTCGCGGGGGTCAGCTCGTACCAGTCCAGGGCCGCGCGCAGGTAGTGCACGACACCGTCGTGGGTCACCCGCACGCCCTTGGGGCGCCCGGTCGATCCGGAGGTGTAGGTCACGTACGCGACGTCGCCCGGCTCGACGCCGACGTCGACCGGGTCGGCACCGTCCGCGGGCAGGTCCTCGAGGACGAGCACCGGCGTCGTGGCCTCGGCGATCTCGGCGAAACGGCGCTCGGCCAGGCACAGGCGAACGCCGGAGTCGGCGAGTACCTGGGTGATTCGCTCGCGCGGGTGTCTGGGGTCCAGCGGCAGGAAGGCCGCGCCCGCTTCGAGAATGCCCCACTGCCCGGTCAGGCCGGCTTGCGTACGACCCGCCAGGATGGCGACCGTGTCCCCGGGCCGGACGCCGTGTTCGCGCAGCGCGGCGGCGACGGCGGCCGAGCGGGTGCCCAGCTGCGCGTAGGTGAGCGACCCGTCGGGGCCGGTGATCGCGACCGCGCCGGGGCGCGCGGCGATCTGGGCGCGCAACAGCTCGACGAGGGTGGCTTCGCGGCCGGTGAGCTCGGGGCCGGTCAGCGGATCGAGAACGACGGCCGAACTCGTGCTCGCCGCTTCGAGGGCGAGCACGGTCCCGGTCCCGAGGGCCGTGAGCTCCGGTTCCTGCGCGAGTTCGCGCGCGATGGTGTCGAGCAGCGATTCGAGTCGCTCGGCCACGCCCGCGCCGTTACGGCAGGACACCGTGATCCCGGTGGCGCGTTCGGATTCCACGATGGCGAAGCTGATCGGGGCGAGTCCGGTGTGCGCGGGGATCGCGACCACGGCGGTCGGGGTGAAGTCCGGTCCGGCGAAGTCGTCGAGGACCACCTTGCCCGCGTGCGAGACGATGGCCGAGCACAGGTTTCGGCCCGTGCGCCTGCCGAGCTTGTCGATCGTGCGGATGATGCCCTTGGCGATCGGCACCGGAACCTGTTCCAGCCCCGGGTTCTTCATCTGGTTGAGTTCGTCGCGGCGCATCAGGCCGGCCAGCATGCGGGCGTTGATCTCGCGCCAGCTCTCGCCCGGTTCGGTGTCCAGGAACAGCGGCAGCGTCAGGTTGGCGGTCGATCGCAGTTCGGCGTCGTGGCGGCGCAGATCCACCGGGATCATCAGCCGCGCGCGGGAACCGGTCGCCGCGGTGACGATCTCGCCGACGCGGGCGACGATGGCGGGGCTGACGCCGGGAATCTCGCGATGCCGCAGCAGGAACGGGCGTCCCGCGATCTTCGCGCCGTGCCCGATCGGCGATCGGAAGTTCGGGACGGTGGACACCGGCGAGCCGGGAATGCCCAGTCGCAGCGCGAACTCCTGATCGGTGGTGGCGTCCAGCGCGCCCTCCGGGGTCTGCCCGCGCAGCACCCGGAAGACGTCCGCGGCCCACATCTGCAGGCCCTTGGCGTCCATGACGCCGTGGAAGGCGCGGAAGATGACGGTCACCGGATCGGCGGTGAGCAGCACCACCTCGCAGTTCGGCGCCTCGGATACGTAGTCCGGGCGGCTGATCGGGGCGTTGAGCACCGCGTCCTCGGTCAGCCGGTCGTAATCGAGCACGGTGTTGGTCACCGCCCGCACCCGTGGCACCGCGCCCCGCGCGATCCAGTCCGTCCCCGAGCGCACCAGCCGCGCACCCGGGTGCACCCGCGTCGCGACCTCGACCGCGTGCTGCAACTTGTCCGCGTCGAGCGCGCCGTCGCCCTCGACGGCCACCTGAATCAGGAAGTGCGGATGCACCTCCCGCGCCGCGAGGTAGAGACGTTCGGTGGGCGAGATGCGGCGGCGAAAGGCGCTGCTCAAAACTGGATCCACTCCTATGACAAGGCCCACACGCGATGAAGGGACCCGCACGGTACGCGCCCCACCCAGACTCGATCGTCGCGACCGAAACTCGCAAACAGTTTAAAGTCGGCATTGAGGACCGTGCTGTGTGCTTTCTCACCACCCGTTTCGCCCGCGGTTGTCATCCCGCCCCGGGAGCGGGACGGTCCACCGCACCCACGCGGTAGCCGGTCCGGGCGGTCGTCGCTGTTATAGTCGCGACGTAAATCGTTGTACAGCACAGCTTTACAGGTAGCCAGACGGTTGCCGCGCTGCTGTCCAGTTGGGAGGGGAGGCCCGCTGTGTTCGAGGCAGGCACGACCTTCGCGGGGTATCGGATCGAACGCACGCTCGGCAGCGGCGGTATGGGAACGGTGTTGCTGGCGCAGCATCCGCGGCTGCCGCGCCGGGACGCGCTCAAGGTGCTCGCCGACACCCATCGCGGTGACGAGGAGTTCCGCGCGCGCTTCCTGCGCGAGGCCGAGGTCGCCGCCCGGCTGCAGCATCCGAACCTGGTCGCGGTCCGGGATCGCGGGGAGTACGACGGGCACCTCTGGATCGCCATGCAGTTCGTCGACGGCGTGGATCTCGCGGGGTTGATCAAGGGTGGAGCGCAGGCGCTGCCACCGCCCCGCATGCTGCACGTGCTCTCCGAAGCCGCGCGCGGACTCGACGAGATCCACCGCGCGGGCCTGCTGCACCGCGACGTGAAGCCCGCCAACATCCTGGTCGCCTCCTCCCCCGAGGGCCCGGATCGCGTGCTGGTCACCGACTTCGGCATCGCGCGCCCCGCCGACGACTCCGCGACCATCGGCGCCGACGGCGCGATCACGGCCACCCTCGGCTACGCCGCGCCCGAGCAACTGCGCGCCGACCCGCTGGACCACCGGGTCGACGTCTACGCGCTGGGCTGCACGCTGTTCGAGATGCTCACCGGCACGGTGCCGTTCGCGCGCGGCAGCGCCGGCGCGGTGATCTACGCGCACCTGCACGAGCCGCCACCCCGGCCCACGGAGCGAAATCCGCTGATACCGGCGGGTTTCGACGCGGTGATCGCGACGGCGATGGCGAAGGACCCGGATCAGCGGTTCCAGAGCTGCCGGGCGCTCGCGGACGCGGCGTGGGCGGCAGCGGGTTTGCCGGTCCCGGAGCGCGAGGCCGATCGCGCAACCGGCCCGGGCCACCGGATCCACACGGGTGAACAGCCTCTCGAGAGTCCGGGCGGCGCTTCCGCGCGGCCGGCGACGATCGCCGCGGCCACCTCGGGCGCGCCTCCGTCGGCGCGTTTCCACCTGCTCGGGGCCACGCTGCTGGCGGTGGCGCTGGTGATCGCCGGCGTAGTGACGCTGGTACTGAGTCGCGAGGACGCCGCGGCGGCGCCCAATCTGCCGCGCACGACCGCTCCGCCGGTCGCCGCCGCCGAGTGGGGAGCGTTCACCTATGTCGCCGAGGCGTTCCCGGACCTGTTGCCGTTCTCCCCGAACCACATCGGATACCAGGCACTCGTCCAGTGCCGGCCCAAATTCGAGGACAAGTACATACCTTTCTCGAAATCGCCCACGATCTCGACCATCTCGTGCAACGGCGACGAGGACCCGGCGGTCGGGTTGCAGGTGTTCTGCAATTCCGATCGTTCGATCATGAAGCCGGAACCCGCGATCGACGTCGTCGAGGGCGAGGAGACATGGACCCGGGCGTCGGGCACGGGCTTCGCGCGCTGGGGGACCTACACCACGGTCAGGAACGCGACCGCGGGGTACATCGAGGTCTACTTCGACAATCCGGCCCGCAATTTCTGCTCCCTCCGGGCCTTCTCCCGGACCTCCGGCGCCGAACTGCGCGACCGCTGGTGGGCCGATGCCCCCGCGTAGGAATGCCATGAGACCCAGAACATCTCGCGCGGGGTTCCCCGCCGTGACCGCCGCGGTGGCGATGGTGCTGTCCGGATGTGTGGTGGCGGGTACACCGGTACGCGAGACCACGGACCTGACCTCGCTGGACGTGGGCTACTACTCGATCGACCCCCTCACCGAGCCCGCCGCGCCCGATGAAAAACACGGGCGCGTACTGGAGTCGGTGCGCATGGGCGAGGCCACGATCGATCCCGCCGACGCCGACGCGAGTCTGATCTACGGCGTGGCCACCGCCGGGGCCCACCCGATCCCGACCCCGAGCAAGGCGATCGGCACGCTCTCGGATCCGGCCCGCGGCGTACTGGCGAAGTACGGCATGCTCGCGGGCTTCGGGGCCACCGGCATGGATCGCGCGACCGCCGAGCCCATCGTCGGCGCCAATCGCCTGCTCACCGTGCTCCTGCTGCGCTTTCCGGACGCGAAATCCGCACGGCAGGCAGCCATCGAGATGGATTCCGCCGACGCGGCGGTCAGCACCGAGAACGTCGGCGTGCCGATTCCGGGATTTCCCGATGCCCACGCGCACTGGCGACCCACCGCACCCACTCTCGCCGCGTCCTTGGCACAGGACTCCTTCGTCATCAGCCTCCTGATCGGCCACACCAGCACCGATCTGACCGCCATGACAGCCCTCGCCGGCCGCGCCTTCGCCGCCCAGCGAGCCCTCCTGGCCGGATTCCGGCCCACCTCGACCGGCGATATCGCGGCGCTTCGAGCCGACCGTGACGGCATGCTTCGACGGTTGCTGAGCGAGGATCCGGGCCACTGGCCCGCCCCGGAGGCGCTGACGAACGGCTACAGCACGAACGCGGGCTGGGGAGCCATCATCTTTCCCAGCGGTGTGGTCTACGGCCCGCGGGCGGTGGCACTGCGCGGCCCGCGCCCAGCGAAGCGCAAAGCCGAAGCCCATGCCTTCAGCGGCCAGTCCGAGCTGCTCCGGTACTCGGACGCGTCGACCGCCAGGCGGGCCTATCTCGGCGACTTCACCGCCGGAGCCACCGTTCAGGACATCGCCGGACCCACGGGTGTGCCGGAGGTGGACTGCGTACGCGATCTCGATGGCGCGGGCACCGGCAGCGAGTACGCCTGTGTCCTGCTCCACGGACGCTACGTCGCGCTCCTCTACAGCAGTGACGAGGACCAGGTGCGCAAGAAGGCCGCTGCCCAATTCGTGCTCCTGCAGCGTGATCCGGAATGACCGGCGACCAACTACGTCCCGGCTCGATCTTCGCCGGCTACACCATCGAGGCCCGGCTGGGGCAGTCCGGATCCGTCTATCTGGCCGGCCATCCCCGGTTGCCGCGGCGGGACGCGCTCAAGGTGCTCTCGGCCACCGATGCCGCGACCCGAGCGCGCTTTCTTCGCGAGGCCGAAGACGTTGCCCGGCTGGATCATCCGAATATCGTCGCGGTGCACGACCGGGGTATCGAGCAGGGCCGGCCCTGGGTCGCCATGCGATTCGTCGACGGCGTCGACGTCGCCGCGCTCATTCGCCGGGGCCCCGCCGCACTGCCCGTCTCGCGGGTTCTGGCGATTCTCGGCCAGGTGGCGCGCGGGGTGGACGCCGCGCACACGGCCGGGGTGCTGCATCGCGAGCTGAAGCCCGCCAACATTCTCGTCGAATCGCCTGCGGGCGAACCCGATCGAGTGTTCGTCACCGATTTCGGCATCGCGCGCACCTCGATCGACGCGAGCGCGGAACTCGGCAGGCTCGCCTACGCCGCACCGGAGCAGCTGACCGGCGGGATGGTCGACGGGCGCACGACCGTCTACGCCCTGGGCTGCATCCTCTACGAGATGCTCACCGGCACACCACCGTTCCCGGGCGCGTCGACTGCCGAAGTCGCACGGTCGCATCTCACCGCCGAGCCGCCCCGGGCCACCGAGCGCGCTCCGGCGCTGCCCGCCCGGATCGACGCGGTGGTGGCGACGGCGCTGGCCAAAGATCCGGCGCGGCGATTCGCCTCCGCCGGTGAGCTGGTCGCCGCGGCCGCCGCAGCCCTCGTAAACTCGGCTCCGATTCCACAGGCGCACGGCCTGTCTCGGCGCCGGCGGGCATTGGTCGCGCTGGCCGTGTCGACGGCCCTCATCGTGCTGATCGGGGCGGGGACGCTGGCCTTGCGCGGGCGGGACCCGGAATCCCCGGCCGCCGCTCCCACCGCACCGAACACCACCGGCACCGGCACGCCGACCAAGACCACCGGAACCACGAAAACCAGCTCGTGGCGCGCATACAAGTCCGCCGTCGAGCTGTACCCCGACTTGATGCCGCAGACACAGGCTGCGCAGGGATACCAGGGAATTCGCTGCACCGCGGTGGACAGCAAGATGCAACCGGCCGATGTCGACGCACCGCAGGGCGCCGAACTGCGGGTGAGTTGCACCGGGGACAGCAACCCCGTTCGCCGTCTCACCATGATCTGCTCACATCCGACGGGTTCCTATCGCGTGCAGCCGATCACGGGTATGACAGTCCAGGGCAACGAGAAATGGGACCGCCCCTCGGGCTCGGGCCGCATCATCTGGGGCACGTACAACGACGAGGGTGTGGTCCTGATCGACTTCGACCGCCCCAGCCGGTCGAAATGCGGCTTCGAAGTCGTGGGTCTGACCTCCGGCCAGGCGCTTCGCGACCGATGGTGGCCCGGCGCACCCCTGTAGCAACGGCACCGGAAACGATCTCACCCCCACCGCCGCAAATCCCCCGACACTGCGACTTTTCCAATCGAGACCAGTCGGCTCTATCCATTCTTCTAGCAAATTCGAAATACTCGGCGGCGCACGAGAATTCATCGAAACAGCACCACTGTCGCGTGACGACGGGCGTAGCATATTGCGCGGGAACCGAGTGTGAACCGATGGACACGACACCGCCGCGAAATCCGCCATACATCGGCCGATAAACATCCGGTCCCGGGCGCGGAGGGATATGCACGCGCACAGTGCACCGGGGGCTGCGTCACGAGTCGCTCCAGGAGGAATTCATGTCAACTCCCACTCGTATTCTCGAGAAGGCATTCAAGGAAGAATTGGCGAAGGCCGCCAAGCTCGACAAAAAAGGAATCCGTCCGGTCGGAACCGAAGAGCTGTTTCCGAAAAAGACACCCACCAATGTCGAACTGGTACAGGCCTGCCAGAAGGTGTATCTCAAACACCAGGACGTCTTCGACAAAGCGGTGGACGGCGCGATCGACTTTCTCGACAGCCCCGACGGCGTCGCCTACGTGAAGGCGCTGGAGGGCTCGTTCGAGAGCGTCGCGCCCAACCCGCTCAGCGTGGACATCGCCGCGCAGATCGCGCGCAACGGCGCGTTCGATCTCACCGCGGGCGCCCCGCAGGGCCTGCGCGGCTTCGGCATCGGCGTCTCGGCCGGGGTGAGCGCGGTGGTCGGCCTGCTGGCCGGCGCGGACGTGGTCTTCGATTTCAAGGACGAGGCGCAGGTCCACGGCCGTGTGTGGAAAGGCGGCTCGATCAAGGGCGGGCTGTCCATCAGCGCCGGCCTGGAATTGAGCTTCTGGGTCCAGAAGCCGGTCACCGGCGCGCTCGCGGGCTGGCTGCTCGACCTCTACATTCCGACCAAGTACGCCCTCGTGCTGTTCATCCGGTTCATGTACATCAAGCAGCGCGCCGAGGGCACCACCGAACTCGACTTCAGTGGTGTCTCACTGCAATTCCCGCTGGGCATCGGACTGCCGCTGCGGCAGAACCAAGAGACCCCCGACGGCGTCATCGCGGTGTTCGCCGCGAAGCAGACCGCGTGGGACCGGCCGCGGCGCGCCACGCTGAAGGTGGTGAACAAGGCGACCGGGGTCGGCACCATCGCGGTCAAGGAGAACGCCACGCTGGAGGTGACCCTCACCAATACCTCCGGGCACGATGTCGCGCTGAGTTCGGGGGCGACGGTGACGATCAATATGCCGACGTACTTCTCCGATTCCGATGTCGGCAAGATGAATATCAACTATCCGGGCTGGAACTTCGACGACGACGGCGGGCGGCTCACCCTGACGCTGTCGAAGAACACGACCTGGGCTTCGGGGTCGGATATCGCGCTGGTCATCACCGATGTCAGCAGTAGTTCGCAGCCGCCCGCGGGCAAGCAGTCCTATCCGGGCAAGGTGACGGCCGGGGTCAACGACATCTCGTTCACCGCGCCGATCGCGGCGACCGCCGATTTCTCACTGGTGTGGGCGAATTCGCAGGCCCAGCTGAAATGGCGGGTCGATCTGTCGGACACCAGCGGATTCAAGATCCTCGGCGACGGCGCGGGCACGGTCACCGCGTACGCCCAGCCCGGGAATCAGATCGTCACGCTCACCACGGCCGTGGACAAGAGCAATGTCGTCTGGGTGCTCGGCTACGTGTTCAACTACAACACCGCCATCACCGACAAGGTGATCCCGCAGGTCGCCGCGGTCTGGTGGAAACAGGACGCACCGAAGGTGGGCAACAACGTCTTCTACGGCGATCCGGTGGACACCTCGGGCACCGACGCGATCTGCTGGTACGGCAAATCCACCCAGAGCGGAGCCGAACTCACGATCACCCCGACCTTCGGCTGATCCCGAGCGGCGGGCGCGATCCACGACCGAGCCGTGTACCCGGTTGTCACCGGGTACACGGCTCCGGACCGACACAGCGATCGATGTGTCACAGGAAGATCGGGGACGACGGCCGCAACGCGCCCCATAACGGGTCGCCCATCTTCGCCGACGGCTGATACGAGACCCGCCTGCTCAGCTGTCGTTCCGCGATCCGCTCCACCAGCAGCGGTATGAATTCCCGAACGCGATGGCCGTCGAACTCGCGGTGAATTCCACGCACTTCCTCGCCGACGACCCGGGCCGTCAGGTAGGGGAATTTGCCGGCCAGCCGGTCGACGAGCTCGCTGATCTGCCGCTCCTCTTCGGATGCCCTCATACTCTGGTCTCGCCTCCATACACGAACGTTGGCCGCCGGCTCCTGTGCCCTTGCCGGCGATCTGGACAACGGCCCGCAACGGACCGTGCCTCCGAGTGTCATCTCCTCCGGGCTACTTTTCTGCCCACGAATCCTTTTATGGCACAACTCGTCGGCTATTCGGCACCGCAGGTCCTCGACAACGACACCTGCAAGCGACAAATGAAATTGCAACTGCAACAGCGCCTTCCGGCGGCCTAGATCCAGCCTCTCCTGCGGGCCTCGAGCGCGGCCTCGTAGCGGTTCGAGACACCCAGTTTGGCCATCGCGGAGGAGAGGTAATTGCGCGTGGTGCCCGGCGACAGGTGCGCACGCCGGGCGATATCCTCCACGGGCGCACCGTCGATCGCGTATTCCAGCACATCGGCCTCGCGCGCGGTGAGCAGGGTGTCCCCCGCGCTGATCGCCTCGGCCGCCAGTTCGGGATCGACGTACCGGCCGCCGCGATGCACGGTGCGGATCACCTCGGCCAGGGTCGCCGCGGACGTCGTCTTGGGCAGAAACCCCCGAACCCCCGCTGCGAGAGCGCGTTTGAGATAGCCGGGACGCCCGTGACTGGTCACGATCAGGGTGCCCGCGCCCGGGGTCAGCCGCTGCAGTTCGACGGCGGTCTCGATGCCGTCGATGCCCGGCATCTGCAGGTCGATCACCGCCACCGCGACCGGATCACCGTGTGCGGCCCGCGCCCGCCACGCGGCCAGCAGTTCCTCGCCCGAACCGACGTGATCGACCACCGTGAGATCGGCCTCGAGATCCAGCATGGTGGCCAGCGCTGCCCGGACCAGGGTTTCGTCGTCCGCCAGGAAGACGGGAATCATGTTTCCTCCCAATGGATCTCGAGTACGAACTGGTCGTCGCGCAGCTCGGCGGTCAGCCGCGCGCCCACCGCCGCGAGCCGCTCGGCCAGCCCGCGCAATCCCGAGTGCGCACCCGGGACGCCCTCGGGGCGATCGTTGCGCAGCGCCATGCCCGCGGGCCCGAGGGTCAGCACCGCGGTGCTCGCCCGCGAATGCTCCACGATATTGGTGGTCCCCTCGCGCACGACCCACGCCGCGACCTCGTGCAGTCGCGCGGGCACCTTCGCCGGATCGCCCTCGACGACGAGTTCGCAGCCCGCCGCCGACAACAGCGACCGCGCCCCGGCGACCTCGCCGCGCAGGTCGATGTCCCGGTAGCCGCGCACCAATTGGCGCATCTGGCCCATGGATTCGACGGCCAGGGTCTTCACCTCGTCCATTTCCGCCGCGGCCCGGTCGCTCGCACCCGCCCGCGCGAGCACCGCGGCGAGTTCGCTCTTCACCGCGATCGCCGAGAAGCCGCGCCCGACGACATCGTGCAGATCCCGCGCGAAGCGCAGCCGCTCCTGCGCCACGCGCAGTTCGGACTCGACGCCCTTGGCCCGGTCCAGTTCCTCCACGACCCGCAGTCCCCAGATCGTCAGCAGCGTGGTGCCGACCACGAATCCGCCGGCGAGAAAGGTCATCAGCGCGAAGGCGGCCATCGCCGCGGGCCCCGAACCGAACGCCACCCCGGTGGCCAGGCTCAGCCCGAGCACCGCCCACCACCGCTGCCGGGCGAAGGAGATCACCGAGAACATGGCCAGCAGAGCGACATAGATTCCGGCGACCCGGGCGTGGGTCGCGGTCGCGTCGTCGGTGGTCGTCCGGGCGACCACGGCCATGGCGGGCCACAGCAGGACCAGGGTCGCGGTGGCCACCGGCCGGATCCACGGGCGCGGCGCCGAAGCCGCGGGCGGGGCGAACTCGGGCTGGATCTCGACCACGGCGATGGACGCGATCCCCGCGACCACGACCACCGCGGCGGACCACCACGAGCCCGCGGTGACCGCCATGGCGATGATCACCACGACGAGCCCCACCTGCAGGATGACCCGGCTGTAGAGGCGGAACTTCGCGGCCGCCGACAACCCGCGCCACCACGACCGCACGCCCATCAGCCGCGATCGTCCCAGCGGAAGTTCCTGCGGGTCAGCGCGAATGCCAGGGCCGTCCATATCGCCAGTGTGGCAAACGGGCGGCCGAACTCGGCCCAGGTGCCCGCGAAGTCGAGGGTCGCGGCGGCGTCGCCGGCGGTCGCCGTCCGACCCGAGGCGCCGAGGTACACGAGGTCGGAGATGGCCGCGAACGGGGTCCAGTCCGCCACCTGGGCCAGTCGATCGGGCAGCACGCCGCGCAGCCACCCCATGCCGAGCATCGCGACGGTCATGACCGGGAGCGAGGTGATCTGTGCCGCTTCGGCGTTCTTGGTGACGGCGCTCGTCGCGAGTGCCAGGAGGGAGAACAACACGATCCCGGCGATGAGGGCGAGCGCTATCGCGAGCGGGTTCACCGGCAGCGGCGCGCCGGTGGCGTAGACAACCGCCGCGACCGCGACGGTGGAGGCCACGGTGAGCAGCGCGCCGGGTACGGCCGGGGCGGTCTGGATCTGCCAGTCCGCGGCCTCACCGGTGCGCAGGCGTTTGAGCACGCCCTCCCCGCGCCGCGTGGTGATCATCGAGAGCACCGAGTAGTACTGCACGAACAGCAGTGACACCAGGGTGATGAGTTCGAGGGTCGAGGCCGTGATGTCCGCGGTCGGCTCCTGCTCCTTGGTCAGCAAGAAGTAGGTGGCCAGCGAAATGCCCACCGGGAACAGCACACCCATCCACACCAGGGTCTTGTTGCGGCGGAACTGGAGGTACTCGGCCTTGGCGAGCGCGGTGAGCGGACGGCGCCGGAACGCGGGGGTCGGGGTGGCGGTCATCGGGTGGCTCCGATCGGTTCGGGGGCGCCGGCGGAGTCGTCGGCGATGTCGAGGAAGACCGCCTCGAGCGAGGCGGCGCGGGCCTCGAGCCCGCCGAGGCGCACGTCGTGATCGCGGGCCCAGCCCAGCAGCGTGAGCAGATGATCCTGCGGATCGTGGGTGGCGATGGTGACGCGTGCCCGCGCGTCCACGCTCGCGCCCGGCAGCGGGGGCAGGGGCAGTCCGGGGTGGTCGAACACGATGCGGGCGGGGTGGCCGTCGACGATCTCGCGCAGGGTTCCGGTGCGGGCGACCGCGCCGGCGTGCATGATCGCGATGCGGTCCGCGAGGGCCTCGGCCTCGTCGAGGTAGTGCGTGGTGAGCACGATCGTCACCCCGGACGCCTTCAGGTCCGCGAGCAATCGCCAGGTGTCCCGGCGACTTTCGGGGTCCAGGCCGGTCGTCGGCTCGTCCAGGAACAGCAGGCGCGGCTGGCCGAGCAGGGCGCAGGCCAGATCGACCCGCCTGCGTTCACCGCCCGAGAGCGAGCCCACCCGGACCCCGGCCCGCCCGGCCAGGTCGACCAGCGCCAGCACGGATTCCACCGGGGCCGGGTTGCTACAGGTGCCCCGCCACATCTCCAGGGTCTCGGTGACGGTCAGCTCCGCGGGTAAACCGCCGGACTGCAACATGATTCCCACCTGGGCTCGTACCTGGGCGCGGTCGCGGCGCGGGTCGAGGCCGAAGACCTCGACGCCGCCCGCGGTCGGCGCGGCCAGGCCCTCGAGCAGGTCGAGCGTGGAGGTCTTGCCGGCGCCGTTGGTGCCCAGCAGCGCGAAGACCTCGCCCTCCCCGACCCGCAGGTCCACGCCCTTCACCGCCTCGAAGGCGTTCTTGCCGGTGCCGTAGGTGCGGCGCAGGCCGTGGGCGACGATGACGTCGGGACTCGGCGGCGGATTGCGGACGTGGCGTCGTTCGGTGATGGTCACGTGATCCACGATCGCGAATTCGGCGCGGCGTCAGTAGTACGCGCAGTCACCGATGCAGAGCGGGTTCGTCATGGTTCGGCCATGACAAATGTCAGCTGCCGGGCCGATTCAGGGTTTGCGCGCCACGCCGCAATAGCAGGAGACCCTGGCGTCGTGTGCGCGGGAGATGTCGGTGGGTTCGGCGGGCCGCCACCGATGCGGCGGCACCACCCCGGGTTCGACGAGCTCGAGCCCGGCGAACCAGGAGGTGACCTCGTCGTGGGTGCGGACCTGCGCGGGTAGTCGGCGCACCCGGTAGACGTCCTGGGCGGCCACGACCTGCTCGGGGGCGAAATCGGCTGTGATGGTGCAGATCACGAGGTAGGAGCCGGGGGCCAGGGCCGCCAGGATGTCGGACACGATCTTGTCGACGTCGGCTTCGACGAAGTGCAGCAGCGCGATCATGCTCACCCCGATCGGCCGCGACAGATCGAGCAGCGCGGCCAGCTCCGGTGCGGCGAGAATGGCCCGCGGATCGGTCACATCGCCCTCGATGTAGGTGGTGGCGCCCGGGGTTCCCCCGGTCATGAGCGCGCGGGCGTGCGCCAGCACCAGCGGATCGTTGTCGACGTAGACCACCCGGGCGTCCGGGGTGATCTCCTGCGCGATCTGATGCAGGTTGGGTTCGGTCGGTATGCCGGTGCCGATGTCGAGGAACTGCGTGATCCCGGCCTCGGCCAGGAATCGCGTACTGCGGTGCATGAACTGGCGATTGGCCCGGGCCGCGGTGCGGATGTCCGGCCAGGCCAGCAGGATCTCGGCCGCGGCCGCGCGGTCGGCCTCGTAGTTGTCCTTGCCGCCCAGGAAGTAATCGTAGATTCGCGACGTGTGCGGCTGATCCAGCGGGAAAACCCTGTCCATCGAACCCGCCTCACTCGCCCGGAACGATCACACCCTGTGTGGACAGGCTAAGCCGTCCGCGCGCCCGACCACGGAGTTTCGTTCGGAACAATTGCGGCCCTTGCGGTTCCGTTGCTGCCCGTGCGGACCCGTCCGGATCGCCCGGGCCGGGGTCAGCGGGCCCCTGGTCACGGTGAGGTTCGGCGGCGGGTACGGCGAAAACCGGGAAATCGCCATGATCAGCTTCGGGCCGTGGATCATTGGCAGGGTGTCGTCGATCAAGAGTCGAGTCGCCCACGTCACCGCCGATCTCGCGGACCTGTACCGCGATCTGCACGCGCATCCCGAGCTGTCCTTCGCCGAGCACCGCACCGCGGCGATCATCGCCCGGCGGGCCAAGGCCCTGGGGTGCGAAGTGACCGAGAAGCTCGGCGGGACAGGCGTGGTCGCACGGCTCGCGAACGGGCCCGGACCGCTGGTGCTGCTGCGCGCGGACATGGACGCGCTGCCGGTGCTCGAACAGACCGGGCTGCCCTACGCCTCGACCGCCACCGATCCGGCCGGCGGCGAACCGGTCATGCACGCCTGCGGGCACGACATGCACATCGTGTGCCTGCTCGGCGCGCTCGACGCGCTGGCGACCGCGCGCGACCGGTGGTCCGGCACCGTGCTCGCGGTGTTCCAGCCCGCCGAGGAAGTGGGCCTGGGTGCGCTGGCCATGGTCGAGGACGGATTGTTCGACCGCTTCGGCAGGCCGGAAGTAGTGCTCGCGCAGCATGTCCTGCCGATCGCCGCGGGCACCGTGGCCACCCGGGCGGGCGCGATCCTGTCGGCCAACGACAGTCTGCGCGTCACGCTGCACGGGCGGGGCGGGCACAGCTCCCGGCCCGAGACCACCATCGATCCGATCGTCATGGCGGCGGCGACGGTGCTGCGGCTGCAGACCATCGTGTCCCGCGAGGTGGCCGCCGCCGATCAGGTCGTCGTCACGGTCGGCACCCTGCACGCGGGCACCAAGGAGAACATCATCGCCGATCAGGCCGAGCTCGGGCTGAGCGTGCGGACCTACTCGCCCGAATCGCGCGAGCGGGTGCTCGCGGCGGTGCGGCGCATCGTGCACGCCGAGGCGGCGGCCGCGGGCGCGGACCGGGAGCCGACCATAGAGACCCTGACCCGATTACCGGTCACCTTCAACGACCCTGTCGCACTGGACAAGACATGCGGCGGGCTCCGGGCGGCGCTCGGGGACGATCACGTGCTGGACATGGCGGCCTTCCCGGCCAGCGAGGACGTCGGCATCCTGGCCGAGGCCGCCGGCGCGCCCCTGTCGTTCTGGTTCTTCGGCGGCGCGGATCCGGCGAAAGTCGCGGCGGCACAGCGCCGGGGCACGACCGATCAGGACCTGCCGATGAACCACTCGCCGCATTTCGCGCCGCTGGCCGAACCCACCATCGGGCCCGGGGTCAACGGGCTGACCGCCGCGGCGCTGGCCTGGCTCGAACCGCGCAGGCGATGACGGTCCGGGTTCGCCCGACACTCCGGGGACAGCGACGCGCACTCGGGCGATGAGCCTCGGAACCCCGCGCAACAAAGGGAACAAAGTAGACAAATTGCCATTGTTATCCGATGGCAATTTGTCCGGTTAGTCATTCCATTCCCATCACAGCTACTATTCAGCAACGTTGATTGTCAGTCGCGAGGGCGCGCGAATCACGTTGTCTTCCTGTTCAGTTTCGCCATGGCATTGCCGTACCCGGCTGAACTTGTAGCGGGGTGTGGTATAGCCAGCTAATTCCGGGAAAGGATCCATACACGTGTCGGTATCTGGCGGATCTCGTATGCCTGTCGACGGATGCGATATCCGGAACCGCAATTCTGATCCGCAGTGGCATGTTTGCGCATTCCACATACCCCGCCACGGGACCGGGGCCGCCGATCAGGTGGAACGGTTACGTGCGCTGCGGGCCCGCATCCTCTACGACAACGGCCGGCGACCGGAGTTCCGCGACGCCGCGGGCGCTCACGTCGACGACCAGGAATTAGACTACGGTGCCTGGCATTTCGTGGCGCGGCGGCATCGCGAGGGCCCCGTGCTCGGCTACATCCGGCTCTCCACCCCCGACACCGCCGAGCTGTTCCAGTCCCGCGCGTACCTGGGCGACGCGCGATACGAGCAGCTGCTGGCCGCCGAGGGCGCCGGGATCGCCACCACCTACGAGCACAGCCGGCTGGTGGTGGAACACCGCGCGCGCAAACTGGGGCTGGGAGCGCATCTCAACGCGGTGGCCATCGGGGCCGCGCATCATCTCGGCGCCGAGCTCATGATCGGCACCTCCGGCACCCGGGACGGGCAGGATCACTTCCACGGCCGGTTCGGGTTTCACCCGGTGGACGGAACACGCTGCTACGTCGAGCGCTACACCGAAGAGGTCGTCATCCTGGTGCACCGCACCGCCGCCGGAGCGGGCGAGTACACCGGCCTGGTGGCGCGCATGCGTGACGAATTCCCGCTGCTGGTGACCGGCGGTCTCGACGCCGCGCCCGCCGCGCGGCGCGAAAGCCCGCACGTGCCAGCGGCTCTGGCGGCCGCGCGGCACGGCGACAACGAGACGTGGCGGCCGGTGCTGTTCGAACCCCACCGCGCCGACGACTACGCGGCGCTGACCGACCTGCTCGAATCGGGCCGGGTGAACGCGGTGCACGACACCATCACCGATCAGCTCGCGGAGCTGATCGGCTGCCGCGAGCCCCAGCACCGTTATGCCGGAGCCGAACTGGAGCGCCGGATCGAGGAGCAGTTGGCCGGGGTCGAGCCCTGGGCCTACGGCTCGTGGGTCTGGTACCCGTGGTCGGGGCGGCTGGTGCATGTGCTGCCGCGCGAGGAGTTCCGGCTGGTGCGCACCGACCGCAATCGCGGCAAGATCCAACGACCGCAGCAGCGCCGACTGCTCGAGGGGCGCATCGGGGTGGTCGGGCTGTCGGTGGGCAACAGCGCGGCGGTGACGCTCGCGCTCGAAGGCGTCGGGGGCACGTTCCGGCTGGCGGACTTCGACGAACTGAGCCTGTCGAACATGAACAGGCTGCGGGCGGGGGTGCAGCACCTGGGCCTGGCCAAGACGGTGATCTGCGCCCGGCAGATGTTCGAGATCGACCCGTACCTCGACATCGAGATCTACAGCGGGGGGCTGCACGCGGACAACATGGCGGAGTTCTTCGAGGGCGAGCACGCGCCGATCGACCTGCTGGTCGAGGAGTGCGACACCCCGTACGTGAAGATCGCGGCCCGCGAATGCGCTCGGGCGCTGGGCATTCCGGTCGTGATGGACTGCAACGACCGGGGCATGCTCGACATCGAGCGGTTCGACCTCGAGCCCGACCGGCCGCTGCTGCACGGCAGAATCGGCGACCTGCGCGCCGCGGATCTACCCGAACTCACCGCCCAGGCCAAGTCGGATCTGATTCTGGCCATGGTCGACCCCGAGCGCATCAGCCCCGAACTCGCCGACGCGTTCGGCCAGATCGGCCGGACCCTGAGCAGTTGGCCGCAATTGGCCTCGGACGTCGCGCTCGGCGGCGCGCTCGTCACCTCGGCCGCGCGGCGCATCCTGCTGGGCGCGCCGTGCGCCTCGGGCCGGTTCTACGTCGACCTCGACGCCCTCATCGCACCCGAGCACAACACCGCTCGCGAACTGGACGGGGCCCTGACATGACGATGTCGTACGCGCCCGCGGACGCTTGCTCGCTGACCGTGCGCCCGCCGGTGCCGTTGCCGATCACGGTGTCCGGCTCCGCCGTTCACCTGCCCGAGACGGTGGTGACCAACGCGGACCTGGCCCGGACCCTGGACACCTCGGACGAATGGATCGTGCGGCGCACCGGCATCCGGCAGCGCCGCCGGCTCGCCCCCGAGGCTGCCGTCTCGGATATGTGCGTCGCGGCCGCGCCCGCGGCGCTGGCGGAGGCGGGGGTGCGGGCGAGCGAGCTGGACGCGGTGATCGTGGCGAGCTACACCTTCGATCAGCCGCTGCCCTCGACGGCGCTGCTGATCAAGGAGCGGCTCGGGGCGTGGCGCGCGCTGCCGATCGACATCACCCAGGCCGCGTGTGCCAATGGGCTGCAGGCGATTCTGCTCGCGGCGCATCTGCTGAGCGTGTCCGCGCGCACGGTGCTGATCGTGGCCGCGGACTGCGCGTCCCGGGTCACCGATCCGCGCGACCGCACCGCCGGGGTGTTCTTCGGCGACGCGGCGGGCGCGATCGTGCTGTCCCGCACCGAAACCCCCGGCGCCGGATTGCTCGCGTGGGACTTCGGGTCCCGGCTCTCGCACGATGTGGAGATCCGGGCGGGCGGCTCGCGCCTGCCCACCAGCGCGCGGACGGTGGCCGATCGCGAGCACTATCTGCGCATGGACGGGCGCGCGGTGTGGGAGACCGCGACCCGGGCGCTCCCGGCGAGCATGCGCGCGGCCACCCGGCGCGCCGGGCTCGAAGTCACCGAGATCGACCATTTCTTCCTGCACCAGGCCAACCTGAACATCCTGACCGCGGCCATGACCGAGCTCGGGGTGCCCATGGAGCGGGCTCCGGTCACGCTGGACGAGCTCGGCAACACCGGCTCGGCGGGTGTGCTCACCGCGCTGCATCGGGCGCGGCAGGAGCGGCGCGTGCGCGGCGGGGACACGTTCCTGCTGTCGGCCATCGGGGCCGGATTCCAGTGGGGCACGCTGTGTTTGCGAGAGCCGTGAGGTGATCGGCGCGGGTGGCCGGGCCGCCGGCGAGCTCGGCGGACCGGCCCTCGCGCCGGCTCAGTGGTCCAGGCCCAGTGCCGCGACGGCGGCGCGGGCCGCGGCCGCGACCAGTGCGTTGTCGGGTTCGGCCCGCTCCTGCGATTTGGTGGTGAGCACGGTGATCACCACGGGCGCCCGCCCGGGCGGCCAGGCGATCGCCGCGTCCAGCGCCGAACCGTAGGCGGGACTGCCGGTCTTGTCACCGACGATCCAGTCCGACGGCAGTCCGGCGCGAATGCGCTTGTCACCGGTGGTGTTGGCCTTCAGCCAGGAGAGCAGTTGCGCGCGTTCGGGTTCGGCGAGCAGATCGCCGAGCCCGAGGGCGCGATAGTCGGCCGCGAGCGCCTGCGCGGTGGTGGTGTCGCGCTCGTCGCCGGGGACGGCGGTGTTGAGTTCGGTCTCCCAGCGATCCAGGCGGGTCACCGGATCGCCGAGGGCGCGCAGGCCGGCGGTGAAACCGGCCGGGCCGCCGAGTTGCTTCAGGATCAGGTTGCCGGCGGTGTTGTCCGAGAGGGTGATGGCCGCGTCACAGAGTTCGCCGATGGTCATGCCGGTCGCGACGTGCTGCTCGGTGGCGGGTGAGTACTCGACGAGATCGCTTGCGGGATAGGTGATCCGCTGCTCGAAGTAGCCGGAGGACAGGGGATGCTCGCGCAGCAGCAGCCCGCAGGCCAGGCCCTTGAAGGTGGAGGCCATGGGAAAGCGCTCGCCCTCGCGATAGGCGACGGTGCGGCCGGTGGCGGTGTCCACCGCGTAGACGCCGAGGCGGGCGCCCGCCCGGGCTTCCAGCTCGGCGAAGGCGGGGTTCGCGGCGGCCGGCGCGGAGCTGGTGACGGGCTCGGTCGAAGCGGATGGGCTGTCGCACGCGGCGAGGGCGGTCGATGCCGTCAGCGCGAGCGCGGCGGCCAGCAACCGGGTGCGGAGCGGGCGGTCGGTGCGGGTCGATAGGGGGTTGATCACGACCTCAGCAAACGCCCGACGGGGCGGTCCGAGCCAATAGCGGACCCGGCACGAGCCGAGTCGTGTTCACTATCGTCGCAGGTAGAGACTTCGTGTATCCGTCGAAAGCCCGGACCCGAGCGGCGGGGCCGTGGCCGGCGCGCTAACGGCTGGTTCAATGGCGGCATGGATCTGGTCCGGCATCTTCGGTTCTTCGTCGCCGTCGCGAACGAGGGGCATTTCGGCCGGGCGGCCACCGTGCTGGACATGACCCAGCCGCCGTTGTCGCAGGGGTTGCGCAGGCTCGAGGAGCACCTCGGGGTCGAGCTCATCCATCGCACCCGCCAGGGCGCGCTGCTGACCTCGGCCGGGCGGCAACTGCTGCCCCGGGCCCGGTTGCTCGTCGACGACGCCGAACGCCTGCTCGCCGAGTCCCAGCGCATAGCCAACGCGCGCGGCGCGGTGCAGTGGGGCGCGACCGAGGCGCTGCCGGATCGCGTCGTCACCGCCTGTGTGAGCGCGCTGCGGGCGGAAACGGGCGCGGGCGCAACGGTTTCCACGACCATGGGGACGACCGTCGATCTGATCGGCGAGGTGCGCGCGGGCGTGTGCGACGTGGCGGTGATCGATCACCCCGCGCTGGTGGACGGCGTGGAAGCCGGTCCGGTGGTGAAGATTCCGCGCTGGGTGGTGGTGCCCGCGGATCATCGCGGCGCCGTCGCCGAGCGGCCGGGGTTCACCATGCTGTCCGGTCTGGCGTTCGCGCATCCGGCGCGGGCGGGCAACCCACCCGCCTTCGACACCGTGGTGGATCTGCTGCGCGAACGCGGCGTCGACGCGCCCGTCGTGACCGCGCGCGATGACCGGGCGCTGTTCGCGGCGGTGGCGGCCGGGGGCAGTTTCGGGCTCACCGCCACACCGCCCACCCCGACGCCGGGGGTGGCGTGGGTGCGCCTGGCGCCGCAGGCGATCGCGTTGCGGCTGCGGGTGATTCGCCGTCCCGACGCGAGCGCGCAGGCCGGTGCGCTCGATCGCGCGCTGTATCGGGAGCGGCTGCGATGACAGCCGTCGAACGGATTCGCGCGGTCTTCGCGGACGCGGGCTGCACCGGCTGGCTGCACGCCCGCCGCTGTGACGACTCCGCGGCCGAGATATCGGTGGACGGCCGGGACCGGGTGGTCATGGCGTCGGTGTACAAACTGCCGCTGTTCCTGACCTTCTGCCGCCGAATCGACAGCGGCGCACTCGATCCCGCCGAGCGGCTGACCGTCGTTCCCGCCGACTGCACGCCGGGCCCGACCGGTCTGGCGATCATGCGGGATCCCATCACGCTGAGCCGCCGGGACCTGGCCACCTCCATGATGACCGCCTCCGACAACGCCGCGGCCGACGTGCTGCTCGGCGAGATCGGCCTGCCCGCGGTCCACGACCTGCTCGCCGAGGCCGGGCTCACCGAGACCCATCTCGTCGGCGGCACCGCCGACCTGCACCGCACCCTGGTCCGCGACACCGACACCCACACCACCGCCGAGGCCTTCGCCGCCCTGGCCGACAACGACGAGGCCTGGTCCGTCTCGGCCTACGATCCCTCCTACACCAGCGCGACGACCCCGGAGGAGATGACGCGCCTCCTGACGGCCGTGTGGACCGGAAAGCTCCTGTCCCCCACCCAGACCCACGCCGCCCAGGCGGTGATGCGCAACCAGATCTGGCCCCACCGCATAGCCTCGGCCTTCCCCCACCCCACGATCTCGGTGGCCGCCAAGACCGGCACGATCGGCATCATCCGCAACGAGGTGGCGGTGGTCGAGTTCCCGCACGAACCCCCGATAGCCGTGGCCGTCTTCACCCGCGCCGCCCGCGCCGACCCCGTGCTCCCCGCCGCCGACGCCGCCATAGCCGAGGCCGCCCGCATAGCCGTGACCGACCTCCGCCGCCCCCACCTGGAGCAGTGAGAGCGACCCGCTGCGGAATTGGCACCGCGCGCCGTTCCCGCACCACCGCCGCGCCACGACACCGGCGAGCAGAACGGTGAGTTCGACTCGGCGTCGCCTGCACCGAGTTGGTTTGCGGCGCACAAGGATCGGCGACGGCCGGACACAGCCGACCTCGGCTGCCCCGGCGGTGGATCAGTTCGCCTATTAGGCCCTGGTCGAGCGCACCGAGTGGACCGAGACGGTCGACGGCACCCGGCTGCCGGTGTTCCCGACCGTGGCCCGGCGCAAGGACACCTTCCCCACCGCGGGCGAGCGCGCATGCACGAGAGGTTCGACTCGGGCGCTCGAGGCGGGCAGGCGCTCGAGGGTCAGCGGTCATAACTGTGTGCGGCAGTGCTGTTCAACGGGTTTCTCGTGCCGTGCTATCCGCACATCCGTGCGGGGGTAGTGGACGACGGCGCGGTCCGGGCGCGTGGGGTGACCGGCGGGCGGGCTATCGCCGGGCCGGTCGTGGTCGCTCCCGGGGTGGTCGTCCCCCGGCCGGTCGTGGTGGTCCCCGTCGTGGCGTCGCATGTCGTGGGAAGTGTTGTCACGCGTGGCGTTGTCTCGACACGTGTGGTCGTGACCGGGCGGGTGGTTGTCCCCGGCCTCGTCGATGTCACCGGCCGCGTTGTCGTCACAGGCAGGGTCGCGCCCTCGGGCCCGGCGTCGACGGCCGGGGGTACTCCGTCGGAGGTCTGCGACGTGGCGGCCACCGCGTCGCCCACCCGGTCCTCGCCCCGGGATTCCACCGCCACGAACACCCCGGCCGTCACCGCCACCAGCGCCGCGACGGCGGCGATCTGGGGCCTGTGCCTGCGGAAGTCGGTGCCGGCGAGGTACGCGCGGATCATCGCCGTCGGGCGCGGGCCGGGCGCGTGTGCCTCGAGCGGGAGGAGCTCGGTCGCGTGCGTATCGGGAGTTTCACTGCTGTCGGCTGATCGCATGGGTGCCGCCTTCTCACCGCCGTGCCCGGCATCGTGCGTGGTTCACGCGTGGGGCCCGGGCGCGCGGCGCGGGCCCGGGCCCCGTTCGACTCAGGACTGGTTCTTCAGGAACGACACCGCGTTCGCACTGCCCGCGACCGCGATGTCGACCTTCCCGTCCCGGTCGAAGTCGAGTAGCACCGGCGTCTGCGGCTGCGAGGTCACCTCGACCTCACCCCGTTTGGCCAGGGTGCCGTCACCGTTCCCGGCGAAGAGCACCATGCGCGAATTCAGCACCGCCGACATCGCCGCGTCCAGCTTGCCGTCGCGGTCGAAATCCGCCACCGCGATACTCGTCGGCCCCAGACCGGACAGCCCGACCCGATTCGTCTTCGTGAATCCGCCGTTCCCGTCGGATACGAGCAGCGTGGTGCTGAAGGAGAAGGAATCCGCGGTCACCACATCGTCTATGCCGTCGCCGGTGAAATCCCCCGCCCGCACATCCTCGGTAATGAGTCCGCTGGTGCTCGAACCCTTCCTGTCGAATGTGCCGTCGCCCTTTCCGAGAAACACTTCCACCCGTTGCAGCACGGTGTTGTTGACCGCGATATCGGGTTTGTTGTCCGCGTTGAACTTTCCGACCGTGAAGGCCGTCGGCGCGCCGGGGATGAGCGCCGAGCCGCCCTGGTCGAACGTTCCGTCCCCCTTACCCAGCCACACCTGCACACCGGCGGGCACCAGGCTCAGCATGTCCGGCTTGTTGTCGGCGTTGACATCGGCCACGATGACCTGCTGCTGCGCGCCCTCGACGGTCAAGTAGGTCTTACCCGCCTTGAACGTGCCGTCACCGTTGTTCAGGAACACCGCGAGATTCACCCAGCTCTGCGCGACGACGTCGATCTTGCCGTCGCCGTTGACATCGCCCGCGCCGATGGCCCCGTAGCCGATTCCGGGCTTGCCGACGCGGGTTCCCTTGGCGAAAGTGCCGTCCCCCTTGCCCGTCATGAGGATCGGGCCCTCACCCTGGAAGTCGGCGGCAACCACATCGGGAATTCCGTCGCCGGTGAAATCACCGCCCATCATGCCGATGGCGGACGGGCCCGGCCCCCAGGAGGGAAATGATCCGCCGGACGGCGAATCCACCTTGGGCGCGAAAGTGATCGTGCCGGCCGCCACCGCCGTACTCGGCACGGCGAGGACGGCGGCGGCAGCGGCGGCGAGGAAAGCGAGACGGGTACCGAGAATTCGATTCTGCATACGTGTTCCTGAATCTGAGTGGCACCCACCGAATGGTGGTGACGACAAACTGTAGGAGGGGCCCGATGAGAAATACCGAATTCCAAAGCAATTCAGCCGATTGTCCGGTACGGCCGGACTTCGTTGGTGCACAGTGCACGAGCGCGTCACCGGCCCGCCCCGGTCGCACGAATCGACGGCGATATTGTCATCCGCGACAATGGATTACGCCCGCCACCACCGCGGCCATCGGCTCGGACCTGTGAGACGTCACAAGGCCGCGCGACGACAGGTCGACAACAATTCCGATTCGCAGCATTGCCAACGCCATGCGGCAATTCACTCATCGCACGGCACAACGATCCCACCGCGTGACCACACCGGCCCGCGTCCGGTGACCGGCCTCGGTGACCGCCGCACCGTGCCCGGTATGCGAATATTTCGCGATGGCTGGTGGAACTGATTCATGGCCGGTCGTCGACCTGCCCGACCTGCTCGACGTCCTGGACCTCACCGAGGCGGGCCCCGGGCGCTTCCACGCCCGCAATGTCGTCTCGACGCTGCCGACCACCCTCGGCAGTCAGACCCTGGCCCAGGCGGTGGTGGCCGCCGAGCGCACGGTGCCGCACATGGCGGTCCAGTCCCTGCACGGGGTGTTCCCGCGGGGCGGCTACGCCGACCGCGACGTCGAGGTGCACACCGAGATCGTGCAGTCGGGCCGGGCGCTGGCCACCGTCCAGGTGTCGTTCAGCCAGCAGGGCCGCGAACACGCGCGGGTGCTGACCATGCTCAGCACCGGCGAACCCGACTTCCTCGAGCACGGCGCGCGACTGCCCGGCGATGTCCCCGGCCCCGACGAGTGCGCGGAATTCCCCTGCGCGCTGCTGCCCTGGGAAGTCCGAACCCTCGGCGGCGCGGACGCTTTCGCACCCGAACTTGCCGCACCGCCCGTCCTGAACGTCTGGATGCGCGCCACCAAGGCCCCCGACGCGCCGACGCTCGGCCGCGCCCTGCTGGCGCACGGCACCGAAGGCTTCCTGGGCCCGACCGCGATGCGCCCCTATCCGCGCTCGGAGATCGCCCGCCGGGGCGAGCGCGGCACCTCGGCCATGCTCACCCAGACGGTCACCTACCACCGCCCCTTCCACATCCAGGACTGGCTGCTGCTGCGGTGCGAGAGCACGTTCGCGGGCGCCGGCCGCATGTACGGCCAGATCCAGGTCTTCGCCCACACCGGCGAACTGGTCGCCTCGGTCACCGCACAGGGGCTGATGCGCGGCGCGAACTGATCGCCGCGCCGGGCGCGGCCGCCGCTCACCGGGCGTGACCGGGTACGGCGGCGAGATAGTCGGTCACCGCGCCGACCGCGCGCACCGCGCTCTCGGCCGCGGACTCCATGGTCGAGGGCAGTTCGGTGCGGGTCCAGTCGCCCGCGAGGAACAGCCCCGGAATGGGCGTGACGTGCGGCAGCCGTAGCGATTCGAAGCCGGGCTGGGCGGAGAACGTGGCGGCGGGCTGGTGAATCACCTTGGTACGCACCACCCGCGCCGTCCGGGACTCGGGATAGTGCCTGTGCAGCGATGCGATCGCCGCGTCGATGAATTCGGCGTTGCGCAGGTGAACGGTGTCCCAGGACGCGCTGACCGCCAGGGAGTAGCAGTGCTCGGCGGCATCCGGGGAACCGTGCATGCCGGAGGTGTCGAAGACCCACTCGATCGTCGTGTCGCGCAGGTTCTCCGCGAGCCGCCGCATCCGCAGCGGGCGATCGAGCCAGAGGTACACGCTGGAGATGGGCGCCGCCTCGATCTTGCGGACCGGCGTGAAGAAATCGTGTCCGCCCAGCGCGCCGCGATCGAGAACGGTGGTCAGCGCCCACGGCGGGAGCGCCAGTACCGCGGCGTCGCAATCGATCACGCGGCCGTCCGCCAACTCGACGCCCCGCACGCGCCCGTCCCGCAGCACCGCGTCGACGAGCTTCGCGCCGGTGTGGATCTCACCGCCGCGGGCGCGCAGGTACCGTTCGGCCGGCGCCACGAACAACTCGTGCAGGCTGACGCGGGGCCAGACCGCGTCTCCCGCACGGGGATTGCCCGCGAGCGCGCGCCCCGCGATGAATCGCAACGCCTGGACGAAGGTGAACGCCGAGACGCGGTCGGGTCGTTCGTTGAGCAGGCCGATCACGAACTGATCGAGGGTCAGCGCGCGCAGCGAGTTCGGCACCCCGATCGTGCGGAACCAGCGGTCCACGGTCAGCTCGTCGAGCCGGGCGTCCTCGCGGGCGACCGCGGCGGCCAGCCGCACCCAGGTGCGCAGCGCGGCGGGCCTGTCGCGCAGGGGAATCGGCGGCCACACCAGCCACGCGGGCCCCACGACCCGGCGAGCCCACCCGGGCAGCCAGGACGGGCCCGCTCCGGTGAGCAGCTCGCCCGGCCCCCTCCGGATCGCCAACGGCGGTGCGTCCCAGCGCAATCCCCCGGCGCTGCCGATGGTCTCGACGTACTTCAGCAGGGCGTCGTAGCACCCGGCGAACAGGTGCTGACCGTTGTCCACCAGCCCGTCCACGCCGGGCACCTCGAACGAGAAGGTGCGCCCGCCCAGGCGACCGGACTTCTCGACCAGGGTGACCCGGTGCCCGCGTTCGGCCAGCCACACCGCCGACCCCAGACCGGCCAGACCGCCGCCCGCCACCACCACGTGCGCGCCCGCACCCTCGGAAGAGTGAGAAACAAAACTACTCATCATCTCATCGTAGGGACGAGACCGGGCCCCCGAGCGGAAACCGAAGCATTTCAGCGCGATTCGGCGGCGCCGAACGCGTCCGCCTATCCCGCCTCGGCGACCCGCGCGATGTCGGCGAGATCCGCGGCGATCATCTTCTTCGTCATGGACGCGGCCAGCGGCCTGGTGAGACGTTCGAGCAGGGCCCGCAGCCTGCTCGGACTCCGGGTCTCCCCGGAGAACACGAAGGTGAGTTCGGACCCGGCGCCGCGCGGCTCGACGGTGATCTCGGTGCGGTAGTCGACCCCGCGCGAATTGGCAACGACCACCGTGCGATTCGGCGCGGACAGCTCGGCCACCTCCATGTCCTCGGTGGCCTCCTTACCGAACATGGCCCGGGTCTCGCGCCAGCGCGTGCCGACCTGATACCCCTCGCCCGCGAGCCGCTCGACCTTGCGCACGCCGGTCAGGGTGTCGGCGGCGCTGTCGAGATCGGTCAGCACCGCCCAGACCCGATCGACGGGTGCGTTGATGGTGCGGGCGACACTGATGACGGCCATGCGGATCCTCCTCGAGTCGGTGGCCCGGAGTGTAATGACCTGCACCGACAATGCCCCGCAGCCCGAACGGCGAGCCCCGGCGCGGCGGTCCGCGACCCCGGGACACGGGCCGGCGCACGTGGCGCGGGCCGAGTTTCGCGGGGAGACTGGGTCCGTAGCGCACCTTTCTCCCCAGGAGCAGCAATGGCAACCAACGGGCCTTTCGGGATCGATCCCGAAGAATTCGAACGCGCACTGCGTGAAGCCGGGATCAACCTCCAGGATCTGCTCGGCAAAGCCGGCCAGTACATCGACCGCACCGGCGCCGGCACCCTCGGCTCGCTGTTCGCACAATTCGTTCAACCCGAACGCCCCCGGACCGCGACGCCGCGGGAGGAGACCACCGGGGAAACCGGCAGCGGCGTGTGGACCATCTACACCGTCGAGGACGGCGCGGCCAGAATCGATCAGGTATTCCCCAGTGAGCTCGAAGCCCTGCGCGCCCATCGCGACAACACCGACGAACGCCGCCGGGTCCGCTTCCTGCCCTACGGGGTACCGGTGAGCGCGCTCGATACGCCCTGACCGCGACACGCGACGCGACGCCCCGATCGCGACACGCGGCCGCAATTCGCGACCCGGGCCGAGTTCGCGCCGCCTTGTTCTTGCATCTGCAATTCCGCTCGAATGCCCGGACGAATTCGAATTGCCGAACGCTTGGCCGAATTAGCTTTCCCGAGTTAATTATCAATCCGGGATAGATACATACCGAACACGTGATGTCGTCACCTGTTTCCGACCTGGGGAATTTATTTCCGAATTCACCCACGGCAAGATGAGAACAGGTTATGTTTCAGATCTCTTACGGTTACGGCTCGCAACCCGGGTCGTGCCATTGCTTCACAATATTGGAGATTGTCATGAGAACGACCGCATCCGTGTTGCTTCGTGCCGGCATCGTTACTCCGGTGGCGCTTGCCACTTTCTTCAGTTTCGCCGCTCCCGCCAATGCCGCCCCGATCAGCGTGAACTGGAGCTGCCAGGGCACGATCTTCGGCATCGGGCAGACCTCGAGCATGGGCACCACCGTCACCGGCACCGCGCCGAGTTCGGCGACGTCCGGTTCGGCGGTGGCCATCACCCTCACGCCGGGCGCGTCCTCGGTGCCCAGTTCGGCGTCCGGGTTCACGGTGACGAACATCAGCAACCTGAAGATGACCTTCCCGGTGCCGGCGAATTCGACGCTGGTCTCGGCGACGGCTTCCGGTGGCACCGTGGCGGGTTCGGTGTCGACCTCGGGCGGCAACGTCGTGCTCACCGTGCCGGGCCCGATCGCGGGCGGATCGAGCTTCACCCCGCCGGCGGTGACCATCAACGTCACCGCGGGTTCGCCCGGTACGCCGATCACCAGCAAGTACGCCGGAACCAGCTACGGCAACCCCGGTATGACCATGACGACCAAGGTGGCGTTCGTCGGCAACGTCGCGACCGCGTGCTACCCGAACCCGTCCCCGACCCTCACCACCACGACCGTCAGCTGAGCCCATCGGCCGGCGGTACAGCGTGACGGCCCGCATGCACGCTGGTGACATGTGGTGAGTGCCCGGGCTGGGCTGCGATCAGCGGCCCAGCCCGGGCTTGCGGATGACTCCTGTTGAGAGGTTTCATGTTTCGAGTGTTCGAGGATGGGAGCCCGTGCGTCCGATGTCCATTGATCCGGCGCCGGTCGCGGTCGAGCTGCGCAAGGCGCTGGAGTTCTATCACGGCACCCTCGAGGATCTGGCCCGCGAATTGATCCGCCTGCTCGGTGTGAACGAAACCGACAGGCGGGCATTGGAAATCGTGCTGCTCGGCGACGTGAAGGCCACCACGCCCGGAATGCTGGCCGAGCGATTGGATCTCACCGCCGCCGGTGTGACGATCCTGCTCAATCGGCTGGAGAAGCAGGGCTACATCGCCCGCTCCCTGCATCCCACCGATCGGCGCCGGGTGGTAGTGGTGGCCACCGAGCTGGCCACCGCCCGCCTGCGCGACCTGCTCTCGAGCCTGGTCGACGACGGCTACCGGATGATGCTCGCCCGGTACGATCCGGCCGAGCTCGAACTGATAGCCGGTTTCCTCACCCGGGTGAGCGAACTACAGCGCAGTCACCGCCAGCGCCTACGCGATATGGAACCGTATCCACGGCCCTGACGAACGCGGCGCCGTCGGGCACGGGCGTCACCTCCATGACGGCCTCGGTGACGGCCAGGCGGATGCCGAGGCGCGGGGTGCGGGGTTGGGACGGGTCGTCGTGCAGGAGCAGGCGGATCGCCGACCACGGGAGGTTGACCTCGGCGTACGCCGTCTGGAACAGGCCCGCCGAGGCGCGCGGATTGACCTCGAGCAGAACGGGATCCCCGTGCAGGTAGCGGAGCTGGACGTTGGACAGGTACGGCAGGTCGAAACCGGCGACCAGGCGGCTGGCCACCTCCACCAGGGCGGGATCGTCGAGCAGGGTACGGAAGCGGCCGTGCTTGGCGCGCGGAATCGCCACCAGCAGCTCGCCTCCCGGACCGGACAGGCAGTCGATGCTGACCTCGGGATTGTCGAGGTAGGGCATGACCATCAGCTCCGGCACCCGCTCACCCTGCGCCGCCGCCAGCCGCAGCGCGGCCGCCACCTGATCGACCGAGGCCACCGGCTGCGGTGGAGCGAGCAACCCGGCGATGCTCAGCGGGCGATCGTCGAGAATGCGGAAGCCGAACGCGGAGTACTCACCGCTGGGCTTGATGCACAGCTTCTCCGCGGTGTGTGACAGCTCCGCCACCGCCCGGACCAATCCGTCCGCGTCCGAGATGACCCGCCACGGCGGTACCGGAACCCCTGCGGCCCCGGCGATTTCGTAGGTGCGCGCCTTGTCGACCAGCGCCCGCACCGCCGCGGGCGGCGCGCACATCAGGCTGGTGCCCACCGCGGCGAAATCAGCCGCGCGATGCGCCAGCGCCTCCAGCCGCCGGGCCGGTATGAGGACGTCGATCCCGTTCCTGAGACAGAATTCGAGTGCGAACCGCGCGTACTCGTCGTTGTCGACCCAGCGCGGTTCGACCACCGGCACATCGCACGCCAGCAACGCGACCGCCGCCGGGTCGACATTGCCCGCGTAGATCGTGACGTCGACCCCGTCCGGGTTCTCCCGCAACAGCCGCATGATCTGTGCACTCACCGCGCCGGCACTGCTCAGCCAAATCCGAAGTGTTATGACGACGCTCCCGTCCCTGATTCCACACAACCAAGCGGTCAGAACCATCGCACCGAACCGGCGTCCGCGCATCTCGAGCGGCGCGGGCGCTCCCGCGCCCCCTGCGCCGGGTGCGATCCGCACGGGCGCCGGGCCGCCCGGGCACCGACCGCAAGTTCGTGAATTGGACATCGATCCCGACCCATCCGCCGCACCCCCGGCGTCGAACCAACTCGCGGCGACGAACCGGGAGGACACCTCGACCACCGCCGTTGCGCCCCACCAGGAAAGGAGCACAGTGCCACGGCTCGACATGTCCTTGCGTTCCTTCGTACCGCCTCCTACCAGCTCGAACGATGCGGTCCGAGCATGCGCGGCGCGTGTGATCCGCGGTGGTGTGCGCTCGTGCGCCGTGCCCGGGAGACCGGCCCGCTGACCGTCGATCGACCGGGAATCGCGATCGCGACCCGGGCGCCGAAGTCCCCCTCCCCGCAGTCTCGTTCGCGACGGGCCCCGAGCGCCTCCCGGTGATCGACGCAATACCTGCGAGGATGTCCTGCGCGCAGCGCATCCATCGCGCTGCCGATCGTCTTTTCGCAGGCCTGAATACCGTTCGTCCACTGTGGCTGAAGCTGATTCGAGAGGTCGAGGTCGATGAGTTACGAACAACTACCGGGGCGCCCGTCGACCCTGGCGGACATTCTCATGCGTCGCGCGGTCGAACAACCCGGCCGGATCGGGTACATGTTCCTCGACGATCGCGGCAATCGCGAGGTCGAGGACTACGCGCTGCTGCTGAACCGGGTCGCCACCCTGGCCGCCCGGTTACAGGCCGTCAGCGCGCCCGGCGACCGCGTCCTGCTGCTGTGCCCGCCGAGCCTGGACATGGTGCACGCGTACCTGGCGTGCCTGCTCACCCGGCGTGTCGCTGTCCCGCTGTATGTGCCTACCTCACAACGGCATTCCGACACCGTCGCCGCGATCACCCGCGACAGCGGCGCGATCGCGATCATCGCGCCGCGCTCGGTCGGCGCGGTCGCCCGCGAGCTGCTGAGCTGGCCCGACGAGCGGATCATCGACAGCGCGACGACCGGCGAGGGCGGCCTCGGCCTGCTCGACATGGCACTGCCCTGCGCGGACGACGTGGCGCACCTGCAGTACACCTCGGGCTCCACCGGCAGCCCGAAGGGCGTTGTGGTGCTGCACCGCAACATGATGCACAACCTCGATGTGCTGCGACGCGTACTCGAACACGACGAGAGCAGTTCGGCCGTCCAATGGCTGCCGCCGTCGCACGACATGGGCCTGATCCTCGGAATCCTCGAACCATTGTTCACCGGATATCCCGTCACGCTCATGTCGCCGTTGACATTCCTGCGCCACCCTCTCATCTGGCTGCGCGAGATATCGCAGAACGCGAATACCACCGCGGGCGGCCCGAATCTGGCCTACGGAATTTGCGCGGAACGGGTTTCGCGCGAGGACGTCGAACAACTCGATCTGTCGCGCTGGGATATCGCGTTCATCGGCGCCGAACCGGTGAATCCGACCATTCTCGCCACGTTCGCGGACAAATTCGCCGCCAGCGGATTCCGCCGCGAGGCGTTCTTCCCCGGATACGGTCTCGCCGAGGCGACCCTGTACGTGGCGGGCGGGCCCGCCGGCGCGGGTGTGCGCGCGACATCCTTCGCGAGCCAGGAGCTCGAACAGGGCCGTGCGGTACCGGAATCGGACGGGCGCGAACTCGTCGGCTACGGACCGGTCCGAGCCGGCACAGCGGCGATCGTCGACCCCGATACGCTGCGCCGATCCGAGCCGGGCGGCGTCGGCGAGATCTGGCTGCACGGCGAGAGCGTCACTGCGGGCTACTGGAACAAGCCCGAGGAGACCGCGACCATCTTCGAGGCGGAGATCGCCGGCGAGCCGGGCACCCGATACCTGCGCACCGGAGATCTCGGCTTCACCGTGGACGACGATCTGTTCATCTGCGGGCGCCGCAAAGAAGTGATGATCATCAACGGGCGCAATCTTTTTCCGCAGGATATCGAATGGAGTATCGAGTCCACGCATCCGGAATTGCGCCGCGGCGGCTGTGCCGCGCTCTCGATAGAGGTGGACGGCGAGGAAAGGCTGGTCGTCGTCCAGGAAGTCGATGAACCGGCTTCCCCCGAGAACGCCGTCCTGGCCGAGTCCATGAAATCGACGATCAGCCGCGAGCACGCCGTCGCGCTGTACCGGGTGATCTTCGTCGACAAGGGCAAAGTCCTGAAAACGACCAGCGGCAAGATTCGCCGATCGCACCTACGTCATGTGTACGCCAACGAATTCGAATCGAGGGCCAATTGAGCGAGCCACGGGACGACGCGAACACCACGGAGTTCTTCCTGGACTGGGCCAGACAACGTCTGGGACTCGACACCGTCGACCCTCGAACGCCGCTCACCGCCCTCGGGCTCGACTCGGTCAAGGCCGCCGAACTCCTGACGATCCTCGAGGACCGCTTCGGCATCGAGGTGTCGGCCGAGGACATCTACGGCGGCATGTGCGTCGCGGACCTGGCCGCCGCGATCACCGAACACCGGTCCCCCGGCACCGAGCCGGCCGGCGCCACCGGCGGCACCGCGAAACGACCCGGCGCCGGCGTCGATTTCAGCCTGTTCTTCTTCGCCAGCGATGCGCAACACCACGATTCGCGGCGTTACCGGCTGCTGCTGGACAGTGCGCGATTCGCCGACGAGCACGACTTCGCCGCGATCTGGTTGCCCGAACGCCACTTCCACACCTTCGGCGGCCTGTACCCGAATCCCGCGGTCTTGGCGGCCGCGCTGGCGGCGAGCACCCGGCGGGTGCGGATCCGAGCGGGCAGCGTGGTCCTGCCGCTGCACCATCCGGTCCGGGTCGCCGAGGACTGGTCGGTGGTCGACAACCTCTCGGACGGCCGGGTGGACCTCGCGTTCGCCACGGGCTGGAATCCCGACGATTTCGTGCTCGCGCCGGACAACTACGCCGAACGCGTCGCGGTCACGCGCGCGGGCATCGACACCGTCCGGCAGCTGTGGCGCGGGGAGGCCGTCGAGTTGCCCAACGGCGCGGGCGAACCCCGATCGGTGCGCGTCTTCCCCGCCCCGATCCAACCCGAGCTCACCACCTGGCTCACCTGCAGCGGCGGTATCGAGCGCTTCGAGATGGCGGGCGAGTCCGGTTCGAACGTGCTGACCGCCCTGCTCTTCCAGAGCGTGGACGAACTGGCGGACAAGATCACCGCCTACCGCAAGGCCCGGGCGAGCCACGGCCACGGCGCGGGCAAGGTCACCGTCATGCTGCACACCTTCGTCGGCCCCGACGAGGCCGAGGTGCGAAACACGGTCCGCGACCCGTTCAAGACCTACCTCGCCGACTCGGTCGACCTGTGGCGGCGCGGCGCGGAGGCCCTGGACCAGCTGGACGACCGGTCGCGAGACAAGGTGCTGGACTTCGCCTTCGAGCGCTACTACCGCGCCAGCGGACTGTTCGGCACCCCGGAATCGGCGCTGCCGATGGTCGAGAGCCTGCACCGGGCGGGGGCGGACGAGATCGCCTGCCTCATCGACTTCGGGGTGCCGGTGCCGGCCGTGCTCGACGGCCTGCACTCGCTGGCCACCCTTGCGAACAAGGCACGTTCTCTTTGAGTTTCGGATCTTCAGGAGGCGGGATGCGCGACCATCGATCACCCCTGCAAGCCCTCGAGGGCCACGCATCGACCTACCCGCTCACCGCGGCGCAGCGTGCGATTCGGTTACTGCAGCAGCTGGCCGGCGAGACACCGGTATCGAACGCGCTGTACCTCGAACTCGACGGTGACCTGGACACGGCGCTGCTGATCGCGTCGTTCGGGCGGTCCCTGGACGAGTTCGAGGTCAGCCGCGTACGCGTCGTCGAGGTGGACGGCGTGCCGTGCCAGGTGGTGGACGACACCGCCAACGGCGCGGTCCTGCAACTGGACTTCACCTCGGCGGCAGATCCCGTTGCGGCCGCCCAGGATTGGATGAACGCGGACTTCCGCACACCCATCGACCTGCCGCACGGCCCGGTGGTGCGCGGGGCGGTGCTGCGCGTCGGTGAACACCGCTGGTACTGGTACCTGCGCGCCCACCACATCGTCATGGACGGCGTCGCCGCGCTGAACATCCTCACCCGCAGCGCCCAGCTGTACACCACCGCGCCGGCGGGCGACGAGCCCGCCCGCCCGGCGATCCGGTCACTGGCCGAGATCGTCGCCGCGGACGAGCAGTACCGGTCCTCGCAGCGCTTCGACGACGATCGGCTGTTCTGGTCGAAGTACGTGGCGGACCTGCCCGAACCGGTCACCCTCACCGATCGGGTCGCGCTCGCCGAAGCGCATCCGCTCACCGTCAGCGCCGTGCTGTCCGACAGCACCGACACCGCGCTGCGCACCGCCGTCGCGGACCGCTCGACCGGACCCGCGGTCTTCCTGCTCGCCGCCTTCGGGGTGTACCTGGCGCGTATGACTGGCACCGACGACGTGGTGCTGAGCCTGCCGGTGTCCGCGCGCGTCACCGCCGCGATGAGCCGCTCGGGCGGCATGACCGCCAACATCGTCCCGTTCCGCATCCGGCTCACCCCGGACCTGTCGGTGGGCGAACTGCTCGACCGGACCCAGGCCACCCTGATGGAAGTCCTGCGCGGGCAGCGGTATCGGCACGAGGACATGCTCGCGGACTCGGGATCGGTTGCCGCGCGCCATCTTCCGCAGGCCGCGGGACCCATGGTCGACCTGATGATCCTGGACACCAGGATCACGCTCGCCGACATCGTCGGCCGGTTGCGCGTTCTCACACCGGGATTGGTGCCCGACCTGTCGGTGAACGTCTACCCCGCGGTCGGCGGGGAGAGCACCCGCGTCGACTTCTTCGCCAATCCCAGCGCGTACACCCCCGAACAGCTCGCGGCCCATCACGAGCGGTTCACGCACTTCTTCGACAGCTTCCTGGCCTGCGTCCGCGCCGACCCCGGCACCCGGGTGCGCTCGGTGGAACTGCTCGAACCCGAGGAGCGCCGCGCGCTGCGCGCCGCCGGCACCGGGGAGGCCGGTCCGGAGCGAATCACGTTGCCCGAGCTGCTGTCCCGGACCGCCACGACCCACGCCGACCGGATCGCGGTCCGCGACGGCGGACACACCTGGACCTACGGCGAACTCGACGAGTGGTCGAACCGGTGCGCCCGGGCCCTGATCGAGTGCGGCGCCGGTCCGGAAACCACGGTGGCCGTGGCGATCCCCCGCTCGGCCGCCTGGGTGCGCGCGGTGTGGGCGGTCGCCAAGACGGGCGCGGCGTTCGTGAGCGTGGACCCCGCCCAGCCCGCGGAGCGGAATCGGTTCGTGATCGACGACTGCGGGGCCGCGATCGTGCTGTTCGACGGCATGGTCGCCGCCGCCCCGGACGGGCACGGGGTGCGCGCGCTCGACCTCGACGACCTCCCCGGCGACCACCGCCCGGAGGCCGTCACCGACGCGGATCGGGCCGGTGTCGTCCGGCTCGACTCCACCGCGTACCTGGTGTACACCTCCGGCTCGACGGGCACCCCGAAGGGGGTCGCGGTCACCCACGCCGGCCTGTCGGGAGTGTCGGACACCCTGGCCCGGCACTACGGGGTCGACGCCGATGCCCGGATGCTGGCCGTCGCGGCCCGCACCTTCGACGCGGCGGTCTTCGAACTGCTGGCGGCCGTGTCGGCGGGCGCGGCCCTGATCGTCGCTCCCACCGGTGTTTTCGCCGGTCCGCCCCTGACCGAGCTGCTGCATGCCCACGGTGTGACGCATGCGTGTTTGACTCCGGCGGTCGCCGCCACCCTCGACGCGTCGCGCCTGGACGAGCTGCGCGTGCTCATGGTCGCGGGCGAGGCGTGCCCGCCCGCGCTGGTGCGGCAGTGGTCCGGCACCGACACCGCCGGTGTCCGCGAGCTGTACAACCTGTATGGGCCCAGCGAGGCGACGATCTGGGTCACCGGCGCCGCGCTGCGCCCGGACGACGCCGTCGCACTGGGCGCCCCGATTCCCGGTGTGCGGCTCACGGTCCTGGACGCGTGGCTGCGTCCCGTACCCGCGGGCGTCGCGGGCGAACTGTACGTCTCCGGGCCCGGGGTGGCGCGCGGCTACCCCGGCCGGCCCGTGCTGACGGCCACCGCGTTCGTGGCCGATCCCGACGGTCCCCCCGGCGCGCGGATGTACCGCACCGGGGACATCGTGCGCTGGGAATCGCGCGCGGACGGCGCCCCGACGCTGATCTTCGTCGGCCGCACCGACTCCCAGATCAAGATCCGCGGCCAGCGCCTCGAACTCGGTGAGATCGAAGCGGCGCTGAACGCTCTCGACGAGATCCGCCAGGCCGTCGTCGGCACCGCCGGCGCGGACGCGGGCATCTGGATCGCGGCCCACATCACCGCGACACCCGGCCACACCGTCGACACCGCCGCCGTCCGGCAGGCGCTGGCGCGGCGGCTGCCTTCGTACATGGTTCCCGAGACCATCACCGTCCTCGACGAGATGCCGATGACCCCGACCGGCAAGGTGGACCGCCGCGCCCTGCCCGCGCCGCTGCGCCCGGTCGCCGCCTATCGCGCGGCGGCCTCGCCCTTCGAGGAGATCATCGCCGCCGCGTTCGCCGAGGCCCTCGGGGTGGACCGCGTCGGCGCCGACGACGACTTCTTCGCCCTCGGCGGACATTCGATCTCCGCGACCCGGGTCGCGGGACGCCTGGCCGAGGTGACCGGGCGCACGGTCGGCGTCCGGGACATCTTCGACGCCCCCACCGTCGCCGGGGTGGCCCGGGTCCTGGCCGCCCGCGAGATCGGCCGGAACCGGCGGCGCCCGGCGCTGGCCGCCGGACCGCGACCCGAGCGAATCCCGTTGTCGTTCGCGCAACTTCGCATGTGGTTCGGTAACCGCTTCGAGCCAGAGGCGCCGACCTACAACATTCCGCTGGTCTTCCGGCTGGCCGGGGCGCTGAACACCGAGACCTTGCGCGCGGCGCTGGACGCGGTGATCGCACGGCACGAGGCGCTGCGGACCCGGTACCCCGAAGCGGACGGGGTGCCCTACCAGGAGGTGGTCTCCGGCACGGACGCCGCGGTGATCGTGGACGTGGCCGATGTCGACCCCGCGGGGCTCGACGAGGCGGTGGCCCAGCGGGTCCGGCGTGGCTTCGACCTGCGGACCGAACTGCCTGTACGCGCCACGATCCTGCGCTGCGGGCGGCTCGATCACGTCCTGGTGCTGGTGGTGCATCACATCGCCGCGGACGGTATGTCGATGGCCCCGCTGCTGCGCGACCTGTCCACCGCGTACGCGGCGCGGTCCGCGGGCCGGGATCCGGGCTGGAGCCCGCTGCCGGTGCAGTACCCGGACTACGCGCTCTGGCAGCGCGACCTGCTGGGCACCGAGTCCGACGCCGACAGCGCCCTGGTGGCGCAATGCCGGTACTGGGAAACCGAATTGGCGGACGCGCCGCAGCCGATCGCGCTGCCCGCCGACCGCCCGCGCCCGCCGGTGCTGAGCAATCGTGGCGACGTCGTGGAGTTCACCGTCGACGCGCCGCTGCGCGAGGCGCTGTACCGGCTCGCCCGAGAACACCGGGTCAGCGCGTCCATGGTGCTGCAGGCCGCGCTGGTGGTGCTGCTGTCGCGGCTGGGCGCCGGGCCCGACGTGTCGATCGGCGGACCGGTGGCCGGGCGCACCGACGATGCCCTGCGGGACGTGGTCGGCTTCTTCGTCAACACGTGGGTGCTGCGCGTGGATCTGTCCGGCGAGCCGCGTTTCGATCAGGTGCTCGACCAGGTGCGCGGTAAGGCGCTGAGCGCGTACGAGAATCAGGACGCCCCCTTCGAGCGCCTGGTGGAACGCCTCAACCCGATCCGATCCACCGCGCACGCCCCGCTGTTCCAGGTCTCGCTGGAACTGCAGAGCGGCGGCCTGCCCGCGCTCGAATTGCCCGATCTGGTGGCGGAATTCGTGCCGGTGTCCACCGCGAGCGCCAAACACGACCTGCACCTGGATCTGATCGAGACCCTCGGCACCGCGGAGTCGCCCGCGACGCTGGCCGGTCGCATCGAATACGCCACCGACCTGTTCGACCACGACACGGTGGCCGGTATCGCCGACCGATTCCTGCGGGTGCTCGGGGCCGTGAGCGCCGAACCGGCCGTGCGGATCACCGATATCGGCCTGCTGGGCGACGCCGAACGCGAACGGCTGCTGCTGGAGTGGAACGCGCACGCGCCACACGAGGGACCGCAGCTCACGATCGCCGAGGTGTTCGGTGACCGGGTGGCCGCGCGCCCGGACGCCGTCGCGCTGCGGGACGGCGACCGGGAACTGACCTACGCCGAACTCGCCGGGCACGCCGAGGCTTTGGCCCGCGCGCTGTGCGAGCGGGGCGTGGGCCGCGACGCGGTGGTCGCGGTCGCACTGCCGCGCTCGGCCGAGCTCGTGACCGCCCTGCTGGCGGTCGTGCTCGCCGGCGGCGCGTACCTGCCGATCGACCCCGAATACCCGAGCAGCCGTATCGAATTCATTCTCGACGACGCCGATCCGTCGCTCGTGCTCACCACGGCGCAGACCGCCGCGGGGCTGCCGATGAACGGACGGGCCGTGCTGTGCCTGGACACCGCGGATCTCACCGATACCGCCCCCGGCACCGCACTTCCCGCGCCCGCGCCCGCCGACGCGGCGTACGTCATCTACACCTCGGGCTCGACCGGACGCCCGAAAGGCGTTGTGGTGGAACACCGCGGCGTGGTCAACATGGCCGCCCACGGCTGGCCGGGCGGACCGGGCGAGCGCGGTCTGCTGCACTCCTCGATGGCCTTCGACGCCTCCGCGTACGAGCTCTGGCCCGCCCTGCTGGCGGGTTCGACCCTCGCCGTCGCGCCGCCCGGGCGCGCCGATCTCGCGGAACTGGGCCGGACCGTGGCCCGGCACGGGGTGACGGCGCTGTACGTCACGACCCCGCTGTTCGAGGTGGTGGCGAGCGCCGGTCCGGAACTGGCGCTGGACTCGGTGCGGCGGGTGGTCACCGCCGGTGACGCGCTGCGGCCCGCGGCGGTCGCCCGCTTCCGGGACCGGTGGCCGGGCATCGCGGTGATCAACGCCTACGGTCCCACCGAGAACACGGTGTGCGTGACCGCCTACGAGATCCCCGGCGCACCGCGCGCGCTGCAGCACGGCAGCGTGCCGATCGGCGCCGCCATCGGCAATATGCGTGTGTACGTGCTGGATTCGCGGTTGCGCCCGGTACCCGCGGGCGTCGCGGGTGAGTTGTACGTGGCCGGTGTCCAGCTGGCGCGCGGCTACCGGAACCGGCCGGGCCTGACCGCGGAACGGTTCCCGGCCTGCCCGTTCGGCGCCGGCGAGCGCATGTACCGCACGGGTGACGTGGTGCGCTGGACCCGCACCGGGATACTGGAATTCGTCACGCGCGCCGACGAACAGGTCAAGGTGCGCGGCTACCGGATCGAACCGGGCGAGGTCGAAACCGTGCTCGCCGCGCACCCGCTGGTCGCGCAGGCGGTGGTCATCGCCCGCGAACTCGGTTCCGCGAGTGCGGATTCGGGTGTCGCGACCGACAAGCGGCTGGTCGGATACCTCGTGCTCGACACGAACGGATCCGAACCGGACGACGCCGGGCACGCCGCCGGGATCCGGCGCTTCGCCGCGGAGCGGCTGCCCGAGTACATGGTGCCCTCCGCCCTGGTCGTGCTCCCCGCGCTGCCGCTGACCCCCAACGGCAAGGTGGACCGGCGCGCACTGCCCGCGCCGAGCGCCGCGGTCACCGAATCCCGCGCGGACCTCACCCCGGCCGAGACGACCGTGGTCACCGTCTTCGCGGAGGTGCTCGGCCTGGACCGGGTCGGGGTCGACGACGACTTCTTCGCCCTCGGCGGGCATTCGCTCTCGGCGATGCGGGTGGCGTCCCGGCTGACCGCGGTGCTGGGCGTCGAGGTGGGCGTGCGCGAGGTCTTCGAGGCGCCCACGTCCGCGCGACTCGCGCAGGCGCTCACCGACCGCACGGCCACGGCGCAGCCGGCCCGGCCGGGCCTGACGGTCCGCGCGCGGCCCGAGCGCACGCCGCTGTCGTTCGCCCAGTCCCGGCTGTGGTTCATCAACCGATTCGAGCCGGACTCACCGGCCTACAACATTCCGATGGTGCTGCGCCTGCGCGGCCCGCTGGATCAGGACGCGCTGGCCGCCGCGCTGACCGACGTGGTCGCCCGGCACGAGAGCCTGCGCACGGTGTTCCCGCACGAGGACGGGGTGCCGTACCAGCAGATCCTGCCGGTCGAGGAGGCCGTGCCCGCGATCGAGACCGCCACGGTCGATCCCGGTGAGCGCGAGCGGACCATCCTGGACCTCGTGCGCCGGGGCTTCGACGTCTCGACGGCGACGCCGCTGCGAGTGACCCTGCTGCGCAACGGCGCCGACGATCACACCCTGGTCCTGGTGCTGCACCACATCGCCGCAGACGGCTGGTCGATCGCGCCGTTCGTGCGCGATCTCACCGCCGCCTACACCGCGCGCCGCCAGGATCGGGAGCCGGACTGGACGCCACTGCCGGTGCAGTACGCGGACTTCGCGCTGTGGCAGCGCGAGACCCTGGGCCTGGAATCGGATCCGGACAGCGTGCTGGCGACCCAATTCCGCTACTGGGAAACCGAATTGGCCGACGCGCCGCAGCCGATCACGCTGCCGGTGGACCGCCCGCGGCCCGCGGTGGCCAGCAATCGCGGCGACGTCATCGAGTTCGGCTTCGAGCCGGAGCTGTGCGAGCGGCTCTACGCCCTGGCACACGAGCGCCAGGTGACGGTGTCGATGCTGCTGCAGTCGACGCTCGCGGTGCTGCTGTCCCAGCTCGGCGCCGGCGACGACGTCAGCATCGGCGGCCCGGTCGCGGGCCGGACCCAGGAGGCCACCCACGATCTGATCGGCTTCTTCGTCAACACCTGGGTGCTGCGCGTCGACCTGTCCGGCGACCCGCGTTTCGAGCAGGTGCTCGATCAGGTCCGGCGAAAAGCCCTGACCGCCTACGAGAATCAGGACGCGCCGTTCGAGCGCCTGGTCGAACTGCTGCAGCCGACCCGATCGCCGGCCTACCACTCGCTGTTCCAGGTCTCGTTCGCGCTGCAGAACAACCTGCTGCCGGATCTGCGCCTGCCGGATCTGGCCGCCGAGATCGTCCCGGCGCTCACCGGCACCGCGAAATTCGATCTGCACGTCGACGTGGTCGAGCGCGCGGATCCCGCCGACGGCGCGGCCGCGCCGATGCTCTCGGGCCGGATCGAATACGCCACCGACCTTTTCGATCTCGCCACCGTGACCGATCTCGCCGATCGGTTCGTGCGCCTGCTCGCGGCCGTCACCGCGGACCCCGGACTGTCCCTGTCCCGGATGGATCTGCTCGCGCCCGAGGAGAGCGACCGGCTGCTGCGGACCTGGAACGACACGGCCGCGGCGGTGCCGCAGGCGCCGTCGGCGGCCCACCTGTTCGCCGAACGGGTGGCACAGGCGCCGGACACGATCGCCGTCGCGGACGCGGACGGCGAACTCACCTATCGCGACCTGGGCGCGCGCGTGGACGCGCTCGCGCGGGTGCTCACCGTGCGCGGAGTCGGGCGGGGTGCGGTGGTGGCGGTCGCGCTGCCGCGCTCGGCCGATCTGGTGACCACGGTGCTGGCGGTGGTGCGGGCCGGGGCCGCGTACCTGCCGATCGACACCGAATACCCCGGCAGCCGTATCGAATTCATTCTGAACGACGCGCAGCCCGCGCTCGTGGTGACCACCTCGGCCACCGCGGGCGGCCTGCCCCTGGGCGACCGGGTTCCGCTGTGCCTGGACACCGTCGAACTCGACACCGGCGCGCCCGGCGTCCCGCTGCCCGCGCTGTCCCCGTCCGACGCCGCGTACGTCATCTACACCTCCGGCTCGACCGGACGCCCCAAAGGCGTTGTGGTCGACCACCGCGGCGTGCTCAACATGGCGGTGCACGGCTGGCCGGGCGGACCCGGCGAGCGGGTCATGCTGCATTCCTCGATGGCGTTCGACGCCTCCGCGTACGAACTGTGGCCCGCGCTGCTCGCGGGATCGACGCTCGTGGTCGCTCCCCCCGGCCGGCTCGATCTCACCGTGCTGCTGGGCGCCGTGGCCCGCCATCGCGTCACCACGCTCTTCATGGCGACCGCGCTGTTCGAGTTGTTCGCCACGGCCGAGCCCGAACTCGACGCCGCGTCGGTACGCCAGGTGGTCACCGGCGGCGACGCGCTGAGCGCGGCCGCGGTGAGCCGCTTCCGGGATCGCTGGCCGGGCGTCGACATCGCCAACGCCTACGGCCCGACCGAGAACACGGTCTGCGTGTCGACCCACCGCATCCTCGCCGCCGACCCGTGGGCCGAGGACGCGCGGGTGCCGATCGGCGCACCCGTGCCGAACGTGCGCGCGTACATCCTGGACGCGCGGCTGCGTCCGGTGCCGACGGGCGTTGCCGGCGAACTGTATGTCACCGGAGCCCAATTGGCGCGCGGCTACGCGGGCCGGCTCGGGCTCACCGCACAGCGGTTCGTGGCGTGCCCGTTCGGGGACGCCGAGCGCATGTACCGCACCGGGGACGTGGTGCGGTGGACCCGCGACGGGGTCCTGGAGTTCGCGGGCCGCGCCGACGACCAGGTCAAGGTGCGCGGGTACCGCATCGAACCCGGCGAGGTCGAAGCGGCGCTGGTCGCACACCCGGCGGTGTCGCGCGCGGTGGTGGTGGCGCGCGCACTCGCCTCCGGTGACGAGAACGCCGTGCTCGACAAGCAATTGGTCGCCTACATCGTGCGCGATCACGACACGACCGTCGGCGACGACGATGACCGCGCGGCCGATCTGGTCGATCATTGGCGCCAGGTCTACGACAACCTGTACGCGGGTAGGGAGAGCTACCTCGGCAACGGCCGCGAGTTCGCCGAGCCGCTGGCCCTGGACGCCGATTTCGGCGGCTGGAACAGCAGCTACACCGGCGCGCCCATTCCGGTCCCGCAGATGCGGGAATGGCGGGACGCGGTCGTGGACCGGGTGCTCGCGCTGCGGCCCGAACACGTGCTCGAGATCGGCGTCGGATCGGGCCTGCTCATGTCGCGCCTGGCCGAGCACTGCGCCGAGTACTGGTGCACCGACTTCTCGGCCGCCACCATCGCCAATCTCCGCTCGCGCCTGGGCGAGTCGGGCGTGGACTGGGCCGAGCGGGTGTCGCTGCGCGTGCAGGCCGCCGATGACGTCTCGGATCTGCCCCCGGGCCGATTCGACGTGGTGGTCATCAACTCGGTGGCGCAGTACTTCCCGAACGCCGCCTACCTGGTCGACGTGATCGGCAAGGTCATGGCCCTGCTGGCGCCCGGGGGCGCGCTGTTCCTCGGTGACATCCGAAACCTGTCGCTGCTGCGGGAATTCGCCACGGGCACCCAACTGGCCGGGGGCGGCGACGGCGACACCGTGGCCGCCGTGCGCGAGCGGGCCCGGCGCGCACTGCTGGCCGAGCAGGAACTGCTCCTGGCCCCGGAGTTCTTCCTCGCGGTACGGGAACGGATCTCCGACATCGCCGCCGTCGACATCGAACTCAAGTACGCGCCCGTCGACAACGAGCTCACGCGCTACCGGTACGACATCGTGCTGCGCAAGGCCCCCGCGAACGTGCGATCGCTCGCCGACCTGCCCCGGCGCGCCTGGAGTGACTTCGGCGACCTGGACGCGCTGCGCGCGCACCTGCTCGCCGAGCGGCCCGAGGGCCTGCGCGTCACCGGAATCCCCCAGGCCGGAACGATGCTCGACGTCACGATGACCCGGGCCGTCGACGGCGCGGACGAGGCGACCCCGGTGTCCGAGCTGGACGGCTCGCATCCGGCGGCCGTGCTGCCGCACGAGATTCGCGCGCTCGGTGCGGAATCGGGCTGCCTCGTCGCGGTCACCTGGTCGCCGACGCCCGGTCTGATGGACGCGGTCCTGACCCGTGACACCGGCGCGGACATCGTGTTCGACGATCTCTATCTCGGCACCGGACCGCTGGCGGCGCCGAGTGCGTACGCGAACGACCCCGGCATCGGCGATCTGGTCGCCGAGGTGCGCGAATTCGCCGCACATCGACTGCCGGAGTTCATGATTCCCACCGCCATCGTCGTACTCGACGAGCTGCCGCTGCTGCCCAGCGGCAAAGTGGACCGGCGCGCCCTGCCCGAGCCGCAACTGCTCGCCGCGGCCTACCGCGCGCCCGCCACCCCGCTGGAAGAGGTGGTGGCCTCGGTGTTCGCCGAGATCCTCGGCGTCGCCCGGGTCGGGGCCGACGACGACTTCTTCGCCCTCGGCGGGCACTCGCTGTCCGCGACCCGGGTGGCGTCGCGGGTCGCCACGGCCATCGGCGTCACGATCGAGGTGCGCGACGTCTTCGACGGCCCCACCCCCGCCCGGCTGGCCGCGATCCTGGCGGAGCGCTCGGCCGAACAGCCCGGCGTGGCACTGGCCGCCCGCGCGCGGCCGGATCGAATTCCGCTGTCCCTCGCGCAGTCCCGGATGTGGTTCATCAACCGGTTCGAACCCGAATCCGCCGCCTACAACATCGCCATGGTGCTGCGGTTGCGCGGCCACCTGGACGTGGCGGCGATGTCCGCCGCCATCGGCGACCTGGCCGGTCGGCACGAGAGCCTGCGCACGATATTCCCCGACGACCACGGGATCGCCTGCCAGCGGGTGCTGCCCGACGGCGAGGTCCCGGGCGTCGCCGTCGAGATCGTCGACCCCGCCGACGTCACCGCACGGGTCACCGACATCGTGCGGCAGGGCTTCGACGTGGCCGCGCGGCCACCGTGGCGAATGCTCCTGCTGCGCACCGCATCCGATGATCACCTGCTGGTCGCGGTGCTGCACCACATCGTCGCGGACGGCTGGTCCATCGCGCCGCTGGTACGCGATCTGTCGCAGGCGTACACCGCCCGGCACGCCGGCGGCGCGCCGGAGTGGGCGCCGCTGCCGGTGCAGTACGCCGACTACACGCTGTGGCAGCGCGAGGTGCTCGGCACCGAATCCGATCCCGAGAGCGCGGCCGCACGCCAACTCTCCTACTGGACAACGCATCTGGACGGGCTGCCCGAACGCCTGGAACTGCCCGCCGACCACCCGCGCCCCGTGGTGGCCTCTCAGCGCGGCGGCACGCACACCCTTGTCCTGGACGCCGCGACGGTGGCCGGGCTAGGCGCGGTGGCGCGCGCACACCGGGTGACCACCTTCATGGTCGTGCACGCGGCCCTGGCCGTGGTCCTCTCGCGCCTGTCGGGCAGCTCCGACATCGCGGTGGGCACGCCGATCGCCGGTCGCGGCGCGGCGGCGCTGGACGGCGTGATCGGCATGTTCGTCAACACGCTCGTACTGCGCACCCGGGTCGAGGGCGCCGGGCCGTTCACCGACCTGCTCGATCGCTGCCGCACAACGGATCTGGCTGCGTTCGCGCACGCCGACATCCCCTTCGAGCGCGTCGTCGAGGCCCTGGACCCGCCGCGCAGTCAAGCCCACCATCCGCTGTTCCAGGTGCTGCTCGCCTTCCAGAACCTGGATCTGGATCCCACCCTGGCGCGACTGCCGGGGCTCGAGGTCGAACCCCTGCGCAGCCTCGACATCGGGGTCGAGCGTTTCGATCTCACCATCACCGTGGCCGATCTCAACGGCCCGCACGCCGGCGGCGAGGTGCCCGTCACCATCGGCTACGCCCTCGACCTGTTCGATCAGGCGACCGTCGCCGCCTTCGGCGATCGCCTGCTGCACACCCTGCGCGCGGTCGTGGCCGATCCGGGGATCGACCTGCGAGTGCTGGACCTGCACATCGGCGACGAGCGCACCGCGCTGCGGCGGTGGAACGAGGGCGGCGCCGGTCCGGAGCCGCGCACGCTCGACGCGATATTTGCCTCTGCCGCAAAAGAATTCGGGTCACGGCCCGCGGTCGTGGCGGACGGGAGCACCCGGACCTACCTCGAACTCGACGAGTGGTCGAATCGATGCGCGCGGGCGCTCATCGCCCTGGGCGCCGGACCGGAGACCACGGTGGCCATCGCCGTGCCCCGGTCCGCGGACTGGGTGCGGGCGGTCTGGGCGGTGGCCAAGACCGGGGCCGCGTTCGTGTCCCTGGATCCCGCCCAGCCGGCCGAGCGCAATCGCGGCATCCTCGCCGACAGCGGACCGGTGATCGTGCTCGTCGCCGGGGCGTCGCCGGACCTGAGCGGGTCCGGGGCGACGGTGATCGACCTGGGCGCCTTCGACCCGTCGGCCTGGGACGCCGCCCCGATCACGGGCACGGACCGGCTCGGCCCGATACGCCCGGGCAACACCGCGTACGTCGTCTACACCTCGGGATCGACCGGCACGCCCAAGGGCGTGATCCTCACCCACGCCGGGCTCACCGCGATCACCTCGGGGCAGCACCGCGACCTCGACATCGACTCGGACGCACGCGTTCTCGCCGTTGCCGCCCGCACGTTCGACGCGGCGGTCTTCGAACTGCTGCTCGCCGTGCACGCCGGCGCGACGCTGGTCGTGGCGCCGGCCGATGTCGTCGCCGGGCCGCCGTTGAGCGAACTCATCCGCGCCGAGCGGGTGACGCACGCCTGTATGACCCCGGCCGTGGCCGCCACGCTCGACGCGGACGAGCTCGACAGTCTGCGGATGCTCGTGGTCGCCGGTGAGGCGTGCCCGCCCGAACTGGTACGGCAGTGGTCCCGCGACGACGCCGCGGGCGACCGCACGATGCACAACCTGTACGGGCCCAGCGAGGTCACGATCTGGGTGACCGGCACGGAAACCGTTCCGGACGTACCGATCTCGGTCGGAACGCCGATCCCCGGCATCCGCTCGGCGGTGCTGGACCCCTGGCTCAACGAGGTGCCGCCGGGTGTGGTCGGCGAGCTGTACGTGTCCGGCCCGGGCGTGGCCCGCGGCTACCTGAACCGGCCCGGAACGACCGCGGCGGCCTTCGTCGCCGATCCGGCCGGGCCCGCCGGGTCCCGCATGTACCGCACCGGCGATCTGGTGCGCTGGCAGCCCACGGGAGACCGGGACGGCGTCCTGGTCGTGGTCGGCCGCGCCGACACCCAGATCAAGATCCGCGGCCAGCGCCTCGAACTCGGTGAGATCGGCGCCGTACTCACCGAACTCGACGAGGTGCTGCGCGCGGTCGTCACCCAGGTCACCCAGGGCGACACCGTGCGACTGGCCGCGTATCTCACCCCCGCCCCCGGGCACGAGGCCGACCCGGACGCCATCCGGCAGGCCGCGGCCCTGCGACTGCCCTCGTACATGGTTCCCGACACCGTCACCGTCCTGGACGAATTCCCGCTGACCGCAACCGGAAAGGTGGATCTGCGGGCGCTTCCGGAACCGGTGTGGACGACCACGGTGTACCGCGCGCCGGCCACCCCCGCCGAGGAACAGGTGGCCGCGGCCTTCGCCCAGGTCCTGGGTCTGGACCGGGTGGGCGCCGACGACGACTTCTTCGCGCTCGGCGGTGACAGCATCGTCTCCATCCAGCTGGTCGCCCGCGCGAAGGATCGCGGTGTGGTGTTCACCCCGCGCCAGGTGTTCGAGGCGCGCACGGTGGCCGCGCTGGCGCGGGTGGCCGAATCGGTCGAGCCCGCACCGGTTCTCGACGAGCTGCCCGGCGGCGGCGTCGGCGAGATGCCACTGACGCCGATCGTCCGGTGGATGGCCGACCAGGGCGGGTACGACCGGTTGAACCAGACCCTGGTGCTGACCGCCCCGGCCGAGCTGGATCGAGACGCGCTGACCGCGATCCTGCGGGCGGTCGTCGACCGGCACGACATGCTGCGCGCCCGCCTGTGGCACGACGGGAACGAGTGGCGGCTCGAGGCCCGGGCCGCCACCGCGGTCGACGCCGGCGCGCTGGTGCGCCCGATCGCACTGGACCCCGATATCGCCGCGCCCGAGCGGAATCGGCTCGTCGCGGCCGAGGTCGACGCCGCGCTGGACCGGCTCGATCCCGCCACCGGCGTTGTCCTGCAGGTGCTCTGGTTCCACCCGGCCGGCACCGAACACGGCGGCCAACTGATCCTCGTCGCACACCACCTGGTGGTGGACGGCGTGTCGTGGCGGATCCTGCTGCCCGACCTGGCGACGGCATGGCAGCGGCACAGCTCCGGCCGCGACACGACCCTGCCGCCGGTCGGCACGTCCATGCGGCGCTGGGCCCACGGTCTGGCCGAGGAGGCGCTGTCGCCGCGGCGGGTCGCGGAACTGCCGCTGTGGCAGGGCATCACCGACGGCCCGGACCCGGCGCTCGGCTCGCGCGTGATCGATCCGGCCCGCGACGTCGCGAACACGATTCGCGTACGGCGGGTGCGGGTGTCGCCGGAGACCACCGAGGCCCTGCTGACCCGGGTGCCCGCGGCCTTCCACGGCGAGGTGCAGGACGCGCTGGTCGCCGCGCTCGCCGTGGCGGTCCAGCGGTGGCGGGCCGCGCGCGGGGTGCACGAGTCCTCGACCCTGCTCCGGCTCGAGGGGCACGGCCGCGAGGAACAGGCCCTGCCCGGGGCCGACCTCACCGCGACGGCGGGCTGGTTCACCACCATGTACCCGGTTCGAATCCCCCTGGCGGGCATCGATATCGCGGACGCCTACGCCGGCGGACCGGCGATCGAGACGGTGGTCAAGAACGCCAAGGAGCACCTGCGCTCGATTCCGGACCACGGCATCGGCTACGGGCTGCTGCGCTATCTGAACCCCGAGACCGCGCCCGCGCTGCCCGCCGCGCCACCCGCGCAGATCGCCTTCAACTACCTCGGCCAGCTGTCCGCGCGCGGATCCGCCGCCGGTGCATCCGATTTCACCGTCACCGACGAACTCGGCGCGCCGATCGCCGATCGAGATCTGCACGTGCTGGCCACGGCCACGGTCGACGTCACCGCGGCCGTCACCGACGGCCGCCTCTCGGCCACCTTCGGCTACCTCGGCGAGCTGCTCGACGAGGCCGAGGTCGACGACCTGGCCCGGCTGTGGGTGCAGGCGCTGGACGCGGTCGTCGCGCGATTGCGGCAGCCGGACGCCGGCGGCCACACCCCCAGCGACTTCCCGCTCGTACGCGCGACCCAGGACGACATCACGACCTGGGAGACTCGCTACCCGGCGCTGGCCGAGGTCTGGCCGCTCTCACCCCTGCAGTCCGGGCTGCTGTTCCACGCCCGCCTGGCCGCGGCGACGGTCGACGTGTACGCGGTGCAGCTCGCGATCGTCCTGTCCGGGCGGGTGGACGCCGACCGCCTGCGCCGCGCGGGCGGTGCGCTGCTCGAGCGCTACCCGAATCTGCGGGTGGCGTTCACCGCCACCGCCGCGGGCGAGGGCGTGCAGATCGTCGCCGACGACGTGCGGCTGCCGTGGCGTGAGATCGACCTGCGCGCCGAATCCGCTTCCGCGCTCGCGGAAGTGATGGAGCGGGACCGGAACGAGCCCTTCGACACCGAGGTCGCGCCGCTGATGCGGTTCACCCTGGTCCGAGAGGCCGACGACCGGTACACGCTGCTGCTGTCCTACCACCACGTGCTCTTCGACGGCTGGTCCATGCCCACGCTGCTGCGCGACCTGCTCGCGGAGTACGCGACACCGGGCAGCGCGGCCGAGTCGGCGGACATCTACCGGTCCTACCTCGACTGGCTGGACCGCCAGGATCTCGCCCACTCGGTCGGGGTCTGGCGGGACGCGCTCACCGGCGCCGAATCGACCCTGCTGGCGCCGCACATCGAGGCAGGCGGACCGGCCGAGCGCATGGGTTCGGCCGCGGTGGATCTCGACCGCGAACTGTCAGACCGGATCATCGCCGCGGCGGTGGCGGCCGGGGTCACGGTGAACACCGTGTTCCAGGTGGCCTGGGCCCTGGTCGTCGGGTATCTGACCGGGCGCGAGGACGTCGTGTTCGGAGCGACGGTGTCGGGGCGCCCCGCCGAGCTGCCCGGCATCGAAGCCGCGGTCGGCCTGTTCATCAACACCATTCCGGTGCGGGTCCGGCCGCGGCCGGGCGAGCCCGTGGCCGAGCTGCTGGGCCGGATCCAGGCCGAACAGTCGGCCCTGCTGGGGCACCACCACATCGGGCTCTCCGATATCCAGGCCGCACTGAACGTTTCGGCCCTGTTCGACACGGTGCTGGTGTTCGAGTCCTACCCGGTGGACGAGGCCGCGCTCGCGGCCCAGGCCGCCGCGATCGACGACATGCGCGTCGAGGAGCTGCGGTCGAACGACGCCGCGCACTATCCGCTGGCGCTGGTCGTGGTCAAGGGACAGCCGTTCCGGGCGCAAGTGCAGTACCGGCCCGGGGTTTTCGACGGCGAGTGGGTGCAGGCCGCAGCCGACCGGCTGGTGCTGGCGCTGCGCGCGCTGACCGCCGAGGCCCCGGCCACGGCCGAGTCCATCGACCTGCTGTCCCCCGTCGAACGCGACCGGCTCGCGCCGGTGCGCGGTCTCCCCGAACAGCCCCCGCTGCCGCTGGCGGACCTGCTCGCGGCCGGCGCGCGCCTCGACCCGGGGGCGCCCGCGGTCATCGCCGGCCCGCTGACCGTGAGCTTCGGGGAACTGGACGAGCATTCGAACCGCCTGGCGCGCTTGCTGATCGAGCGCGGTATCGGACCGGGTGACGCGGTCGCGCTGGCGCTGCCGCGCAGCGCGGAGTTCATCGCCGCGCTCTGGGCGGTGACCAAGACCGGTGCGGCGTTCGTGCCGATCGATCCGCGCCATCCCCTCGAGCGCGTGACCGGCATGATGGCCGATTCCGGTGTGCGCCTGACACTGTCGGTGGCCGACACGGTGGCCACCGTGCCCGGCGACGTCGACCGGCTGATGCTCGACGATCCGGAACTGCCGGACCGCCTGGCCGCGTACGCCGCCGATCCGGTCGACGACGGCGTGCGAACCCGCCCGCTGCGGACCACGAACGCCGCCTACGTCGTCTACACCTCCGGCTCCACCGGCACCCCGAAGGGTGTGGTGGTCGACCACGGCGGGCTGGCGAACTTCACCGCCGAACAGCGCGAGCGCTACGCGCTCGACGCGCGGGCCCGGGTACTGGCCGTCTCGGCCACCGGGTTCGACGCGGTCATGATGGAACTGCTCATGGCGCACCCGAACGGGGCCGCGCTGGTGGTGTCCCCGCAGGACGTGTTCGGCGGGCCGCCGCTCACCGACATCATTCGGAACCAGGGTGTCACGCACGCCTTCGTCACCACCAGCGTGCTGGCGACCATGTCGCCGGCGGGACTGGACACGCTGCGGGTGCTGGTCACCGGCGGCGAGCGGGTGCCCGCGGAACTGGTGACGGCCTGGGCGCCGGACCGGAATCTGTACATGGCCTACGGACCGACCGAGACGGTCATCGTGACCCTGCTCAGCGAACCGATGGCGCCGGACGCACCGGTGACCCTCGGCGGGCCGATCCGCGGTATCGAGGCGGTGGTCCTGGACGCGCTGCTGCGCCCGGTCCCGGTCGGGGTCAGGGGCGAGCTGTACCTGGGCGGCATCCAGCAGGCGCGCGGATACTCGAACCGGCCGGGGCAGACCGCGGCGGCGTTCGTGGCGAATCCGTTCGGCCGCACCGGTTCCCGCCTGTATCGCACCGGCGACCTGGCCTACTGGAACACGAGCGGAACCCTGGAGTTCGCGGGCCGCAACGACTTCCAGGTCAAGGTCCGCGGTCAGCGCGTGGAGCTCGGCGAGATCGAGGCGGTGCTGGGCGAGCAGGAGGGCGTGCACCGCGCGATCGTGGTGCAGCACGCCCGGTCCGGACGGCTCATCGGCTATCTCGTCGGCGACGATCTCGACCCGGAACGGGTTCTCGCCGCGGCCCGGCATCGCCTGCCCGCGCACATGGTTCCCGATCTGTGCTCGGTCCTGAGCGAGCTGCCGCTCACGGTGAGCGGCAAGGTCGACCGCGCCGCCCTGCCCGAACCGGACGAGAGCGGACGCGCCTACCGCGAACCCTCGACCCCGGCCGAGGTCACGGTGGCCCGGGCCTTCGCCGAGGTGCTCGGCGTCGACCGGGTCGGCGCGGACGACGACTTCTTCACCCTCGGCGGGCATTCGCTCTCGGCGATGCGGGTGACCGCGCGCCTGGCAGCGATCACCGACGCCCGGATCGGCGTGCGCGACGTGTTCGAATCGCCCACCCCCGCGCGGCTGGCACGCGTGCTGGACGCGACATCGGGAACTGTGACCGGACCCGCGCTCGTCGCCGGGGAACGGCCCGAGCGGGTGCCGCTGTCCTTCGCCCAGCTGCGCATGTGGTTCATCAACCGCTTCCACGGCGCCGCGGCGTCGTACACGATTCCGCTCGTGCTGCGGTTGACCGGCGAGCTGGACACCGGGGCGCTGTTCGCCGCGCTCGGCGACGTGCTGGCCAGGCACGAGAGTCTGCGCACGCTGTTCCCGGACGCGGACGGCACGCCGTACCAGCGGGTGCTGCCCGCCGAGCAGGCCGTCCCGGACATCACGGAACTGACCGTGGCACCGGACGGCGTCGCGGCCGCCGTCGCCGCGGCGATCCGGCCCGGCTTCGAGCTGCCCGCCGAGCTGCCGGTGCGGATCACACTGCTGGACAACGGTTCCGGCGAACACACGCTGGTGCTGGTCATCCACCACATCGCCGCCGACGGCTGGTCGATCGCGCCGCTGGCCCGGGACCTGTCCGTCGCCTACACCGCGCGGCGGGCGGGCGAACCCCCGCGCTGGACGCCGCTGCCGGTCCAGTACGCCGACTACACGCTGTGGCAACGGGCGACCCTCGGCGATCCCGAGGATCCGAGCTCGCGCGCGGCGGACCAACTCGCCTACTGGACAACGCGGTTGGCGGGATTGCCCGAACGCCTCGAGCTCCCCGCCGATCGGCCGCGGCCCATGGTCGCCTCGCACGCCGGCGCCGCGCACGCGTTCGCGCTGGACGGTGCGCTGTTCACGCGGCTGGGCATCGTGGCCGACGCGCACGGGTCGACGGTGTTCATGGTCGTGCACGCGGCGGTGGCGCTGCTGCTGTCGCGACTGTCCGGTAGCACGGACATCGCGATCGGCACACCGATCGCGGGCCGGGGCGCGGCCGCGCTGGACGATCTGATCGGCATGTTCGTCAATACGCTGGTGCTGCGCACACCCGTCGACGAGGCCGGGTCGTTCGGCGAGCTGCTGGACCGGGTGCGCGAGGTCGATCTCGAGGCCTTCGCGCACGCCGACATTCCGTTCGAACGGGTGGTGGACTCCATCGACCTGCCCCGGACCCAGGCGCACCATCCGCTGTTCCAGGTGATGCTGGCCTTCCAGAACCTGGATCTGGATCCGGGTTCGGCACAGCTGCCCGGGCTGACGGTGACGCCGGTGAGCCCCGGGGTGACCGTCGAACGATTCGATCTGTCCATCACCGTCGCCGACATCCCGGACGCGCGGGGCGATATCCCGGTCACCATCGGTTACGCCACCGACCTGTTCGATCCGCCGACGGTGGCGGCGATGGCGCACGCGCTGCAGCGCATCCTTCTCGCGGTGGCCACGGCGCCCGCGACCGCCCTGCGCGAACTCGCGACCCTCGATGCGGACGAGCGGAACACGGTGCGGCAGTGGGGCGATGGCGGCCCCGCGCCCGACCCGATCACCCTCGGCGAGCTGCTGTCCGGGGTCGCCGCCCGGTTCCCCGACCGGCTCGCGATCACCGACGCCGGGCAGCGCACGACCTACGGGGAACTCGATTCCGGCTCGAACCGGTGCGCCCGCCTGCTCCTCGAGCGAGGCGCGGGACCCGGGCAGGTCGTGGCGATCGCGCTGCCGCGCTCGGCGGCCTGGGTGCGGGCGGTCTGGGCGGTGGCCAAGACCGGGGCCGCGTTCGTCTCGGTCGATCCGGCGCAGCCGCGGGAACGAAACCGGTTCGTGCTCACCGACGTCGGCGCGACGGTCGTGCTCGCCGATGCCGGAACCCGCACCGGCGCGGGCGAATCCGCGACGGACGAGTGGACCGAGGACGGCATCTCGTTCCTCGATCCCGAGCGAGCCGATCTCCTCGGGTACGACGACGCACCGCTGACCGATATCGATCGGCGCGGCGCCGTCCGGCCGGAGGACACCGCGTACCTGGTGTACACCTCGGGCACGACCGGAACGCCCAAGGGCGTCACGGTCACTCACGCCGGGCTCACCGCCGTGACCACCGAACAGTGCCGCCGCTTCGAGCTCGACGCGGACTCCCGGATGCTGGCCGTCGCGGCGCGCACGTTCGACGCGGCCGTGTTCGAGGTGCTCGCCGCGGTCTCGGCGGGCGCGGCGTTGATCGTCTCTCCCGCGGACGTTTTCGCCGGTGCGGAGCTGACGCGGCTGATCGACGCCGAAGGGGTCACCCACGCCTGCCTGACACCCGCGGTGGCGGCCACTCTCGACGCCGCGCGGGCGGACCGACTGCGCGTGCTGATGGTGGCCGGTGAAGCGTGCCCGCGGACACTGGTGCGCCAGTGGTCCGGTACCGACGCCGCCGGTGTCCGCAGGCTGTTCAACCTGTACGGGCCGAGCGAGACCACGATCTGGGCGACCGTCGCGGAACTGCGTGCGGGCGAGGCGGTCTCGCTCGGCGGTCCGATTGCGGGCATCCGGCTCACGGTGCTGGACGCGTGGCTGCGCCCGGTGTCCGCCGGCGTGATCGGTGAGCTGTACCTGGCCGGACCCGGGCTGGCGCGCGGGTACCTCGGCCGGGCGGCCCTCACGGCCGGCGCCTTCGTCGCCGATCCCGAGGGGGCGCCCGGATCGCGGATGTACCGCACGGGCGATCTCGTGCGGTGGGCGTCCGCGGGCGCGGACCACACGCTGGTGTTCGCCGGTCGCGCCGACCGGCAGATCAAGATCCGGGCCCAGCGCCTCGAACTCGGCGAGATCGAGACCGCGCTCGCGCAGCTGCCCGAGGTGGGGCTCGCGGTGGTCGTACCGCACACCACGGGCGACGAGTCCGGCGCGACAGTGCGATTGGCCGCCTACGTCACCGCCGCACCCGGGCGCCGGCCCGACCCGGAGGCCGTCCGGCACGGCGTCGCCCTGCGTCTGCCCTCGTTCATGGTGCCGAGCGTGGTCGTCGTGCTCGACGCACTGCCGCTCACCTCGAGCGGCAAACTCGATCGCCGCGCCCTGCCCGACCCCGAATGGGTGACGGTCGCCTACCGGGCGCCCGCGACACCGTTCGAGGACCTGGTGGTCGCGGCGTTCGCCGAGGTGCTCGGCACCGACCGGGTCGGGGCGGACGACGACTTCTTCGCCCTGGGCGGGAATTCGCTGTCCGCCACCCGGGTCGCGGCCCGGGTGGCCGCGGCGGCGGGCGCGGAGGTGAGCGTGCGCGATGTGTTCGAGGCGCCGACCGCCGGCCAGCTGGGCAGGCTGCTCGCCGGGCGCTCGACCGGGACCGGCGCGCGACGCGCGACGCCGGAGGCGCGCGAACGGCCCGCGTTCCCGCCGCTGTCGTTCGCGCAGTGGCGAATGTGGTTCATCAACCGGCTCGAACCGGAGTCGGCGGCATACAACATCCCGCTCGTGCTGCGCCTGACCGGCGAGCTGGACATCGCGGCGCTGACCGCCGCGATCGGGGATGTGGTGGCGCGCCACGAATCGCTGCGCACGGTGTTCCCGGACCGGGACGGCACCCCGTACCAGCGGATCCTGCCGATCGCCGAGGCGGCGCCCGCCGTCGAGCTGCGCCGGGTGCGGGCGAACGAACTCGAGCACGAGCTGCTGCCGCTGGTGCGGCGCGGATTCGATCTCACCACCGCGCCGCCGCTGCGAGTCACGCTGCTGGACAGCGGTTCCGGCGAACACGTGCTGGTGCTGGTCATGCATCACATCACCGCGGACGGCTGGTCCCTGGCGCCGCTGGCCCAGGACCTGGCGCTGGGGTACACCGCGCGCCGGGCCGGGCGGGAACCGGAATGGATCACCCCGCTGCCGGTGCAGTACGCGGATTACACACTGTGGCAACGCGATGTGCTCGGGGACGAATCCGATCCCGAGAGCGTGGCCGCGGATCAGGTCGCGTACTGGACCGAGCAGCTGGCGGGTGTGCCCGACCGGATCGAGCTGCCCGCCGATCGCCCGCGGCCCGCGGTGGCCTCCCTGCGCGGGGACACAGAGTCGTTCGCGCTCGACGCCGGCACCGCGGCCGGACTGCACCGGGTCGCGCGCGCACACCACGCGACGGTGTTCATGGTGATGCACGCGGCGCTGGCGGTCGTGCTGGCCCGCGTCTCGGGCGGCAGCGATATCGCGGTGGGCACGCCGATCGCGGGCCGGGGCGCCGCGGCGCTGGACGGGCTCGTCGGCATGTTCGTCAACACGCTGGTCCTGCGTACCCGGATCGACGAATCCGGCTCGTTCGGTGATCTGCTCGACGAATGCCGCCGGGTGGATCTGGCGGCGTACGCCCACGCCGACATCCCGTTCGAGCGGGTGGTGGAGGCGGTCGATCCCACGCGCAGCCGGGCGCATCACCCGCTGTTCCAGGTGATGCTGGCGTTCCAGAACCTCGAGTTCGATCCGGCGGACGATCTGCTGCCCGGGATCTCCTGCACCCCCGTCGATCTCGGGAGCGGGGTCGAGCGCTTCGACCTCACCGTCACGGTGTCCGACGCGCCCGACGGCGACGGCGGGTTGCTGGTCGGGGTGAGCTACGCGCTCGATCTGTTCGACCGGTCGACGATCGGCGCCCTGACCCGGCGCCTGCGCGAGGTGATCGACGCGGTGGTCGCCGATTCCTCGATTCCCCTGCGCGCGCTCGAGGTGCTCGACGCACCCGAGCGGGAACTGTTGTCGCGGTGGGGAGATGGCGGCCCGGGTCCCGAGCGGACCACGCTGGCCGCCACCATGGATCGCGCCGTCGCCGAGTATCCGGACCGGCTCGCCCTGGCCGATCGCGGCGACGAGTGGACCTACCGGGAACTCGACAGCTGGTCGAATCGGTGCGCGCGCCTGCTGATCGAGGCCGGCGTCGGCCCCGAGTCCGTTGTCGCGGTGGCCATTCCGCGATCGGCGGCGTGGGTGCGGGCGGTCTGGGCCGTGGCCAGGACCGGTGCGGCGTTCGTCTCGATGGACCCCGCGCATCCGGCCGAGCGCAATCGGTTCATTCTCGCCGACTGCACGGCGACCACGGTGCTCACCAGTACCGCCGAGCGGGCGCGGGCCCGCGGGGTCACCGGGGCGGACCCGGCGGACTGGGCGGGTGCCGATGTCCGCGTGATCGATCTGGATCCGCTCGAGCTGTCCGGGTACAGCGACGCCACCGTCGGCGACGGCGACCGGGGCGGGGCGATCCGGGAGGACAACACCGGCTACATCATCTACACCTCCGGGTCGACCGGAAAACCCAAGGGCGTCGCCGTAACCCACACGGGCATGGCGGCCGTCACCGCCATCCAGCGGTCGCGCTGCCTGCCGGACCCGGACTCGCGCGTCCTGGCCGGCACCGCACGCACCTTCGACGCCGCGATCATCGAACTGCTGCTGGCGATTCCGGCGGGCGCGGCCCTGATCCCCGCACCGGACGACGTGTTCGCCGGGGAACCGCTGGCGGAACTGCTGCGGGCCGAGCGGATCACGCACGCCTTCCTGTCACCGGCCGTGGCCATGTCGGTCGACCCCGCCGGGCTCGACGACCTGCGGCACACCATCGTCGGCGGCGAGGCGTGCCCGCCGGAGCTGGTGCGGCGCTGGGTGGGGACCGACGCGGCCGGTGTGCGCACGGTGCTCAACGTGTTCGGCCCGAGCGAGTGCTCGATGTGGGTCGCGGGCACGCTGCTCGAGCCCGGGGTGCCCGTGTCACTGGGCGGTCCGATTCCCGATGTTCGCCTGGCGGTGCTGGATTCGTCGCTGCGGCCGGTGCCGCCGGGTGCGATCGGCGAGCTGTACGTGGCCGGCCCGAGTCTGGGGCGGGGCTACATCGGCCGGGCGGGCCGGACCGCGACATCGTTCGTGGCCGCGCCGTTCGGGACCCCGGGTGAGCGCATGTACCGCACCGGGGATCTGGTGCGATGGGCGGTCGCCGAGGGCGGCGAACCGGTGCTGATGTTCGTGGGGCGCGCGGACTTCCAGGTCAAGATTCGCGGGCAGCGACTCGAGCTCGGGGAGATCGAAACGGCGCTGGCGGACGCGGACGGCGTGCACCAGTCGGTGGTCACCGTGCACACGCCGGGCGACGGCGAGAACGGCGGCGTGCGCCTGGCCGCCTACGTCACCGCCGTGCCGGGGTGCGCGCTCGACCCGGCGGAGCTGCGCCGGGAGGTGGCGCGGCGACTGCCGTCGTTCATGGTGCCCGACACGGTCACCGTGCTCGACGCGCTGCCGCTGACGGTCAACGGCAAGGTCGATCGGCGGGCGCTGCCCGCGCCGGAATGGGTTGTCACGCCGTATCGTGCGCCGTCGACGCCGCTCGAGGAGATCGTGGTCGCGGTGTTCGCCGAGGTGCTCGGGGTCGAGCGGGTCGGGGTCGACGACGACTTCTTCACCCTGGGCGGGACGTCGGTGGTCGCCATGCGGCTGACGTCGCAGCTGCGGGCGCGCACCGGCACCGCCGTGCCCTATCGACTGCTGTTCGCCGACTCGACTCCGGCGTCGCTCGCGCGGTATCTCGCCGCACCGCAGTCCGAGATGGGCGTCTCGCTCGGCGTGCTGACCCCGCTGCGGTCCGGCGGGGACAAGACCCCGCTGTTCTGCGTGCATCCCGGCGGCGGGCTGGCATGGGTGTACGGCGCGCTCGCGAGCCATCTGGACCCCGATCGGCCGATCTACGGATTGCAGGATCCGTACATCGTCGAGAACGAGCCCAGGCTCGAATCGGTGGAGGCGTACGCCGAGCGCTACGTCGAGGAGATCCTGCGGGAGTTCCCCGGCCTCACCACCGTGCACCTGCTCGGCTGGTCGCTGGGCGGGAAGATCGCGCACGCCATGGCGACCCGGCTGCGGGGCACGGGGCACACGGTGGGGCTGCTCGCCCTCGTCGACGCGGGCGTGGCGGAGAATCTGCCGGAGCCGCCGGTGCCCGATAGCGAGCGGGATCAGCGGGAATTGACCGAATTCCTGCGCGGGTGGCGCGATTTCCTCGCGCTGCCGGACGACAAGCAGATCGACGATCCGCACGAGGTGCTGCCGCTCATCGCCGAGCGGCTCAGCGGCGAGGGCATCCTGACGCCGGAGCAGGTGCAGCGCGTGACCGAATGCTTCACCACCCCGGTCGCGCACACGCCGCCGCGCTACGACGGGGACGCCGTGCTGTTCGTGGCCACCCGCGAGTCCTACCGCGATCAGATCGCCGGCACCTGGGACGGGCTCATCACCGGTGACCTGCGCCAGGTACCGATCGACGAGTGGCACACCGGGATGATGAATCCGCGGGGCGCCGGTGCGATCGGCGCGGTGCTGAACACGCTGCTGCGCGAAAGTGATTCGCGAATGTGAGCGGGACCCGCTGGGAAACAGCTGCTTTCGCTCGACCAGAACGCCTTCGTCGAGCGAATCCGCCGCGTCATCTCCGGCGCGCACGTCGCGGGCTCGGACGA